>NZ_POUB01000008.1 GCF_003236335.1 Micromonospora deserti
CGCCACCCCTCCCCCGCCCGTTGCCACAGTTCCACCGCGGCGTCCGACGCGACGGGGGCCTCACCTCGGGCGGCGGGGATGCCCGACCGGGACGCCGGGCGGGCGGACGAGCGCACGTCGGACAAGCTCAACGAGCCAAGACTCGAACCCGGCCTGTCCCGCAGCGCCCTGGCGACCCAGTACGCCGTCGCACCGGTCACCCAGGGCAGGGTCAGCACCAGCGCCTGCAGGGCCGACGTGACGCTCGTGACGGGCACCTCCAGCAGGAACGCGATGACGTCGTTGGATCCGGCCGCCGTCAGCACCACGAATGCGGTCAGCGCGGCGACCCCGACGCCGACGCGCATCGGATGGTCGCGCGGTCGGTCGAGCAGATGCCGCGGCCCACGGTCGCGGGTCAGCCTTGCCTCCAGGAACGGCCACGCGTACAGCCCGAGAAGCGCCACGGCGAGCACGAGGCCGGGCAGGAACTGCGACGGCACCAGGTACCCGAACATCCGGAACTCCAGGGGTGGGGACAGTCGGAGGATCCCGTCCGCCCAGGCGAGATACCAGTCGGCCGCGGCCGGCGTGGTGACCTGGGCCGGGTCGTAGGGTCCGTAGAGCCAGATCGGGTTGATCTGCACCAGCCCGCCCAGCGTGAGGGCGGTGCCCGCCACGTAGCCGAACAGGGCCATCGTCCGGGCGGCGTAGCCGGGCCACAGGCGCGAGCCCACCACGTTGTGCTCGGTGTGGCCGGGCCCCGGGAACTGGGTGTGCCGCTGCCGGACCAGGATCGCCATGTGCAGCGAGATGAGGGCGACCAGCGCCGCGGGGAACAACAGCACGTGTGCCACGAAGAATCTCGGCACCATCAGGTCGCTGGGAAACTCGCCGCCGAACAGCAGGAAAGCCAGCCACACGCCGACCACCGGCACCGATTCGACGACCGAGTAGGCGATCCGCAGACCGGTGCCGGAGAGCAGGTCGTCGGACATCGAGTAGCCGACGAAGCTGGTGAGCAGGACCAGCGCGAGCAGGGTCACGCCCACCAGCCAGTTCACGTCGCGCGGGCGACGGAAGGCGCCGGTGAAGAAGACCCGGAGCAGGTGCGCGGCGATCGCCGCCACGAAGATCAGCGCAGCCCAGTGGTGCGTCTGCCGCATGAGCAGCCCGGCCGGTACGTCGAAGCTGAGCGCCACCGCGGAGGCGAAGGCAGCGGACACCGGCTCGCCGTCCAGCGGGGAGTAGTTGCCCCGGTAGATGGTCTCGGCGCTGCTCGGAACGAAGAAGAAGGTGAGGAAGACCCCGGTGAGTACCAGCACCGCGAACGCGTACAGGGCGATCTCGCCGAGCATGAACGACCAGTGGTCCGGGAACACCTTGGCCAGTGCCTTGCGCACCACGGGTCGGACACCCAGACGCGAGTCCAGTGCGCGGACCAACCGGCGGACGATCACGGCCGGCTCCAGAATCCCGCGCCCGGACGGGAGCTGAGCTCTCCCGCGGCACGTAGGTAGCCGTCGCCGTCGACCTCGAGCGGCAACGACGGTAGCGGGCGGGCGGCCGGCCCGCTGATCGGTCGAGCTCCGGCCCGCAGATCGAACACCGACTGGTGGCACGGGCAGAACACCCGGCCGGCGTCGGGCTCGTACTGCCCCACCGGGCATCCGGCATGCGTGCACAGCAGGGAGTAGGCAACCAGGCCATCGATGCCCGGCGAGCCTGCGGCGGGAGCCGCCGGGTTCAGCCGGACGAGGAACGCCGGTGCGCCGGCCGCGTCCGGGTAGTCCTGCGGGTGGACGATGACGATGCTGTCGGAAGCCACGTCGTCCGGCCGCACCGGTGCGTTGCGGGTGTCCAGCAACCGGCGCCCGGCCTGCCACGGGGTGGTCCGCAGCTCTTCGACGGGATTCCTCGGGCGGGGGCCCAGCAGCGAACGGAGCGGAAACAGCGCGGCCAGGCCCACGGCGCCGACCGCGAGGACGAGCAGACGGCGCAGCCCGGAATGCGGCGCGGGGGACTCCTCGTGAACCACCGGGACCGGCAGTACCCGGGACTTCTCCGGTGGGTCGGGTTTCGCCTCGACGTACCCGCCGGCGGGCAGGAGGCGTCGCGCCCAGACAGCCAGCCCGTGGGCCAGCGAGACGAGCGCCAGGCCGAGGGTGGCCCCGAGCCACTGCGTCCCGGCGTCCATGACGTACGCCGTGGCGAAGCCGGCCGCCGCCACGACGGCGACGACGAACAAAACCGCCGCCGGCGCAGCACCTCGCCCGGCGCTCATCCGCTCGCCCCCTTCGACTCGCGCCTACCCAGCCAGCGCCCGAGCAACACGAGCAGCAGCGCCGCGACGGCGAGCCCGACGAGACCCTCGTAGAGCGGGCCGATCCGGCCCAGGGCCAGCCCACCCGGATCCAGGTCCTGTCGCTTGTTCTGCAGGACCTCCACGTAGGCGACGATGGCGTTCACCTCGCGGTCGTCAAGCAGGGACGCCGGGTACGCCGGCATCGCTCCGGGTCCGACCCGGACAGCCTCCGCGACCTGGACAGCTGTCGCCCGGTCGAGTGCGGGCGCCGTCCGGCCGCCCGGGAGCGCCCCGCCCGCTCCGGTTGCCGAGTGGCAAGCAGCGCAGTTGACCAGGTACAAGGCCTGGCCGGTAGCGACATCGCCCGGTTCCACCTCCGGGATCGGTGGTCCGTCACCGAAGCCGGCGACGTAACGCACCAGCGCGTCGATGTCCTCCGGAGGGTAGGCCGGGCCGGATCGGCGGTCCCCCTCGCGCGAGGACGGTGGCATCCGGCCCGTGCCGACTTGGAAATCCACCGACGCCGCGCCGGCCTCGGCGATCGGCGGCCCCTGGGTGGTGCCCGTACCGCGCTGCCCGTGGCAGCCGGCGCAGTCCCGGTAGTACAGCAGCGCGCCGCGGTCCGCGTCCTGTGGCGCCCGCGGGAGCTCCGCCGCCAGGGACGACACCGGCGGGGAAGCCGCCGTCGAGGCTGGCGGGACCGCCGGAGGCAGGCCGAACATGCAGGCGACGGCGAGCGTGGCCAGCCGGCCGGCCGGCACGGCGTGCCGGACCTGGAACCTGCCCCACTCGGTGGCCGGCACCTGGCCCTCCTCTCAGTTCAGGACGAACAGGAACGTCATTTCAGGGTGAACAGAAAGGCCGTGAGGTCCTGAGCGTCGGCCTCGGTCACACCCAAGCTCGGCATCGCCGTGCCCGGCGCCACCGCCTGCGGATCACGAATCCATCGCTGCATGTTGATGGCATTGTTGGTGAGCTGACCACCGAGGTAGGAGCGGTCCCCGATCCCGGCCAGCGGCGGGCCCACCAAACCGTCGGCACCGCGCACGCCCGGCACCGTGTGGCAGGTCCCGCAGCCGTAGTACTCGATCAAGCGCATGCCGCGCTCGACGTCGCCTTCGACAACCTCGGGCGGTGGCGCGGGTGGGACGCTGGAGCATCCGCCCACCCCGAGGACGAGCGCCGCCAGCCCCAGCGCCAGCCGTTGCGTCACCTCCACCACCTCAGCGTGTCGATCTTCGCGGGACTTGAGGTGTCACGTCGCCGGTCCGAGCCCTACGGGCGGTAGGTGTGGCCAACCGTGGGCATATCCGAAACCAGCGGACTATTCCGAACAACCATACCCAAACGCCACGTCTCCTCGTGCGCGAACGTGTCGTCCGTCGGCCAGCGCCCAACCCACCCATCGGACGCGACAGGTTTCGCGAAGGGCCCGTTGCCGATGCGTGTTCACGGAAGGATGTGCTTGGCCTGCGCGAGGTTGATCACGGCACGCAGACCAACCGCCGGCGTGAGGAGCACTCATGATCACTGTTGAACCTGCCCCCTTCCCGCCATACCACCGCCCGTGAGGCGGGACCGTGACGAGGTGTTCGTCGAGTACACCAAGTCGATCTTCCCGTCCGCAGGCCCTGGAGAAGCTGTGCTCGGCATCGGCGTTCATGGGTACCGACACCACGCGCGACCACCTCGCCCAGACCGCCGCAGCGCTGAACTGCGTACGAGGTCGACGCCAGGCCGGCAACCCAGCGGCGGCGGCACCGAAGAAGCGAACAGCCGCAGGTCGTCGCTGACCGTCTCGGCCGCACGACTCGACGAGCGGCCCACCCCGGCCCGGCCGCACCTGCGCCGCGCGTAGCCCTCCGCCGGCTCGACCCATCCCGCCGCCTCACTCGCGTCCCGGCTGCGGGGACACCCGGGCAGGGCCCGAACACACCCGCTCAGCGCGATGGTGGTCGGTGCACGGCGTGCGCGGCCGGTCCCGGGGGCTATCGGACGCTGACTGTGATCTTGTCGAAGTCGGGGGCCGCCGCGTACGGGTTGAACATCTTTAGCGTGTTGGGCCCGGGTCGGAGGTTCACCGTCACGACGATCGCGCCGATGCTGCTCCACCCGCCCGTGCCGGGAAAGGTCAGCGTGATCGGGGCCCCGCCGTTCACGCTGATCTGTCCCACCCGCGGAGACCCACCGTTGACGTAGGCGATCGTCACGGTGGCCGACCCGCCCGTTCGGGCGACCACGCCGTTGAACTGCAGGGTTCCCATGCCGCGGCCGATTCTGCCCACCTTCTTCACGCCGGAGCAGCCGGAACAGGCGTAGATCGTGGTGCCCGCCAGCCCGTTCGTCGCCGACTCGGCCTCATAGGACGTCACGAGCGGCGGTGTGCCCGGGGTGGTGGGCCGCTGGGCAGCGGGCGGCCGCGGCGCGGGTGGTGTCGCCGACCGGTTCTCCACCGATCCGACGCGCATCTCCCCTGGGCCGACCGCCGGGGTCGGGGTGATGACCGGCGCACTGGAGGCGTCGCGCTCCTCCACCCCGGAGGATCCCTGGTCCGTCACCCCGCCGGTCCCCGGAGATCCGCCCGCCGCGGACTGTCCGGCGTCGAGATCCAACTTGACCGCCGCCAGCGTCAGCACGATGGTCAGGTAGCCGACTCCCACCACCATCAACAGGCGGACCGGCCCGAGCCGCCAGATACCGTCAGGACCGGATCCATGGCGTGGGCTCACCCTCGCGCTCCCCTTCGCGCCCGAGCTACGTCCCGGCGCGGATGACCGCAGCCGGGTGTGACAGGTGACACACGATTGTATGGGCGGTGAACGACTCCGGGGTGAGGGCCTGGGCGCACTCCGGAGATCCGTCGCCGCTTCGGCTCGGCTCTGCGACGACGGCCGGGGCCCACAGCGCAGGTTTCTTCACGTACGGTGGTTCTGCTTCGCCGCGACGGGCAGGCGCCGTGCGCGATTGGTCGATGTGACGGGCCGGGGGAGGAATGCAACGAGACAGACGAAACGTTCGCCTGTCCCTGGCAAGCCTCGACGTCCTCGGAGACGACGCGGAACTGCAGGCACGGGCCGACCGGGCGTTGCGTGAGACGGACCCACGGGCGACGGCTGGCGTCCACTTTGGTCAGGATCGGACCGGGTCGGTGACGGTGTACCTCGACGCGGATCGCAACGTGGAGGACGTGTCCGTCGCGCGTGACTGGCGCGGCCGGGTCGGCGTCGACGGCGTCGCGGACGCGCTTTTCGCGGCCTACACCGCAGCTCTGCAGGCCGCGCTTGAGATCGCGGCGCTCCACCAGCTGCCGGCCGACCAGGACGGGGCCCGCACCCCGCCGGCACTGCCAGCCGGCACCGCCGCGCACGACGAGGTCGATGAGCACCTCTGGCTCCGCAGAACGTGGCGCACACTGCGCGACATCGACGCGGACCTCGAGCGTGTGGCACGCAGGCCGGATGTCGACGTCGAGCGGCAGATCTCCAGCCCTCGTGGCTGCCTGACGCTGCGGGTACGGGGTGGCAGCATCGTCGCCGTCACCGGCGACGCCGGACGTATCGCCCGACTGGATGCCGGCCAGGTGCAGGTCGAAGCGCTCTCCCTCTTCCAAAGCTACGCTCTGGCCCGCTCGCCGAACGGATCCTGAGGTGCTCACCTGTGGACGAACTGAACGTCATCACCGACGCGGTCCGCGACGAGGGCGGCAAGTGGCTGGAGCTGTCCGACCGGGTGGCGGCGGTCAAGACCGCGGCGGAGCAGCTGCACCTCGACGTCTCGGCCTTCTTCATCGGTGACGCGAACGCGCTCATCCACTCGATGGCGTACCGCGACTTCCATTCCTTCCTGGTCGACATCCTCGGCGGCGCGGTGACCGAGTTCGAGCAGATCGGTGGCGCGCTTCGGCGCATCGCCGACGAGTACGACCGCGCGGACAAAATCATTTCTCTGGATCTCAACAAGATCTACTCGGCCTGACCCACGAAGGACACGAGCACGTGCAGCCAGGAACCACCGACGTCGAGTACGGCGAGCCGTTCAACAAGGCGTTCGACCAGATCCGCTCCGGGATCGACACGGCCGTCGGCACGTTCAACGACATCGTCGACGAGGTGAATGACTGGAAGTGGCTCCTCGGGCCAGCGGCGCTGTGGTGGATCAAGCAGAACCTCGACACCACCCGCGCGGCGCTGGATGCCGTCCTCGACCGCGTCGATTATGCCCTGGAGCACCAACTACCGGTGCTCTCGCTGATCAATATCAGCTTCCGCTGGGTCAACGACGTGAAGACGCCCATCTCCGACCTGTCCTTCGTCACGACCGAGCCGGTGAACGAGAACCTCGCCAAGTGGACCGGCGACGCGGCGAGCGCCTACCACGCCAAGGCCGTCAAGCAGAAGGCCGCGGTCGACGAGTCCGTCCTCAAGTCGGAGTTCATCAGCCAGTGGCTGTTCAAGATCGCCAAGGCGAACGTCGACTACGCCGTCGAACTCGCCAAGATCGTCACCGGTCTCGCGGGCAAGCTGGTGCAGGCCGCCACCGAGGCCACCACCGTGATCGACCTGCCGTGGGCCATCTCCACCCTCGCCAAGTCCGTCGGTGACCTCGTGACCGCCGGTCTCGACACCCTGCTCACCATCGGGCAGCGGTTCGTCGACGCGTTGGGCAACGTGCGGGACATCGCCACCCAGGTCGGGGACTACTCGAAACTGCCCGAGGGACGGTGGCCGCAAGCCGTCCGCGGCTGAGCCCCGGACGCCGCAGTCCGGCGCGTACGCCACGGCAGCCGAACCGGCCCTGCATGTCCGCGCCGGCCGCGGTCGGTCCCCTGCCGGCGAGCCGGGCGGCCCGACCCGCGAGGTGACCGGGGGACCCCACCGCTGCGCGCCTCATCCGGGGTGGAGGATCAGGCGGTGGGTACCGCCGCCTGAGTCGCCTTGAGAATGGTCAGAGACTTCTCCGCGAGCGTCGACGTCGGGGCGTACGATTCACCGCCCACGGCCAGCCACACCTTCACCACCAGGTTGCCGGTGCGGGCATGGACCAGGTATTCGGCGTACTTGAACCCTGGCTCGGACCGCTTGGTGAAGGCCTCGGCCTCCTCCCCCACCTCCGCCACCGCTCCCACCGGTGTCATCCCCGTGGCCTGCTGCGTGCCGCGGTAGAGCAGGCGCGCCTCGGCCACGGTCGCCGGCGTGGACGCCTCCACGCGCAGGTTCGCCTCGTGGCCCGCGCTGCTGCGCATCTCGAACAGGCACGCCGCCCCGGGGCGCCCGACCGGCGGCTTCGGGTCGGTCCGGATCACCGTCAGCGCAAGGTCCGCGAGCGGCCGGAGATCCGTACGCCCGCAGAGGTCCAGGTCGAGGGCGCGGTAGGAAGGTCCACCGGCGGACGAGGAGGCACCGGAGGGTGATGCCTCAGCCGTTTCGGTGGGCGCAGCGGCAGGAACCTGCCCGCCGCCGTCGCAGCCGCCGATGGCGAGGACGACACCGAGCGCGGCAACAAGACGGGCAACGCGGGGCAGCTCACGCACGACCCCGAACATACCCGTTGTCGTCGACCGGAACTGCCCGTGCGACAAGCCACTATGGTGCCGACATGACCGGCCTCGAAACCGCTGACCAGATCACCCGCACCCGCACGGTCACCGCCCAGGCGATCCTGGAGGGCCGCGCCTACCTGCGCGCCTACCCCTACCGGCTGCTGTCCGTCGTGTCCCACCACGGGATCGGCGGCGATCAGGTCGCCCAGGCCGTCGCGGCTGCGGAAGTGCTCGAGACGTTCGGCTGGGAACTCGTCACCGTCTCCGAGTTCGCCAGCAGCAGGATGGTCTACGCCATCATGCGGCGGCGGTGACTTCGATGAGGCTCCCGAGGGTTGTCGGCCCGCCCGACACACGGGTGCTCGCCAGAGCGGGGCCGCCAGGACGTGCCCGGCGGCCCCGACGGCGGCGGTCAGTGGATGACGACCGGGGTCTTCACCTGCTCCGCCTTCGGGTCGTCGAGCACGCGCGAGCGCTCGCGCCGGCGCGGCAGGAACGCGGCCGGGATGAACGTGGCCAGCACGAGCGCGAACCCGATCCAGAACGTGGTGGCGAAGGACCCGGCGGCAAAGTCGAGCCCGCGTTCGATGAGCGCCGGATCGACCGGGAACTGCTGGATCAGCTCCGGCTGCTGCTGGGCGGCGATGGCCAGCCCGGCCTCGGTGACCGGATTGCCGCTCGGATCGGTCGCGCCAGGGATCGGCCGGGATCCGTTCAGCTCGTTGGTGAGGATCACCGACATCACCGCGGCGCCGACCGAGCCACCGATCTGCTGGAGAATGTTGACCAGCGTGGAGCCACGGGCCACCTCTTGAGCGTGCAGCGTCCGCAGCGCCGACGTCATGACCGGCATCATCGTGCCACCCATGCCGAGGCCCATGACGAACAGCGACCCGCACAGCAGCACGTACGAGGTGTGCGGGTCGACCTGGGTGAACCCGAAGAAACCGAGGGCGATGAGCACCAGCGCGAACGGCACCGTGCGACCGACGGGCACCCGGTCGGCCAGCATTCCGGCGACCGGCATCGTGATCATCGCGCCGATGCCCTGTGGCGCCATCAACAGGCCGGCGGCCAGCGTCGACTCACCGCGAACCTGCAGGAAGTAGCTCGGGAACAGCAGGCCGGCGCCCATGAACGCGATGATGAACACGAACAGGGTCACCGACGCGAGGGTCAGGTTGCGGTTGGCGAACAGCCGCAGGTCGAGCAGGGGGTGCTGGGGCCTGAAGGAGTAGAGAACGAACCCGACGACGAGCGCCGCGCCGACCAGCATGGGCGCCCACACCTCGGCGTCGGCGAAGGTGCCGGCCTCGGGCAGCGAGGAGACGCCGTAGAGGAACAGAGCGAGCCCCGGCGAGAGCATCAGCATGCCGAGGAAGTCGAACGACTCCGACGGCTCGGGATTGTCCTTCGGCAACGCCAGCTGGGCGTAGACGAGCCCGACGACACCGATCGGCAGGTTGATCAGGAAGATCCAGTGCCAGCTCGCCGTGTCGATCAGCCAGCCGCCCAGGATCGGGCCCCCGATCGGCCCGAGCAGCATCGGGATGCCGAGGACGGCCATCAGCCGGCCGATCCGGTTGGGCCCGGCCGCCCGAGTCATGATCGTCATGCCCAGCGGCATGAGCATGCCGCCGCCGAGCCCCTGCAGCACGCGGTAGCCGATCAGCTCCCCGATCGTGTCGGCAGTGGCGCACAGCCCCGACCCGATCGTGAACAGCGCCAGCGCGATCATGTAGAGCCGCTTGGTGCCGAACCGGTCGGCGGCCCACCCGGAAAGCGGGATCACCGTGGCCAGCGCGAGGGTGTAGCCGGTCATGGTCCAGGCGACCCGGGCGTAGGACGCGTCGAACTCGCTCTGGAACGTCGGCAACGCGACGCTGACGACCGTCACGTCGAGGATCGACATGATCGCACCGAGAACGACGACCCCCGCCACCTTGAAAACCGCGGCGTCGAGCTTGTCCGGTGTCGCGACGGATTGCTGGGTCACAAAAGTCTCCTGAATTCGGGTCGGCCGGCGAACGGCGGGCGGCGCCGCGCCCGTCGGCGCGGGAGGGTGTCACGTGCGGTGCGCGACGTCCGCAGGCAGATTAACGACCGGCACCGACATTCGGCGCCCTGATTACGGTCACCGCGCGGGCGGCCGGGATGACCCGTGGCAGCCCCGTCGAAGGAGTACGCGCCAACGGTCGTACCACCTGGTCCGGCGCGTCCTCCGCCGTTCACACCCAGCGTGCCGACCAGATTTTTGGCACTACTGCCCGCCCTTTACACCCACCTGGCCGGCAAGACGTTCCAGGTCTTAAGAAGGACGAATCACCAGGTGACGTGTACCACCTTCCAGCAGCAGTGCGGCGGCGGGCACAATGACCGATCCGCGCCCTATGGGATCCGTCCTCGGCACGCCGACCACCGCCATGCCCGCGGATTCGGGCCCGAAGAACGGTGCTATTCGTGACTACGGTCACTTCTTCTCCGGATGCCGGACGACGTTTCAGGCGGCCGACATGCCGAGTGGTTCGAGATATGTGTCGACAACAGATGCCCGTTGGCGTCCGGGTCGGATCGGCGCCGAGGACGCCACTCAGGAGCAGAAGGCCACCGGCGCACGTCCGCGGCCGGCACCGCGGGGCCGATCACGCCGCGGGGCACGAGACGGATCTCCTGGGCGTACGGCTGTCGGGGTCAGGCCGCGCCGGTGGTCTGGGAACGGGCGGCACGACGGATGTCGAGCAGATGATGCTCGCCCTCGTGGATCGTGTGCTGGCCGAGCCAGAGCAGCGTCCGAGCCTGCGGTCGCGGCCAGGGGTAGATGCCGGTGCGGGCAAGCTCCGACCGGCCGAGCGTGCGGAACCGGGCCGCCAGGTCGTCGGCGGCCGCCCCCAGCTCGGCGAGCACGACCGCCGACTCCTGCTCGTTGTACGCGTCCGCGACGGCCCGCTCGTCACGCCCCATCGGGGGGAATTCCGGTTCCTCGACGGTGAGGGCCAACACCAGGCGCTCGCCCTGGACCCGGAGCACATCCCGGACGTGGCAGGTGTACTCCAGCGCCGACCACACCCGCTCGGCCGGCCGTCGGCGCAGGTCCGGAACCTCGTCCAATGCGGCCGCGTACCGCGCGCCCAGCTCGCGCAGCAGCCGCGGCAGGTCCGTACCGGACACGCCGGCGTAGACGAATGCGCACTCGTCACACCGATCCACGGGCTCAGCGTACCGTCGTCGCCAGGCCTCACCCGGTCCGCGATGGGTGCCACCTGACGGTCCGTGGCCTGCTCCGGCAAGCGGTCCCGGTAGCACCGGGCCCGGGCCCGGGTCGGCGAGATGCCGGGACCGAGCGGCGGAAGCGGCCGCTCCCGCTGTCGTGGGAGAAGCCGCCTCCGGTCGTACGTCAGGTGGTCGAGCGGAACTCGGGAACGGATCAGCCGACGGGCAGCGCGTTCAGCCAGTGCTGCCAGGCCTGCTCGGTCCGGGCCGGGTCCGAGTCGGGGGCGAAGATGTGGTGGCCGAGAACGAGGGTGTCGCCCCGCTCGATGCCGGAGTGGAGGAACCGGTAGAGCGCGTCGGAGGTGCGGACGCCGACGTAGGTGGGCAAACCGGCGAGGTCGACCACACCCTCGATCGGCGGCAGTCCGTCGACGGTGAGTCGGACGGGCGCTCCCTCGGTGACCGGCCCGGAGATGCCGAAGGCGTCGGTGACCGCCGCCCACGCCCGGTCGGGGCCGCCGACGCCGGGGCGGAACGCGGTGACCGGGGTGCCGGTCCGCCCGGGGAAGTGGGCGAGGTAGGCGGCGAGCGTCCCGAGGTACATGTCCCAGCCGGTCGTCATCGCCTCGTACTCGGCCTCCCAGTTGTCCCCGAGCACGCCGCTCTGCACCAGCCGCAGCACCGTGCTGCCCTGGTCACGTCCCTCGATGAGGTACTCGATGGCCATGAAGATGCCGTCCGGTCCGGGTTCGGTGCGGTCCGCGAACCGCTTGCCGGGCTCCCACGCGGTGATCGTCGCCTCGTCGACGTGGCCGGCCATGCTCAGGCGGGCCCGTCCGCCCACCTCCGGTTCCACCTCGCTTCGGCCCATGAACCAGGAGTCGAGGCCGGGGCCGGTCGCGATCGCTTCCCACACCTGCTCGGGAGTGGCGGCCAGCTCGATGTCCTTCTGCAGCTCGAAGCGGTGTCCCATGGTCCACGCCTTTCACTCGATGTTCTGTCGTCGTACGTCATTCGGGATTCGGTCGCCGGCGGCGCGATGGCAGCCACCGCGAGACGGGGCGCCTGATGGTGAGTACGTGGGTCAGCGGACGGGCGTCCCGACCCGGTGGCGCAGCATCGGCAGCAGCGCCAGGGCCACCACGACGTGCAGCACGCACAGCATGATCCGGGTGTCCACCGTGGCCTGCTCGATGAAGACCGGGACGAAGGAGGCGAGCAGCACCGCGCCGGCCAGCACGCTCCAGACCACCCGGGCGTGGCGGATGTACCGCTCGAGCAGCGCGAGGGTGCCCCAGCCGAGCAGCGCGAAGACCAGGCTGAAGATGGCGATCTCCGGCAGGATCAGCGGGTGCGACCGCATCGCATCCGGTTCGGTGAGCGTGAAATCCGTCCCGGCGGCGCGGGCGACCAGGTAGAGCAGGCTGTTCGCGGCCACCGCGGCGCCCACCCACCGGGCGCGCTGCCGGCGGCGCCGGCCGGCGGCGCTCACGGTCGGGCCGGTCGGCTGGGTACGGGCGGTGGTGGTCATGGCGGTCATGTCAGGGCTCCTCGGGTTCCGTGCCGGTGGGGTTGACGCTGGGGTGCAGGGCGAGCACCACCCGGTGCTCACGCCCGCCCGGGGCCTTCTCGTCGTGGTACCTGCCGACCAGGGCGGTGATCGCCGCCGCCAGCTCGTCGGCGAACGCGGCCCGGTCACTCGCCGAGGCGAACCGGACGGTGGCGTCGACCGCGAAGGTGGCCACCCGCTTCTGCGCCCGCTCCGCACCCGTGATCAGTGCGCCGACGTCCTGCACGAGACGGGCCGCGACCGCGAGCAGCCACCGCGCCGACAGCCGGTCCGGCGACTGGGACGGGTTGGGCCGCACGGCGGCGAGGGCGTTCGGCGAGATGACGTACGACGCCGCGGTGGCCCGCATGACCCGCTCGGTGACGTTGCCCTTGCGGCGCTCCTCCACCAGCTCGATCAGGCCGTGCTGCTCCAGCGCTCGGAGGTGGTAGTTGACCTTCTGCCGGGGCAGGCCGACCCGGGCAGCGAGCATCGTCGCGGAGGCCGGCTCGGCGAGCTCGGCCAGCAGGCTGGCCCGCATCGGGTCCAGCGACACCTCGGCCGCCGCCGGATCCTCGATCACTGCGATGTCGAACATGACACGACTCTCCCACCGACAACTTTTCTTGTCAAGACGAGATTTTCCGTCGGTCGGCTGCCCTGGCAGCCATCACGCCGCGTCTCGTCCGCGACACTCGGCGCTATCGGCGGCGCCGTCCGGCGAGGATGGTCCGCGGAAACAGCCGGTCGAGGGAGCGACGCCACGGGCGGACGACGGTACGGAACGGTCGTGGCGCTCGCCGCGATGCTCGCGACGCTGGCGATGGCCACGCCGGCTGCCTCGGCACCGTCGGGCACACGAGGATGGGACTCGCCGTGGCTGAGAACCCCACGTGGCGCGTGGCGTCAGTCCGCGCCGGGAACCTCGTCAGGCGGCGCGGTGTCATCCATGCGTGGACGACCGCAGACGGCGGGAGCACACCGCCGGGTCCGGGCTGGTGCTCCTGGCTGCGTGGGTGGTGGCTGGCTGCTCCGTCGTCGACGAGCCCCCGGCCGGCAGCCGGTCGCCCCACGCCGCCGTGACCGTAACCGCGTCCGGCTCGGTCGGCACCGAGACCTCCGGCCCTGGCCCGGTGGTGCCGTGCTCGCACGATCTCGGCGTCACCACCCCGCCGAATGACGAGTACCGGCTGGTCCTGGACGCTGTCGCGGTGCCGACCAAGACGCTGGCCCCGCGGCAATCGGGTGAGCCGGACTGGCTCTTCGCCAAGCAGGGGCTGGTCGTCCGCGCCGGCACCCCGGTCGAGATCATGGTGGCACCGGAGGCGGTCACCCGCGCCCGGATCGGCTGGGGCAGCCCGGGCCCCGAGGGGACGACGATCCACGTACCGGCGTGCCCGAGCGGTAGCGGGTGGGTGGCCTTCGCCGGCGGTTACGCGGTGCGGACGCCGACGTGCGTGCCGCTGATCGTACGGGCGCAGGGGCGGCAGGAGCGCTTCGGCGTCGGCGTCGGCGCCGACTGTTGAGCCCGACCCGAACCGTACCGGTTGTCGCGCTCCAGGCCCGCCTCGCCGCGGTCGTACGCCCTCGCGCTGCCGGCGGCAGGTCCCGGGCCGGGCCCGCCTGGTCGAGGCCGGAGCCGCCTGGCCTCACTGTGTGGGCGTCTCGGAGCGGAAGCTGCGGCCGAGCTCGTCGCCGAGACCGAAGTAGTGGCGGAAGTTGTAGATGAGCGGGTGCCAGGTGGCCGGGTCGATGTGATCGGTGCCAGGCACCACGACGCGGCGGTCGGCGTGCACGGCCAGCACGCGAGCCTCGACGATGAGGAACTCACCGCTCGCGTCGGCTCGCACCCGGGTGGCGTGGGCCTCCAGGTGCAGCGGGCAGTCGGCGACCCGCGGCGGTCCAACGTGCCGGGATGGCAGGGGGCGAAGACCGGCAGCCCCGAACTTGTCCGGCTCGTACCGGAAGCGGTCCCGTTTGTCGGTCGGTACCGGGCTTCGGCCGGTCAGTGGGGCGAGGCGTTCGACCGCTTCCCACTGGTGCGCCGCCGGAAGGTTGATCACCATGTCGCGCCGTGCGACGAGGTTGCGGGCGCTCTGGCTGTTGCGGCCCAGCCCGAGCACCACGACATGGCCGAGCGCCCACGCTGAGGAGATCGGCGCGAGGTTGGCGCTGCCATCGTGGTTTTGGGTGCTGAGCAGCACCACCGGGGTGCCGAAGTACAAGATCTTCGGGTTGATCGTCACGTGCTCGGTGGCGCTGGACTGGTCGGCGCGGGTTGTCATGGGCGCCGACGGTACGGGCGTGTCGCTTCGGCGAGCACCGAAGCATCGGTGCCGGGCGACGGGCTCTGGCCCGGCGTGCCACCGTGAACCGCGTCGGGTGGGCCGGGCCGCGGGCCCGGCCCACCCGACTACTCGGCCGCCGCTATTCGGCGACGACGACCATGTGGCCCTGGCCCGGGATGCCGTCCATGTTCGTCATGCTGTACATCTCGCTCGCGGTGGCCAGGTAGTGGTCATCGCGGGCGGGATCCCAGAGGACGAACTTGTCGATGTCGTACGACCCGTCGCCCTTGATGCCGGAGTATCCCTGCACGACCAGGTAGTGCATGGTGTACGTCTCGTCGTTGTCCCACCACGGGATGTCCTTGGTCTGCACCACGACCGCCGCGGGCTGGCCGAGGTCGACGGAGCGGGCGAGCTTGTTCATGACCAGGTCCCACTTGGCGCTGGTGGCGCCCTCGGCGGCGTAGTCGTGATAAACGTAGTCCACGATCCCGGACTTGCCGGCGAGCTCGGCGTTGAGCACGTCGCGCACGTCCCACGGGTTGGTGCCCAGGGAGTCGGTGCCGAGCTTGCTCGCGTAGCCGGCCTGGGTGTCCAGCGGCGTCTTGCCGAGGGACTTGAGGATGGCCTGCACCGCGGTGGGACCGCACCAGGTGCCCGTCTGCTGTTGCTCGCCGTCGACGTTCATGCTGGCCACCCGCAGGGTCTGCTTCCAGCCACCGTTGATCTCGATGCCGGTCTGCAGCACCGTCACTCCCCCGTTGGTGGAGACGTAGCTGGGACCGTCGCACGATCTGTCGTTGGCGTAGTACGCGGCCTGACAGGTGGTCAGCTGGAGGTTGCCCGCCGAGTCGATCATCGTGAGTCTGCCCCGGATGACCGCCGACGTGCTCAGGGGTACCGCGTACAGGTGCGGCTTGACGCTGCTGCCGGAGTACTCCAGGCAGCCGGTGTAGTACACGCCCGGGTACGCCGACACGGCGCACAGCTCCTCGTCGCCGTCGATGCCGTCGTTCTCGGCGTCCTGGTCGGAGACGGTGCCGGTGCCCCACTTGCGGTCGGTGGACGGATCGGCGACCGGCGCGACCACCGCGTAGATGTTGTCGTAGGTGTGCACCCCGCCGGGGTTGCTCGGGTCGAACGGCCCGACCTTCTTCACCGTGTTGCCGTAGTTGCCCTCGATGGTGGTGATGCGACCGTCGGGCAGGACGTCGACGACGACCCCGATGTGCTTGCTGGAGTAGTAGTCGTAGCCGTAGAGCACGACGTCACCGGGCCGGATGTTGCCCTTGGACCGGGTCAGGCCCCGGTTCTTGCCCCACGTCTCGAACGTCCCCGAGTACGGGAAGTACACGTCGATGCCCGCCTGCTGCCATGTCCAGGACGCGAACATCGAGCACCAGGGGTCGCCGCACTTGACCGTGCCGTGGTAGCCGTACGGGTTGCAGTTGTCGCCCCACTCGTCCGTGCCGAGCTGGCTGTACGCGGCGTTGACGATCGCCGAGCGGATGTTGGACGAGGCGACGCTGCCCGGGCTCGGCGTCGGCGGCACGGTCGGGTTGCCCGGTCCACCGGAGGGCTTGGGGTCGCTGTCGCAGCGCGGCAGGATGATGTCGG
Organism: Micromonospora deserti; assembly: GCF_003236335.1. Lineage (GTDB taxonomy): Bacteria > Actinomycetota > Actinomycetes > Mycobacteriales > Micromonosporaceae > Micromonospora > Micromonospora deserti. Next base: position 16,488 of record NZ_POUB01000008.1, read on the forward strand.
TCGAGCCGGTGGAGACGTAGAAGTCGGCCACCCACAGCCCGTCGCTGGTCTTGTCCCAGACCGCCGAGCCGCCGTAGTTGAACTCGCCGTACGCCTGGCAGGTGATGGTGATGTAGCTGCCGCCGGGGTACTTGTCCACGACGCTACCGGAGGTCAGGCTCTTGCCGTAGTACCCGTTCAGGGTGGTCTTGGCCAGGAAGCGGTTGCCGCCGCCCGACGGGGCGTCGCTGTCGCACTGGCGCATCACGAGGCTGCTGGAGCCGGTGATGACGTAGAAGTCCGGGACCCAGAGGCCGTCGCTGGTCATGTCCCAGATCGCCGAGCCGCCGTAGTTCACCTCGCCGTACGCCTGGCACATGATCGTGACGTAGCTGCCCTCGCGGTATTTGTCCCAGACGTTGCCGGCGCTCAGGCTCTTCTCGAAGTACCCGTTGAGCGTCGCACGGATCTTGAACTGGGTGCCGCCGTTGGGATTGGTGGCGACGCCGCCGCTGATGCCCAGCGAGGAGCAGAGCGGCACCCCGGTGATCCGACCGCTGGTACCGGTGGTGACGTAGGCGTCGGGAACCCAGTAGCCGTCCGTGGTGTAGATCCACAGCGTCGAGCCGCCGACGCTGACGCCGTAGTCCTGGCAGCGTACGTACAGCGAGCTGCCGTCGGGGTAGGCGTCGACGCGGATGCGGTCGTCCGGGTTGGCGCTGCCGCGGCCGTCGATGGCGAACTTCACCGGGTACGGGCCGGAGTTCGAGCCGCCGCCGGACGGGGTGCCGTTGATGCCGATGGACAGGCAGCGCGGGACATTGGGCAGGAACCCGCTCGTGCCGGTGCGCACGTACGCGTCGGGAATCCAGTAGCCCTCCCGGGTGTAGTCCCAGATCGTGCTGCCGCCGGCGGACATGCCGGAGTCCTGGCAGCGCAGGTAGATCTGCTCACCGGTGGTGTACAGGTCGGTCGCGGTGCGGTTGTTGGGGTCCATGCTCCCGCGACCGTCGATATCGGTCGAGGCGGGGTAGGGCCCGTAGAGCGGGAAGGTGGGTCGGCCTGGGCGGGAGGTGCGATCGCCAGTGCGGCTGCCAGCGTCATGGCGAGGCTGGCGGCGATGGCGAGCACACGTTGCACGGGTCGCAACGCGAAGGGCTCCTTGGGGATGAGTGCATGGTCAGGCGACGGGGCCAGTTGATCAAGAGGACCGCAGCAGGCTACCGCGCTGAGGCAGCACGAGGGAACACTGTCCGCGTCGGGGTCTGATGTGCCGTGTGGACGGTGGCCGCCGGCGACCGGCTCTCCACGCCAGGTCCGGCGGTGACTCGTCGGGGCCTGTGCCGGTGGCCGATCGCCCGCCGACCGACCGCCCCACACTGGCAGGATGGCGGCGTGGACCTCGATTCCGGTGCCGGGCTGCTGCACCGACTGACGTCGTACGTGCCGAGCCGCGAGTGGGACGTCCCCCTCGACGACCCGCGGGTGCGTCGCGACCTCGTCCCGAACGACCCGCAGACCCTGCCGCCGCCGACGAAGGGCTACCCGGAAGGTCTGCCGGTCGTCGCCCTGCCGCGCGACCTGCCCGACCCTGGCGTGCCCGCGACGGCCGCCCTCGCCGGCGTCGCCTGCCCGGCGCGGCCCCTCGACGCGGCGCAGCTCGGCCGCGTGCTCTTCCTCGGCGCCGGCGTCGTCCGCACCGCCGAGCGCAACGGCCACCGGGTCCTCTACCGCGCCTCCGGCTCGGCGGGGGCCCGCTTCCCCCTGGAGGTCTACGCGAGCACCCGCGGCGTCGCCGGGATTCCCGACGGCGTGCACTGGTACGACCCGAGACATCACGCGCTGGTCCAGGTCGCGCCCGCTGCCCTGGGGGCGGCCACGACGCTGGTGGTGACGGGCGTGCCCTGGCGGACGGGGTGGCGCTACGCCGAGCGGGGGTGGCGGCACCTCTACTGGGACGCCGGCACGCTGCTGTCCCAGCTGTCGGCGGCGACCGCGAGCGCGGGCGTCCCACCGCGGTTACGCACGCTCTTCCCGGACGCCACGGTGAGGCAGCTCGTCGGCGCGGACGGTGTGCACGAGTACCCCCTGGCCCTGCTCTCCCTCGGCGACGGCGAACCGGCGATCCGACCCACCGGGCCGGCGGCCCCCGGTGAGCTGCCGCCTGTCGAACTGCCGCTGTGCACGGCGGCCCAGCGCGCCGGCGAACGGGATGCCAGCGCGACGCCCTGGCCCGACGCGGCCGCCCTCGCGGACGTCCCACCGTCGGACCCGCTCGACGAGGTGGTGCGCCGGCGCGGTTCACAGCGGCGCATGAACCGGTCCCGGACGCTGCCACGTCCCCTGCTGGAATGGCCCGTGGCCGCGGCCCTGCGCGGCGTGGACGTGCCGCACTGGGTGGCCGTCCACGGCGTCGACGACACGGCACCGGGCCTGTACCGGTGGCCCGACCTGTCCACCCCGCTGCGGGCCGGGAACCTGCGCGACGAACTGCTGCGGATCTGCCTCGACCAGTCGCTCGCCGCGGACGCGGCGTACGTCGTCATCGCCGCCGCCCGGCTGTCGGCGCTCGACGACCGCAGCTACCGCGAAGCGCAACTCGCCGCCGGGCTGGTCGAGGGTCGGCTGCACCTGGCGGCATACGCCCTCGGCGCGAGCGCCTCCGGGATGACCTTCCTCGACTCGGAGGTCCCGGGCCTGCTGGGCGAGCCGGAAGACCTCGCCGCCCTGCTCTTCACCTGCGTGGGCGTGCCGAAGTATCCGTCGCGGGCCGGCGGCGGGCCCGGCAACCCGGTCGAGGTCCGTCCGGTCGCACCCCGGCACAACGGGTCGTGACGGCGCTCGGACGGATACGGGCCTGATTCGCCGCCCCGGGGAACGGTGCGCTCAGTCGGGCAGTTCGCCCCTGCTGCCGGCCCGAACCAGGACATCGAGTTCAGCGGGAAGGGCCGCCTGGAGACGGTCCATGATCCGTCCCTGCGTTGCCTCACCCATGACCTCGAAGACGACCCGGGCCGCGTAGGCCGCCTGCGGCCGGTCCATGCCAGCCCGGTCGGCCATGCGGGCCACGAACTCGTCCCGGCCGAACCGGACGCCGTCGCCGGATGACTGGGCGTTCTGCCGCAGATACTCACCGATCTCCTGGGGAAGCTCGGCGGCGAGGTTCTCGGCCAGCCCCTCCGGAACACGCTCGGCCAGCGTCTGCAAAGTCCCCCGGATGGCGGACGTCGCCTCGCCGATGTCGCTCAACCGCGCCCTCGCCTGCACCTGGCCCACGAACTCGTGATGTCGCACGTCAACCGCCCCCTCCAACCGCTTGCGGACACAGGTCTGCTTACCCCGCTCGCCCGCCTTCTTGCCGCTGGCTCTCACCGGCCCTCCGCCAGTCCGACGTCGGCGGATGGCGGGTGGACCCGGCCTCGGCCGTACCCCGCACGTGTCACGCCGCCCGCGCCGCGCTGGCGGCTGTCCCGGGCCGGCGTGGCCGGTCAGCGGCGACCGCGACCCCCGGGCGACGTCACAGTCCGGCGCAGGGACTGCCCCCCACCGCACAGCTCTCGGGCTCCTTCGTCGGCGAGGCGTCGCGGACGTCGAACGTGAACGTCCGCGACTGCCCCGCCGGTACGGATCGACCGGTGAAGGTGACAGCCTGTCCGTCCTGCCGCCAGTCGGCGCCGTGGGCGTCGACGACCAGGCCGCCCTGGGCCAGCGTGACGACCACTCGCCAGTCCTTCACGAGCGCGCTGCCCCGGTTGTCGAGCACCACCTCGCCGGTGTAGCCGAGCAACCGGGTCGACACGGTCTTGTAGCGGGCCGCCAAAACGGCGACGGGTGGGGCGACGGACGTCGGTGTGGGCGACGGCTTCGCGGTGGGGGTCGCGCTCGGGCGGGCGCTGGTCGTGGTGGCGCTCCGGCTCGGGCGGGAGGAGGCCGTCGCCCGGGACGAGCCGGCCTCGTCGGCCGTGGCGGTCGGCAGGAGAGTCGGGTCCGGCGCGGCGGCGCGTTCCGGTTCGCCCGGCGCCACGGCCCAGACCGCGGCGCCGGTCGCCAGCACGGCGGCGACCAGCGCCCCGATCAGCACCCCTCGGCGGCGCCCCGCCGATGCCGGGGCAACCGGCTCGACCACCGGCAACTCGGCCGTCATCCCGAACCCGCCGCGTCGCAGATCGACCTGCTGAAAGGCCAGCCAGTCGAGGATGGCCTGCAACCGACCCGACAGTGCCTGCTGGTAGCACTTCTCCCGGCTGGCGCCCTGATCCGGAGGCCAGCTGCCGTGCTCCAACTCCTCGCGGACCGCCACCCGGGAACCCTCGGCGGTGGGTGTGACGGCACAGGTCAGCCGGGAACGCCGACCGCTCTCCTGGCAGCGCACCACGAGCAGCTCCGGCGCCCGGTAGTCGATCACCTCCAGCTCGACCGTGGCGTCGAAGCCCGGCAGCTGGGCCGTGTGCAGCAGCAACCATCCCGGCTCCCCCGCCACGACCTCGGCGAACCATCGGGCGAGCAGACCTGGATCGGTCAGTGCGCGCCAGACCCGGTCAGCGGGGTGGGACACGTCGACCTGCGCGTCGATCTCGATCACGGCGAGACTCTACGGTCTCGACCCCGGCCGTACCGACTGGGACCGGGCACCTGGGCGTACCCCCGCGGCGAGCACCCGGGCGGCCAAGTCGGCGTCTCACCACGTTGCGGCCGCACGTGGTCCCGCCGCTACGCCAGCCGTTGCCACGCTCCCCTGCCGTCGGCGATACGATCACGAGGCTGCTGCGAACGGTCGCCGGCGACCGGGGTCGGTCCACACCGGCATGGTGGGCGTCCGAGACGTCCCCACCCCTGGCACCGCAAGCGGCCGCCATCAGGATCGGGAGGGCGACGTTGGCCGCGGATGTCACCACCACCGCCGAGTGGCTGGCCCTGTGCAAGCACGCCGCGGAGATACGGCAGGTCCATCTACGGGACCTGTTCGCCGCCGACCCGGGCCGGGGCGAACGGTTCGCCGTCGAGGTGGCCGATCTCTACGTCGACTACAGCAAGAACCTCATCACCGGTGAGACGGTGCGGCTGCTCACCGCGCTCGCCGAGCGGATCGGCCTGGGCGACCGGATCGCGGCGATGTTCTCCGGCGCACACCTGAACGCCACCGAGGACCGGGCGGTGCTGCACACCGCGCTGCGGCTGCCCCGGGCGGCGTCGCTCACGGTCGACGGGCAGGACGTGGTCGCCGACGTGCACGGTGTGCTGGATCGGATGGCCGCGTTCGCCGAGACGGTCCGCTCCGGGCAGTGGCGCGGGCACACCGGCGAGCGGATCCAGACCGTGGTCAACATCGGCATCGGCGGCTCGGACCTCGGGCCGGTGATGGCGTACGAGGCGCTGAAGGCATACCGGGACAGCGGGATCCGCTGCCGCTTCGTGTCGAACATCGACCCGACCGACATCCACGACACCACCCGCGACCTGGACCCGGCCAGCACCCTGTTCGTGGTCGTGTCGAAGACGTTCTCCACCCAGGAGACGCTGGCCAACGCCCGGGCGGCCCGCCGGTGGCTACTGGACGGCCTCGGCGGCGATGAGGCTGCCGTCGCCCGGCACTTCGTCGCGGTCAGCACCAACCAGCAGCGGGTACGCAACTTCGGCATCGACCCGGAGAACATGTTCGGGTTCTGGGACTGGGTGGGCGGGCGGTACTCACTGCCCTCGGCGGTGGGCCTGTCGGTGATGCTGGCCATCGGCCCGCAGCGGTTCGCCGACATGCTCGCCGGCTACCACGCCGTGGACGAGCACTTCCGCACCGCCCCGCTGGAGCGCAACGCGCCGGTGCTGCTGGGGCTGCTCAACGTCTGGTACACCAACTTCCTCGGTGCGCAGACCCACGCGGTGCTGCCGTACTCGCAGTACCTGCACCGGTTCCCGGCGTACCTGCAGCAGCTGACGATGGAGAGCAACGGCAAGTCGGTGACAATGGACGGGTCGCCCGTGTCGTACGACACCGGGGAGATCTTCTGGGGCGAGCCCGGCACCAACGGCCAGCACGCCTTCTACCAGCTGCTCCATCAGGGCAGCCGGCTGGTGCCGGCCGACTTCATCGGGTTCGGCGAGCCCAACCACGACATCGCCGACATGCACGACCTGTTCATGTCGAACTTCTTCGCCCAGACCGCCGCACTGGCCTTCGGCCGCACCGCCGAACAGGTCGAGGCGGAGGGCACCCCGGCGGAACTCGTACCGCACAAGGTCATGCCGGGCAACCATCCCACCACGTCGATCATCGCGGCGAAGCTCACCCCGGCCAGCCTCGGGCAGCTGGTGGCTCTCTACGAGCACGTCGTGCTCACCGAGGGCGCGATCTGGGAGATCAACCCGTTCGACCAGTGGGGTGTGGAGCTGGGCAAGGTGATGGCCAACCAACTCGCCCCGCTGCTCACCGGCGAGGGCCCCGACCTCGATGGGCTGGACTCCTCCACCGCCGCCCTGATCCGGCGCTACCGCCGCCAGCGCGACCGCCGCTGACCGGGCCCCGTTGGGCGGCGGCCGGCCGCCCACGGGGTGGCGTGGCCAGGTCTCGCAGGGCCCGGGGGCTACACCGGGACCAGCCGGGTCAGGGGCCGGCGGAGCCGGCGGGATAGCTCTGCATCGGCACAGCGCCATCCGCCCACGCCGCGAGGATGGGCTCGACGACGCGCCAACCCTCCTCCGCCTCGTCACCGCGGATGGACAGAGTGGGATCGCCGTGCAGCACAGCCAGCACGACGTGGGCGTAGGGCGGCAACTGCTGGGCCGGGAAGCGCGCGTCGAGCTGGACGCGCTCCAGGCAGAACGGGTCGCCGGCGCCGTTGAGGTTCACATCGAGGCTGATGGCATCCGGGTCCAGCCGCAGGCGCAGCTGGTTCGCCGGAGCGGCGTCCGGAAAGGGCTGGTGCGGGGTGGGCCGGAAGCGCACCACGATCTCCCGGCGGGGCCGCCCCAGCGCCTTGCCGGTCCGCAGCCGGAACGGCACACCGGCCCAGCGCCAGTTGTCGACGCTGACCGTGACCTCGGCGAAGGTCTCGGTGTTGCGGGCCGCGTCGACACCGGACTCCGCCACGTACGCGGGCACCGGCTGGCCGCCGACGCTGCCGGCGGTGTAGCGGGCCCGGCTGGTCAGCGCGGCCATCCTGTCCACCGGTGGCGGACGGATGGCCCGCAGGGCGTCCATCTTGCGATCTCGCAGGTCCCGGTGACTCAGGCTGGTCGGCGGCTCCATCGCGATCAGGGCGAGGAGTTGCAGCAGGTGGTTCTGGGTCATGTCCTTGAGGGCGCCGGCGCCGTCGTAGTAGCCGGCCCGGCCTTCCAACGCTACCGATTCGTCCCAGACGATGTCCACGGCGGCGACGTGCAGCGCGTTCCACACCGGTTCGAACACGCGGTTGGCGAACCGCAGGCCGAGGACGTTCAGCACGGTCTGCTTGGCCAGGAAGTGATCGACCCGGAACACGTCGTCCTCGGCGAAGCAGCCGTGGATGGCCTCGTTGAGCTGCCGGGCGTCGGCGAGGCCGGCCCCGAACGGCTTCTCCACCACCAGACGGCTGCCGGCGGGTAACGCGCTGGCCGTGAGGGCTCGCACCGCGGCCTGGAAGATGGTGTTCGGCAGGGCGAGGTAGACCGCGGCCGGTCCGGACAGGTCAGCCAGTGCGGCGGACAACTGCCCGGCGTCCGTGACGTCCGCGCGGCGGTACCGCAGCCGATCGGTGACGCTCCGGACGGTCTCCTCGCCCAGGTCGGGTGCCCGCCGGGCGAGGCGGGCGCGGGCCGCGGCGCGGAACTCGTCGTCGTCACGGTCGTCGCGGTCGACGCCGAGGAGGCGTTGCCGGTCGTCGAGCAGCCCGGCGGCGTCCAGCCGGGCGAGCGCGGGGAGCAGGTACCTACCGGTCAGGTCGCCGGACGCGCCGAGGACGACCAGGTCCTGGATCATCGGCCTCTCCGCGGGAGGCGCCGAGACCACCGGCCGGACGGCGGCCGTGACCGGCCACCTCCTCGTGCCGGGCCGCCGGTCGCCGTGGCTGTTGTCTCCCGCAGCTCACCGCGACCGGCCCGCTCTCGGCGACGGGCGGCACGGATGCTCATGACCCGAAGTGAATGCCATCGCCGGATGCCGCGCCGCCCGTACCGTCGCCGTTCCCCCGATGGGCGACGCGGTGCACCCGAGGAGACGACCAGGTCGGCAAGGCTCACGGTGCTCGCCTGACGGGACGGCGGAGCCGGCTGCGGGCGGCCCGGGTGCCCGGCGTACGCCCCGCAGCGTGCGGCCGTCGCGCACCGTCCCGGACGGCGTGCCCACCACCAGAAGCCCCGGCTCAGGGCTGGCTGCCTGAGCCGGGGCTTCGCGGTGGGCACGGCCCGGAACGCCCGGTCGGTGTCAGGTACGGGGCGCGGCCACGGCGGCCTGGGCGTCGACGATGCCCCAGCCGTACGTCGGCGTGTAGACGCCGCGCAGGCCGACGATCGGGGTGCGGGCGGTCGACATCAGCACCGAGTACACGTTGTCCAGGCTGCGCTTCTGGGCGAAGAGCAGCGCGGCGACTCCTGCCACGTAGGGCGTCGCCATCGACGTGCCCGCGTAGGCGTCGTAGTCGCCGTGCCCGCAGGAGGCCGAGCCGGTGCCCCTCGGGACGCTGGACCACACGTCGTCGTCGCAGGACACCAGGCCGGCGCCGCCGGGGGCGGCCACCGCCTTCAGGTCAGTCTTCACGCCCAGGTTGGAGTACCACGCCTTCACCTCGTTCCGGTCGGTGGCGGTGACGCAGAGGGCACCGGGTTCCCAGGCCGGGGTGCCGCACAGCGGTGCGGTCTCGTTGCCGGCGGCGGCGATGACGGCGACGCCCTTCGCCTCCGCGTACGCGATCGCCTCGGTCGCGGCGGATTCGAGCCCGGTCAGGGTGAGCGCCTGGGCGCCCGGCAGCGCGCCGAGACTGAGGTTGATCACCTTGGCGCCGTGGTCGGTGGCGTAGCGGATGCCGTGGGCGATGTCGGCGAAGCTGCCACTGCCCGCCTCCAGCACCTTGATCGGCATGATCTTCGCATCGGGTGCGGCTCCCGCGACACCGGCGCCGTTGCCGGTCGCCGCGGCGGCGATGCCCGCCACGTGCGTGCCGTGCTCGTCCGAGGCGTCGGGCTTGCCGTTGGGGCCGCGCCAGTCGCCGTTGCCGCAGGACGTCGGGCCGCAGTCGACGAAGGTCGCGCCCCGCACGAGCTTGGACTTCAGGTCCGGGTGGCCGAGGTCGACGCCGGTGTCGACGATCGCGATCACCACACCCGCTCCGGTGCTGGTCCGCCAGGCCGGTTCGGCGTTGATCTGCCGCAGGCCCCACTGCTTGTCGTACAAGGGATCGTTGACAGCCGCCCTGGCGGGTGGGGCGGCTACGGCCACGAGCGCGGTGGCCAGCGCGGTGCCGGCGAGTAACCGGGCGATCGGCATGAGACCTCTCCTCAGATGTGACAGCGCTTCATCTATGGATCGGTGATCATGGGTGAGACGTAACAGCGGCGCCGGAGTTCGCGACCGCGGATTCCGCCGATCGGCGGCCGGACGGCGGGCCACGGCCCTGGTCACCGCCGGCGCGGCGACCAGGACCGTGGCCTGTGCGACGGTGGGGTCAGGCGGTGCCCCGGTCGTGGGGGACGGTGACGGTGACGGTGCAGCCGACCGGGCGGCCGATCTCGTCGTGACCGCCGTAGGTCAGGGTGTAGACCCGGTCGCCGCCGTTGCCGGCGCGTTCGGCGCGGAGCCGCCCGTTGGTGTCGGCGGTTCCGGTGGTGAAGCCGTCGACGTCCCCGGCGTCACCGCCGGTCACTGCCGTCAGGGTGAGCGCGTTCGGGCCGAGCACCCCGTCGGGCAGGTCCGCCGTCACGCTGACGTCGACCAGCTCGTGGTTAGGTGGCCACAGCACGGGCCGGTCCACCGCGCAGTCCAGCGGGCGGGTGGGCACTGGTTCGGCCAGGGTGGCGACGGCGTGGCCGATGGTGGCGGTGACCCGGCCGCCCGCCTCGTAGTACATGTGCATGGTGCGTCCGTCGACGTAGAAGGTGGGTGCGGCGGAGCGGCCCAGGTCGGGCCTACCGGCCATCGAGTCGTGCACCATGCCGAGGTGGATCTCCCGGTCGAAGTCGTCGCCGACGTCGACGGCGTGCATGTTGCCGTCGGCCGCGTGAAAGATCACCAGGTTGCGGCCGTTCCAGTGCAGGAAGAACGGCCCGGAGGCGTTCGGGCCCTCGATGCCCTGGGGCGTCACTATCGGCTCCGGCTGGATCGTCCAGGCCCGCGCGTCCCGGGACACCGCCCAGCGGATCCGGCGGGACACGGGCCCGGTCGGTCCGGGCAGCGCCGCCGTGGGGTTGTCCATGAACAGCATCAGGTACCGCGTGCCCAGCCGGGGTACCGACTGCTCGAACACCCGGGCGTAGGACGTCTCGCCACCGGTGGTGGCGTCCCGGCTGACCGCGGTGCCGCCGTAGTCGAAGTGGATGCCGTCGTCGGAGGTGGCGTACCGGGTGATGGAGTTCTCGCCGTGGTAGTAGAGGAAGAGTTTCCGCTCGTCCTCGATCCAGATCGCGTGCGGGGAGGAGACGTGGCTGACCGTCGGGTAGTGCGGTAGCCAGGTGTTGCTGATCAGCGGGTTGGCGGTGTATTCGGTCCAGGGGCCGTCGATGGAGTCGGCGTACGCCAGGGCGATCCCGCCGGGACGCTCATGGGGTGCGTAGTACATGTAGTACGTGCCCAGGGGATTCGGGAAGTAGTCGGCGGCCCGGATCACGCTCGGGAAGATGAACTCGTCCGTCGGGTTGTAGTCCAGGGTGCTCTTGTCGAAGGCGGTGCCCACGTAGCCGAACTGCGGGAAGGCGAAGGCCGGTTGGTCGACGGCCGATGCGGTGCCGGTCATGGTGGTGACCAGGAGGCCGGCGCCGATCGCAGCGACGGCGGCGCGGCGGCGCGGTGCGAGGGGTGCTCTCGTCATGCGTCTTCCTGTTCTGTGGCGGGGATCGGGTGCTCGGCGATGCCGGCGGCGACCGGTGGGTGGGGCGTCAGCGAGGACCGCGGACGCGGGGCGTCGCCCCGCGACCGCCGTGACGCCGGCCATCGTGCTGGTCGTGGCCCGCCCAGCACGACATGACGCTCGGTAATGGACCCGCGGACCACGGTCGCCTGTGGACCGCCCGGAGCGACGGTGCTAATACGTATTACCAGCTATGTTTCTCGAATGTTGCTCGCGTGAGGGGCGCCCTGTCAAGAGGTCGCACCGCGCCTCTTCCGGTCGCGGCTCACGACGTGGCACATCGGCGGCGGCCGCCGTCACGGCGGCGCTAATCCGCATTAGTCCAGGGAGTTCATCGGGCCGGAATCTACCGTCACCCTCTTGACATCGACGGGGTACGCCCGCCAGGCTCCTTCCAACCCGAGCGCTAATACGCATTAGCGGCACTGGAAGGATCCCGCCGTGCCCTCTGCACCGAGACGCGTCACTCAACGTGACATCGCGCGCTTGGCTGGCGTCAGCCAGGCGACCGTGTCACTGGTGCTCAACAACCGCGCCGACGCCGACGTGCGGATCGCCCCCGAGACCCGGGACCGGGTGTTGCGGGCTATCGCCGAGACCGGCTACGCCGCCGACCCGGTCGCGCGCCGGCTGGCCGCACGGTTCAACCGGATCATCGGCGTCTTCACCTACGAGCCGGCCTTCCCCAGCGGCAGCCGCGACTTCTTCCATCCGTTCCTGCTGGGTATCGAGGAGTACGCCGAGCGGGTCGGCTGCGATCTGCTGCTGTTCACCAGCGCGCCGGTGGTCGACGGCCGACGGCGGATCTTCCACCAGGACAACCGGCTACGCCTGGCCGACGGGTGCATCCTGCTCGGCCGGGAGATCGACGGCGCGGAGCTGCACCGGCTCAACCGCGACGGTTTCCCGTACGTCGCCGTCGGCCGCCGCGACGACGCCGGCGGCCCGGTCCCCTACGTCGGTGCCGACTACGCCACCGCGGTGGGACAACTCGTCGAGCTGGCGCTGCGCCGCGGTCACCAGCGCCTGGCCTACCTGAGCACGGGTGCCACCGCCGAGTCCTCCGAGGACCGCCGGCGCGGGTTCGCCGCCGCCGCGGCGGCCGCGGACGGCGCCCGCCAGCTCCCGGCCGCGGCCCGGGACGCCGACGCCATCCTCGACAGCCTGCTGGCCGACCGGACCACCGTCGCCTTCGTGGAGGACTTCGCCACCGCCGTGGCGCTGGAGTCGGCCACCCGCCGGCGTGGGCTGGGCGTGCCCGGTGACCTGTCGATCCTGACCCTCGGTGACCCGACCGTCCCGGTCCCCACGGACATCGCGTTCACCGGGTTCCACATCCCGCGCGAGGAGATGGGCCGACAGGCGGTCGAGGTGCTGACCGGTGTCATCGACGGCAGCGCCACCGGCGTCCAGCAGCGGCTCCTCTCCTGCGAACTCGTCGAGGGCGACACCCTCGGCGCCCCTGGTCCCGCGGTCGACCGCCGCTGAGCGGTTGCCGCGCAACTGGAAGGAAACACGTGGTACAGATGCGTGCGGACGTCCTCGTCGTCGGGGGCGGACTGGGCGGGGTCGCCGCGGCTCTCGCCGCGGCCCGGTCGGGCCGGTCCGTCATCCTGACCGAGGAGTTCGACTGGCTCGGCGGGCAGCTCACCAGCCAGGCGGTCCCACCGGACGAGCACTCGTGGATCGAGCAGTTCGGCGCCACCGCCAGCTACCGGGCCCTGCGCAACGGCATCCGCGACTACTACCGCCGGCACTACCCGCTCACCGAGCGGTCCCGCGCCTGGGCCGACCTCAACCCGGGAGCCGGCTGGGTCAGCCGGATCTGCCATGAGCCCCGGGTCGCCGTCGCCGTCCTCGAGGGAATGCTCGCCCCGTACCGTGGGGCGGGACGGTTGACCGTGCTCCAGCCGTACCGGCCGGTGGCCGCCGCGACCGAGGGTGACCGGGTGCTGGGGGTCACCGTGGCCCACCGCGACCGGGACGATCGCATCGACATCGCCGCGCCGTACGTCCTCGACGCCACCGAGACCGGTGAGTTGCTGCCGCTGTCCGGCACCGAGTACGTCACCGGGTTCGAGGGGCAGGCCCAGACCGGGGAGCCCAGCGCGCCGGCCGAGGCGCAGCCGCTCAACATGCAGGCCGTGTCGGTCTGCTTCGCCATCGACCACGTCGGCGGCGACCACACCATCGACCGTCCCGCCGGGTACGACTTCTGGCGCGACTACAAGCCCGACTTCTGGGGCGACCGGCTGCTGTCCTGGCGGTCACCGCACCCGCGCACCCTCGAGATCGTCGAGCGCAGCTTCACCCCCAACCCCGACGACGACCCGCTGAGCGTCCACGCCGACCAGCGCCTCAACCCCGGTGACGGCAACCTGTGGACGTTCCGGCGGATCGCCGCCCGGCGCAACTTCACCGACGGGGCGTACGGCAGCGACATCACCCTGGTCAACTGGCCGATGATCGACTACTTCGAGGGCCCGGTCATCGATGTGCCGAACGCCTCGTGGCACCTGACCAAGGCCCGCGAGCTGTCCTACTCGGTCCTGTACTGGTTGCAGACGGAGGCGCCCCGGCCCGACGGCGGTACCGGCTTCCCCGGGCTGCGGCTGCGCGGCGACGTGACCGGCAGCCGCGACGGCCTGGCGCAGGCGCCCTACATCCGGGAGTCACGCCGCATCCGGGCCGAGTACACGGTGGTGGAGCAGGACCTGTCCCTGGCCGTACGCGGCAGCCACGGCGCGATGCGCTACCCGGACGCCGTCGGCGTGGGGATGTACCGCATCGACCTGCACCCGTCGACCGGCGGCGACAACTACATCGACGTCGGCTCCTGCCCGTTCGAGATCCCGCTCGGCGCGCTGATCCCGCAACGGATGGAGAACCTGCTGCCGGCCGGCAAGAACATCGGCACCACGCACATCACCAACGGCAGCTACCGGCTGCACCCGGTCGAGTGGAACGTCGGCGAGGTCGCCGGCCTGCTCGCCGACTTCTGTCTGGCGCGGGGCGAGTCTCCACGCGCGGTCCGCAGCGACCCCCGTCTGCTGGCCGACTTCCAGGACCGCATCTCCGCCGCCGGCGTGGAACCGCGCTGGCCCGAGATCGCGGGCTACTGAACCCCCGGTGAGGAGAAGATTGTGAAACCAGGAAAGGCTCCCCGTGTCGTCGCCGCGGCACTGGCCGGTGTCCTCGCCCTGTCCGCCTGCGGCGGCGGCGAAGCGGAGGACACCGGCCCGGCCAGCCTGCGGATGACCGTCTGGTCGGCCAACGAGGCACACCTCAAGCTGTTCAACGAGATCGCCGACGAGTACCGCCGGAACCACTCGGACGTCGCCTCGATCACCTTCGACCCGCTGCCGTTCGAGAACTACACCACGACCCTGACCACCCAAATCGCCGGCGGGAACGCGCCCGACCTCGCCTGGGTGTTCGAGAACTCCGCCCCCGACTTCGTCGCCTCGGGCGCGCTGCTGCCCCTCGACGACACGCTCAAGAAGGCCGAGGGCTACCAGTACGACGACATCTCTCCCGCCACCCTGAAGCTGTGGCAGCACGACGGCAAGCTGTACGCCTACCCGTTCTCCACCTCCCCGTTCGGGGTGTTCGTCAACACCGACCTGCTCAGGCAGGCCGGGCAGAAGACACCGGCGGAGCTGATCGCCGCGGGACAGTGGACCTGGGACACCGCGCTCGCCGCCGCCGGTGCCACCCGGGCGGCCACCGGCAAGGCCGGCCTGGTGATCCGGGACTTCGACTACAAGGGCTGGGACAACCTGTCGACCTTCTGGACCGGTTGGGGCGCCCGGGCGTGGAGTGAGGACGGCCAGACCTGCGGCTTCGCCAGCCCCGAGATGGTCGAGGCGATGACCACCCTGCACCGGGCCATCTTCACCGCGAAGGCGCTGCCCGGTCCGGGAACGACCGCGGACTTCTTCGCCGGCGACGCGGCCATGACGATCACCCAGATCTCCCGCGCCTCCCTGCTCAAGGACGACAGCTTCGGCTGGGACCTGGTGCCGCTTCCCGCCGGCCCGAAGGGCGACTACGCGGTGGTCGGCCAGGCCGGCGTCGGGGTGCTGAAGAGGAGCCGGAACGCCGACGTCGCTGCCGACTTCCTCGCCTTCCTGACCAACCCCACCAACTCGGCCAAGCTCGCCCAGTTCTTCCCGCCACCCCGGCAGTCCCAGCTGACCGCGGAGACCCTCGCGAAGACGAACCCGAAGCTCAAGCCGGAGCAGTTGCAGGCGGTCGTCATCGACGGCATCACCAAGGGCGTGGTCAAGCCCAGCCACGCCGGGCAGGCCGAGCTGAGCCAGCAGGTACGCGCCGGGCTGGACCCGCTGTGGACGCCGGGCGCGGACGTCAAGACCGTCTTGGACGGCGTCTGCGCCAAGATCCAGCCGTTGCTGGCGAAGTAGGAGCAGCCGGATCATGTCCCAGACGGACACCAGGGTGGACCGGGTCGAGGCCCGGTCCACCCTGGACCGGGCGCGGCCGTTCTGGACCAGCCGCCGTCGCGACCAGCTCACCGGTTACCTGTTCATCGCCCCGCAACTGTTCGGCAGCGCCGCCTTCGTGATCCTTCCGCTGGCCCTGGTGGTCTGGTACAGCCTGCACGAGTGGAACGTGCTCGCCGGCACCTTCGACTTCGTCGGCGCCGAGAACTACCGGGCCCTCGCCGCCGATCCCAACCTCGGCGCGGTGCTGCGGGCCACCGGACTGTTCTCCGCCGGCCTGGTGGTGTTCAACCTCGGCCTGGCGTTGCTGCTGGCCGTCCTGCTGAACCAGAAGCTGCGCGGCACGATCGTGTTCCGCACCCTGTTCTTCTCCCCCGTCGTGGTCTCGCTGGTGGCATGGACCATCGTGTGGGGCTTCCTGCTGCAGGACAACGGCGGCGTCAACGGCCTGCTCGACACCGTCGGGGTGGACGGGCCGAACTGGCTGCGCGGCGAGGGCAGCGCGATGCTCTCGGTCATCGTCGTCCAGGTGTTCAAGAACGTAGGGCTGAACATGGTGCTGTTCCTGGCTGCCCTGCAGGGCGTTCCGGCCGAGTTGTACGAGGCCGCCGAGGTGGACGGAGCGAGCCGGATGCGCCAGTTCTGGCGGATCACGGTGCCGCTGATCAGCCCCACGATCCTGCTCACCTCGATCATCACGGTGGTCGGGTCGCTGCAGGTCTTCGCGCAGATCGCGGTGCTCACCCAGGGCGGGCCCGGCACCTCGACCACGGTGCTCGTCTACTACCTCTACCAGCAGGCGTTCCAGTTCCACCACTTCGGCTACGGGGCCACGCTGTCGATCGTGCTGTTCGCCATCGTGCTCGCCCTCACCGTGCTGCAGTGGCAGATGCGCAAGAGGTGGGTCTTCCATGAGTCGTGACCTGTCCCGCCGAGCACGGCTGGTGCTCTACGGGGTGCTCCTCGTCCTGGCGGTTCCCTTCGTCTTCCCGACGTGGTGGATGATCACCTCGTCGCTGAGGCCGGTGGCGGACATCTTCGCCTTCCCCCCGCAACTCCTGCCGGTCAACCCGCGGCTGGACGCCTACCAGCGGGTGTTCGAGTTGCAGCCGTTCGGCCGGCAGTACCTCAACAGCCTCTACATCGCGCTGGTGGTCACCGCCGGCACGCTGGCCGTGTCGGCGCTGTCCGGGTACGCCTTCGCGCGGATCCGGTTCCGCGGCCAGAACCTGTTGTTCCTGGTCGTCCTCGCGGGTCTGCTCATCCCGAGCGAGGTGACCATCGTGCCGCTGTTCCAGATGTTCTTCACGCTCGGCCTGGTCGACACCCACTGGCCGCTGATCCTGGTGCCGATCCTCGGCGCGCCCAGCGTGCTGGCGACGTTCATCATGCGGCAGTTCTTCATCAGCCTTCCCGGGGAGTTGGAGGAGGCGGCCCGGGTCGACGGGCTGGGCCGCTTCGCCACCTTCTGGAAGATCGCCCTGCCGCTGTCGCGGCCCGCGCTGGGCGCGGTCGCCATCTTCACCTTCCTGCACAGCTGGAACCTCTACCTGGAGCCGATCGTGTTCCTGTCCTCACCGGGGAAGTTCACCTTGCCGCAGGCCCTGACCCAGTTCGTCGACGCCTACGGCGGCCCGATGTGGGACGTCCAGCTCGCCGCGGCGTCGATGACCGCGCTGCCGGTCCTGGTGGTCTTCGTCATCGCGCAGAAGCAGTTCGTCGAGGGTCTCGCGCACACCGGCCTCAAGGGATGACGACGAGGGCATCCCGGGTCGGCCTCGACATCGGCGGCACCAAGACGGTGGCAGGGCTGGTCGGCCCGGACGGTGCGGTGCTCGCCCGGCGCCGGATGCCCACCCCCGCCCGGTCGGGCCCCGACGCCGTGCTGGACGCCGCCGCGCTGCTGGCCGCGGAGCTGCTCGACGCCGCCGGCACCGGACCGGTCGGGGTGGGCACCGCCGGCACGCTCGACCCGGCGACCGGCACGATCCGGTACGCCACCGACAGCCTGCCGGGCTGGAGCGGCACTCGGGTCGCCGACGCCCTCACCGCACGGCTGGCGCGACCGGTCCGGGTCGCCAACGACGTGGACGCCGCCGCGCTGGGCGAATGCTGGGTCGGCGCGGGACGGGGCAGGCGGCATCTGCTGCTGGTCGCGGTCGGGACCGGCCTGGGCGGCGCCGTCATCCGGGACGGCCGCGTCGAGACGGGTGCCCGCGGCACCGCCGGTGAGGTCGCTCACCTGCCGACACCGGGCGCCGGACGGCTGCGCTGCGGGTGTGGCCGGTACGGGCATCTGGAGGCGATCGCCTCCGGCAGCGGGCTGTCCGCCGCGTACACCCTGGCGACCGGCGTCCGGGTCAGCGGGCAGGCGGTGGCAGACCGCGCGGCCGCCGGGGACCCCACCGCGCAGCAGGTACTGGGCCGGGCCGGCAGCGCCCTCGGCGCGGCTCTGGCGGGGTTGGTGGCCCTGCTGGATCCGCAGGCGGTGCTGGTCGCCGGCGGGGCGGCCGGTGCCCTGCTGCCCGCCGCGACGGCCGCCTATGCGGCCGAGTTGCCGGCGGGCTGGGCCGGCGTGCCCCTGCTGCCCGCCGCGCTGGGTCCGGACGCCGTCGTGGTGGGGGCGGCGCGACTGGCCATGGACAGCAGTGCGGAGTGACGGTGCGGACCGTGCCGGCACCGACGGAAGGGATCAGACCGGTGAGTGTGCTCGACGACCTGGCCGGCGGGCTGGTGGTCTCCTGCCAGCCGCTGCCCGACGAACCGGAGGACCCGATGCGCGACCCGTACGTGCAGGCCCGGGTGGCCGCCGCGGTGGTGCGGGGCGGTGCGGTGGCGGTACGGGCGAACGGACCGGCCGACATCGGGGCGATCCGAGCGGCGGTCAGCGTCCCCGTGATCGGGCTGCACAAGCGCGGCACGGAGGGGGTCTTCATCACGCCGACGGCGGCCGACGCGGTCGAGGTGGCGCGGGCGGGAGCACACGTCATCGCCGTGGATGCGACCAACCGTCCCCGCCCGGACGGGCGGACCTTCGCCGACACGGTCCGGGCGGTCCGCGCGCACGGCGACGCGTTGATCCTCGCCGACGTCTCCACCGCCGAGGAGGGGATGACCGCCGTCCGGGACGGCGCGGACGCGGTGGCGACGACCCTGTCCGGCTACACCTCGACGAGCCCGTGCGGCCAGGGGCCCGACCTGGGGCTCGTGGCACGGCTCGTCTCGCTGGTGCGGGTTCCGGTCATCGCCGAAGGCCGGTACCGGAACGCGGAGCAGATCGGCCTGGCGTTCGCGGCGGGCGCCCACGCGGTGGTGGTGGGTAACGCGATCACGTCACCATTGTGGATCACGCGCCACCTGGCTCCGGCCACCCCCGCGGCGGCCCTCGAATCCGAACCCGACGGGTGACGCCACGGGCAGGCGCGGGGTCGAAGGTCGGTGGTCAGCCCCACTTCGGCCCCGCGCCGGCCGCTCCAGGTCGGCGTCCCTTCCGCCCGCCGTAGGACCGGCGCAGCGCCCGCTACCAAGCCCCTCCCCTACACGGGCTCGATCCAGATGTTGCGGTAGCGGACCTTGTCCCCGTGGTCCTGCAGCCGGATGGCCCGGGCCGACGGTCCCTCCGGCCCGCCGCCCCCGGTCGGGCCGTCGATGGCCACGTCGTTGTGGACGACGGCGCCGTTCCAGACCACAGTGACGCGTGCGTCGGCGGTCTTGGCGCCGGCGCTGTCGTATCGGGCCGCGCGGAAGGTGATGTCGTACGTCTGCCAGGTTTCCGGGGCGGTGGCGGCGTTGCTGTCCGCGGCCTTCTTGTTGTAGATCGCGGCCGCGTCGTTGCTCTCCACCGTCTCCTTCCCGTACGAGTCCAGCACCTGGATCTCGTAGCGCTCCTGGAGGTACACGCCGCTGTTGGCGCGGGCCTGGCCCGTCACGTCCGGCGGGAGGTTCGGCAGCCAGAACTCGACGTGCAGCTTGAAATCGCCGAAGCCCTGCTTGGTGCGGATGTCCCCGCAGCAGACCTCCGCCGCGCCGTCGACCAGCCTCCACTGCGCGTCACGACCGTCGGTGTGCTGCCAGTTCGACAGGCTCGACCCGTCGAACAGGACGATGCGCTCCCCCTGGACGTTGACGTCGATCAGGTCGAGGTTGACGTGGCCGGTGTCGCCGGTGTCGTGTCGGTAGGCGATGGTGTTGACGCCGGCTCGGAGTTGCAACGCTTCGGTCTGGGTGGCCCACGTCTCCCAGTCGCCGGTGGTGGGCAGGCTCGTCTGCTTGATCTTGTCGCCGTTGACGTGGACGCTCACCGTCTTGGTGCCGGAGAACGGGTGCGGTCCGTTGGAGTAGCGCAGGCCGACGTCGTAGGTGCCGCCGGAATCGACGGTGACGCTGAACGTCGTGGTGGCGCCGAGGGTGCCGTACCTGTCCACGAACCCGGTGCCCGAGTAGCCCGAGTGATCGGTGTTGATGCCCGCCCCGCCGGTGAGGGCCGCCTCCTCCGCCTCGTACGTGGTGACCGGTGGCTGCTCGCCGGGCAGCGCGTTCAGCGTGTACCACGCCTCGGTGCTCCACAGCGTCTCGCCGTTGACGGCGCTGAACGGGCGCGGCGAGCGGATGTGCACGACCCGGCCCGGCTTCAGTCCGGGGATCTCCAGGCTGACCTTCCTGCCGTCGGGCGACAGCACGGCCGACCGTACGGCCAGCGTCTCCTCGTTGACCTTCGGCCCGCCGTAGCGGGGGGTCGGGACGTAGCGCCACTGCTTGACCTGGTACCCGGTGGCCAACGCACCCGCCGTCGCCGCCGACAACGGCTGGGTGTACTCCAGCTCGAATCCGTTCGGCCTGGCACGCATCGCCAGGATGTCGAAGGTGTTCCTGCCGTTCGGCGTCAGCTTCTGCAGGCCGTGGGCAAGTTTGCCGGGCTGGCCCCAGTTGCCGCCGGCGCCCAGACCACCGGCGTAGATCGCCCCGTCGGGGCCCAGGCTGATCCGGTTGACGCCGGCCTCCAGTCCCTGGGTGAGCCGGAAGACCGCCCCCTGGTAGGCGCCCTTGACC
Source organism: Micromonospora deserti (assembly GCF_003236335.1). Classification (GTDB taxonomy): domain Bacteria; phylum Actinomycetota; class Actinomycetes; order Mycobacteriales; family Micromonosporaceae; genus Micromonospora; species Micromonospora deserti. The sequence goes on from NZ_POUB01000008.1 coordinate 37,009, forward strand.
TTCTCCAGATAGGCGCGCTGGATGCCGCCGTAGGTCACGTCTCCGATCAGCATCTGCCCGGCGAACGGGCCCTCGGTGAGATACAGCGGCGTACTGGGCGAGTTGGCGATCTCGTTCTGCGGCAACCACAGCACCGGCTGGGTCACCGGATTGGCGTCGAACGGCCCGTCGGGGTTCATGTGGTGGTTGAAGAAGCGGTCCTGTTTGATGTGCACCAGCTTCGAGGCCGGCAACCAGCCGCCCTGGTTGTCCGTCACGAAGATGTCGCCCTTGGGCCCCCATCCGATGCCGTTGGGCGTCCGCAGGCCGCCGGCGACGTAGGAGATCTTGCCGGTCTTCCGGTTCACCTTGAGTGTGGTGCCGCGGTTGGGCGCGGGTTGCGGGTCGGTTGTCGCGCCACCGTAGTTGATCGCGACCGACAGGTTCAGGTAGAAGAAACCGTCCCGGTAGAGCAGCCCGAAGGCGAACTCATGGAAGTTGCCGCCGAAGGGCCACGTCGCGACCGTCCGGTGCTCGTCGACGACGCCGTCGCCGTCGTGGTCGTCGAGTTCGGTCAGCTCGTGCTTCTGGGAGACGTACAGCTTGCCGTCGACGGCCTTGATGCCCATCGGCTCCTTCAGGCCGCTGGCCACCTTCTGTGCGGTCACCCGGTTCGGGCTGGTGTCGCCCTGGACGTTGTCGAGCAGGTAGACCTCGCCCGAGGTGGTGTTACTGCCGCCCCAGGTGGTCACGGCCAGCCGACCGTCCGGCATCCAGTCCATCGCGGTGACCTGCGGCTCGAAGCCGTTCGGCCGGAGGTCGGTCAGGGTGTAGTTCGGATGGACCCCGGTCAGGGGCAGGCCGTCACCCGGTGTGTCGGTGACGCCCTCGCACTCCTTGCGGCCCGGCGCGGTGACCCGCACGACGCCGGCGTCGGTGCTCAGCACCGAGTTCGGCACGACGACGAAGTCGGCGGAACCCGGCGCCTTCCAGGCCAAGGTGATCTGCTGGCCGCCGCCGCGTTCGAAGTGTTCGATGCGCAGGGAGTGGTAGCCCGCCGTCAGGGTGATCGTGCCGTCCTTGGGCTCCGCGGCGTGCAGGCCGTCGTGGTCGATGACCAGTTGGTCGTCGATCAGCAGGCGCGAGCCGTCGTCACTGGTCAGCCGGAAGGTGTATACGCCGTCCTGCGGGACGTTCAGGTTGCCGGTCACGTGGGCCACGAAGTTGTCGCTTAAGCCGAAGTCGCTGGTCGAGGACCAGTTGATGGTAGGCATCAACGTGTCGACGTTGGGCGTCTGTCCGGGCTTCAGGGTGCAGATCCTGGTCAGTGGGACCTGCACGTCGTACACGCGCAGGGTGACGCCGGGCTCCTGTGGCGGAAGCGTGAGGCTGCCGGCCTGGCCCGACAGCTGCGCGGCGGCCGGCGTCGACCAGAGGCTGCCGGTGAGAACAGCGGCGACGAGCAGACCCGCGAGCCGCCTGTGACGTCGTCGGTACATCCGTGGATCCATTCGTCCTCCTAATGGTGGGAACGGGTGGCGGCGGTGGGCAACGAGACCACCTCGAAGCCGGACGACCGACCCGGATCCAAAGGCCGGCCGTTCCGTTACGTGGCTGAAGCGTCGACGCGTCGTGACGGACACATTAGGAGGCTTCTGCTCCTGGTGTCCATACATTCACATCGACCTGCCTTACTTTCGTACTGATCAAGCGAAAGTTTCGGGGACTGCACGGCCGATCTGCCGGCCTACCGATCACGTGGCGGCGACGCCGGTCAGCGGCGACGCCGGAGGGTCCACTACGGCCAGCGCCTCGGCGGCGAGCCGCCGACAGTCGGCGAGGGTGTGCGCGGCCAGCGCCTCCCGCACCTCGGGCACGGCTCGCGGGGCCATGGACAGGCTGGTCACCCCGAGGCCGGCGAGCACCAGCGCGAATCTCGGGTCGGCCGCCGCCTCGCCGCACACACCGACCGGCTTGCCGGCGGCCCGGCCGGCGGCCGCGCAGGCCGCGACCAAATCGAGCAGGGCCGGCTGCCACGGATCGAGCAGGTCGGCCAGTTGCCCGCACTGACGGTCGGCGGCGAAGGTGTACTGGCTCAGATCGTTGGTGCCGATGCTCAGGAAGTCGGCGGTCGTCAGCAGCGCGCGTGCCCGCAGCGCCGCCGCCGGCACCTCGACCACGCCGCGGTCTGCGCCGGGTACGCGCACCGGGGCGGTGCTGCCGTCACCGATGCGGTGGCACGCTCCGGCGTCCCGGTCGACAGCAAGCTCGACGGCGCCTCCCACGTCCACGTCCAGGCGGCCCACCCGCTGGTCCGCCATTCCCTATCGCATCAGCGGGGTGCGGCGTCGCCCTGGGGGTCAGAACGGGGTCACCGCCGGGCGCGGGTGGCGACCCTCGCGACGTGTGTGCTCAGGCTACGGAAGGTTCGACGGCCCGCCGCGGACGAGCCGCCCGCGGTCTACTCAGCCCTGCCGGGCCTTCTGCCGCCGGTCGGCCTTGTTGATCACGAAGGTCCTTCCCCTACGGCGCACCACGATCGAGTTCATCTTCCGCTTCAGCCCTCGCAGCGAGTTTCGGACCTTCATCGCACGCCGCCCCTTCCTGGTCGTTCGCGACCCGGCCGTGACCTTCCGCAGCCCGCGTACCCGGCGGGACACCGGTCATTCGTGGAGCCGCCGGCACCGGCCGCCGCATCGACCGTGACAGCCTGCCCGCCTTCGGGCGGCGCCTGGGAGGCTTCCGGGCGCCACCAGTGACAGGTGACCGCTCCACCGGGCCAGCAGCCGCGCGTGTAGGAAACCTTCCATCCATCCGTTGACTTCGACGGTTTATGCCACAACAATCGTCGTCTATATCGACGCATGTCGTTGTTGATCGTCAACCCTGGAGGGAGGTACCCATGGCAGCCCTGAGAGGCGAGGTCTCCTGGTTCTGCTGCGGCAGCGCCTGGGGTCCCTGCGGCTCCGCCGGTGGCGGTGCCTGCGGCACCTGTTCGTCCGGCAACTACCAGCACGCCTGGCCGAACACCTCGGACGCGTGCCTGGCCATCACCCGGCCGCACGCCTGCGGTATTACCGGGATGAGCCGCCGCGGCTGCGGCTTCCGGCACTACACCACCAACCTCTGCAACGGCGCGCGGGTCGGCACCGCGATCGCCGACTGCGGCCCGCAGACCGACCTGTTCTGCGGCGAGCGCACCTGCTGCGGCTCGGCCTGTGGCAGCAACCGGATCATCGACCTGACGCCCGCGGCGTACAGCGCTATCGCCAGCCTCTCCACCGGGCTGCGACCCTGCTCGGTCAACACCGTCTGAACGGGAGGGCACCATGGACCAGACCCTGGACCGTCGGCGGCTGCTCGCCACCGCCGCACTCGGCGGCGTGGTCACCGCCACCGGTCTCGGCTCGCTCGCCCCCGAGGCCGCCTTCGCCGCCGAGGCGACGACCGTCGAGCCCGGCGCGCCGGACCCGAACTTCGCCGAGGGCCGGATCGGCAAGATCACCGGCAACATGCTGCTCGTCACCGGCTCGGACACCGTGTTGCACTCGATCCGGATCACCGACGGCACGAGCATCTGGAAGCTGCACCCGACCACCTTCGACCGGGTGGCCGTCGGGGACGGGCTCTACGCCCGCGGCGTCCGCCTGCCCGACGGTACGCTCGCCGCCGACGCCGTCTGGGTCAACATCGTCAACCTGCACGCCCACATCGCCGCGGTCGGCCGCAACGTGCTGCACCTCGATCACAAGGGCCGCCGGATCGTCGCGCACGTGGTGCCGGACCGCTCGGCCGCGGTCTACAACGGCACCCCGGCCGTCAGCGACATGTCGCTGCTGCGGGTCGGCCGGCACGTCCAGGTGCTCGGCGCCTGGCATCCGGACACAAACGAGATCGACATCGCCACCGTCTACGCCGCCGCCTAGCGGCGCGAGGTCCGGGCGGTACGCAGCCGCGAACCGTCCGGGCGTCGCCCGCCGGACACGCAATGGAGAACCCATGATCGAGATGATTGCGGCGCTGCAACCGCTGGTGGTCGGTGCGGTGCTGATCTGGTCCGCCCGTGTGAAGCTGTTCAGTCGGCACGCCGCCGCCGCGGCCGACCGGTCGGCGCTCGTCCCGATACTCGGGCAGCGCCGGGCGCTGCCGGCGTACCGGCTGCTCGGTGGTGTCGAGCTGACCCTCGGCGCGCTGCTGCTGCTGCCACCCGTGCTGCGCCTGGAGGCGGTCGCGGCGGCCGTGCTGGCCGCCGGTTTCCTCGCCTACCTCACGTACGCCCGACGGGCCGCTCCGGCGTCGTCCTGCGGCTGCCTGAGCGCCAGCCCGACCCCGGTCTCCGGTCGCAGCCTGGCCCGCGCCGGGCTGCTGCTGATGGCCGGCGGGTTGGCCGCGTCGGCCACCGGTGGCTGGCCGGCCGCGCTCGCCGGGCGACCGGTGGCCGCCATGGCGGTGCTGCTCGCCGAGGTGGCGGCAGTGGTGGCGCTCTCACCGGAGCTGGACCAGGGCTGGCTGCTGCCGCTGCGCCGGCTGCGCGCCCGGCTGACCCACCCGCTGCGCGGCGGCTCCGGCGTGCCGCTGCTGGCCACCGTGCAGCAGCTCCAGCTCAGCGACGCCTACCGGCGCGTGGCGCCGCTGCTCCGCTCCGACGTGCGGGAACACTGGGACGACGGTGACTGGCGTTTCGTCGGGCAGGCCGCGCGCTACCAGGGCCGCCCGGTGACCGCGGTGTTCGCCGTGCCGCTGGCCGATCCGCAGCCCGACGCCGTGCGGGTCGCCGTGGTCGACGACGCCACCGGGCACGCCCTGCTGAGCCTGGCCGGCACGCCGGCGCCCGCCGGGCCTCGGCTCTCCGTCGTCCCGGCCTGACGCCGGACCGGCCGCCGCCCCCCTCTTGCCGGACGCGTACGGCGGCCGGGGATCGGACCCGACCCACCCGGCGGGCGTCGTGCGGGGCGCCGGCGCGGAGGCAGCATCGCAGGGCAGGATGGCGGGGTGACCGAAGTGTGGACCGAACTGCTCGGCAGCGCGACACCGATCGTGGCCGCGCCGATGGCCGGCGGCGCGACGACGCCGCACCTGGTGTCCGCGGTCGCCGGGGCCGGCGGGTTCGGATTCCTGGCGGCGGGCTACCAGCCGGTCGAGGCCGTCGCCGCGGAGCTGCGGGAGCTCCGCGACGGCGGTACGCCCTACGGGGTGAACCTGTTCGTGCCAGGGCCACCCGAGATCGGGGAGGCCGAGTTCCGCCGGTACGCCCGCGAACTCGCCGACGAGGGACGCCCGTACGGGCTCGACCTCGGCACCGCGCCGCTCATCCACGACGACGATCACTGGCCGGAGAAGCTCGACCTCCTCCTGACCAACCCGGTGCCGGCAGTCAGCTTCACCTTCGGTCTGCCCGAGAAGTCGGTGGTCGCCGCGCTGCAGCGGTCGGGCACCCGGGTGCTGGCCACGGTGACGACGGTGGACGAAGCACGCGCCGCAGCCGAGCTGGGCGTCGACGGCGTGGTCGCCCAGGGCATCGAGGCCGGCGGCCACCGCGGCACGCACACCCCGCAGCGGCCCACGCCGGCGGTGTCGACCGAGCCGCTGGTCCGACAGGTCGCACGGGCCACCCGGCTGCCCGTCGTCGCCGCCGGCGGCGTGGGCGGCGGCGAACACGTCCGGCGCCTCATCGCCGCCGGCGCGACCGCCGTGGCCGTCGGCACGCTGCTGCTACGCACCGACGAGAGCGGGGCGAATCAGCTGCACAAGGACGCGCTGGCCGACCCGGCCCGGACCGAGACGGTGATCACGCGCGCCTTCACGGGACGACCCGCACGCGGCCTCCGCAACGCGTTCATCGACCGGCACGAGGCGACCGCCCCGCTCGGCTACCCGGCGGTGCATCACCTGACCCGGGCCCTGCGCTCCGCGGCGACCGCGGCCGGCCAGCCGGACCAGGTCCACCTCTGGGCGGGCACCGCGTACCGGAACGCGCCGGCCGGCCCGGCCGCCGATGTCATCGCCGGGCTGTCCGCCGCGCTCTGAGTCTCCCGCCAGGTGGCCGCTCCGACACGCACCGGGCGCACGACCGAGCTGGTGACAGCGGCCTGGCGGACGATCGTGCCCGGGTCCGCCCGCCAGCGGCCGGGCGGCTGAGCCCGGGCAGCCCTCTCGCCTGCGCCGCGACCTCGCCGCGCGGGCGGTGACCGACAGCCGCACGAACCCGCGTAAGGCCACCTGAAGCGAAACGTAAGCGGCCCCGGGCAGACTGCTGGTTGCCGACAACGGAGTACCAGCCAGGAGGAACCCGAGATGCGCAGGATCATCAACTCGACCTACATCAGCCTCGACGGCGTCATCGCGGATCCCGCGTGGACCATGCCGTACTTCGACGACGAGGCCGCCGCCTTCGCCGGCGAGCAGACGGCCGCGGCAGACGCGCTGCTGATGGGCCGGCGCACCTACGAGGGCTTCGCGGCCGCCTGGCCGACCCGGGACGAGAGCGACCCGAGTACCGGCGCGGCCTACTTCAACAACGTCAAGAAGTACGTCGCCTCGACCACCCTCACCGACCCTGAGTGGAACAACAGCGAGGTGCTGCAGGGCGACCTGATCGAGGCGGTCACCGGACTGAAGGCCCAGAACGGCAAGGACATCCTGATGTACGGCTACGGCGCGGTCACCCACGCCCTGGTCAAGGCGGGCCTGGTGGACGAGATCCGGTTCTGGATCCACCCGGTGTTCGTTGGCGGCCCGTCGGTCTCCGCACCGCTGAACGAGGCGCAGACGACGCTGGCCCTGGCCGACACCAAGGTCATGAAGAGCGGCGTGATCATCGCGACCTACACGCCGGCCGCCCGGTAGACGGAAGCCGATCCGACCTGCACCCGGGCCTCGCCCGGGCTCAGGTCGTGCCCGGCCCGGTACGCGGCCGCGAACCGGTCCGCGCCGAGCGCCGCGATGACCCGCTCGGTCGTCCGGTCGATCTCGTCCTGTTCCGCGGGTGCCGCCGGCACCCGCGCCGCGACCCGGGCGGCGTGCGCGGCGCCGAGGATCCGCGCCCCGACCTCTGGCGCCGGCGCCGCCGACGCCAGCCCGTCGAGGGCACCGACCACGTCGCGCCGCGCACCGATCGCGACTGCCACGTCGAACGCCCGGGCGTGCAGGGCCAGCGCCCGGGCGCGTTCGCCGCCCGCCGCGGCCGCGTACCCCAGGTCGGTCAGCACCATCGGCAGGAACAGGCCGTCCTCGCCGCCCTGCTCGGCCAGGCGTTCCAGGTGCGCGGTGGCGACGTCCAGCTTGCCGTCGCGCCGGGCGGCGATGCCGAGGCTCAGCTCGGCGAAGACCTGCGCGGCCGGCGCATCCTGCTCGACGGCCAGCCGGTACGCGCGCTCGGCCAGCTCCCACGCCTGCTGGTAGTCCCGGGTCTGCACGGCGAGCCAGGCCAACCAGGACAGCTTGTTGCCGACCTCCGGCCACAGCGCCAGCTCCTCGGCCCAGCGCAGGCCCGCGCGGTGCAGGGCGGCTGCGCGCTCGTAGTCGCCGGTCAGCTCGGCCAGGCCGCCCACCCAGTCGGTCGCCTGGAACCGCCCCCAATCGTCCCCCAGCGTCGCGAACAGGGTGGCGGCCCGCGTGCCCGCCCGCTCCAGCACGGCGAGGTCGCTGGCGGCGTGGGCGAGTTTGGCCCGGCTCACGCACACGGCCGCCTCGACCCACGGGTCGTCGCCCGCCGCGAGCGCCCGGTCGAGCAGCGCCGCCGTCCGCGCCAGGTCGCTCTGCTCGAACAGCGCGGCCGCCACGAACCAGGTCGCGCGGCCGTCGGCATACCGGGCGAGGGCCGCGTCGACCTCGGCCGGCGGGACGGGCTCGCCCTGGAGCAGCGCGAACCCGGCGCGCCACACCGCAGCCTGCGCGCGCGCCGCGGTATCACCCTCCCCGGCCAGCCCGCGGCGCGCCTCGCTCAACCGGCCGCGGAGAAACCAGTACCAGGTCAGGGCGTTGGCGAGGCGCAGACCGCCACCGTGCGCGAGGGCGGCGCGCAGGTTCGCGGCCTCGGCGTCGAGGCGGGCCAGCCAGGCCCGCTGCTCGGAGCCGCGCAGCAGCGGGTCGGCACGCTCCGCCAACTCCGTGTAGTACGACGCGTGTCGCGCCCGGACCGCGTCGGCGTCGGCGAGCCGCTCCAGGGCGAACGCGGCCACCGACTCCAGCAGCCGGTAGCGCGGCACCCCGCCAGACTCGTCCAGCACCACCAGCGACCGGTCGACCAGCCGGGCCAGGACGTCGAGGTCGGCGCCGCAGACCGCCTCGGCCGCCTCCGCCGTGCAGCCGTCCCGGTGCACGGCGAGCCGGGACAGCACCGTCCGCTCGTCCTCCGCGAGCAGGTCCCAGCTCCAGCCGATCACCGCCGTCAGGGTGCGCTGCCGCGCCGGCACGTCCCGCTGCGTCGTGCTCAACAGCCGGAACCGGTCGTCCAGCCGCTCGACGACGCCGGCCAGGCCGAGCGCGCGGACCCGCTTCGCGGCCAGCTCCAGCGCCAGCGGCAGGCCGTCGAGACAGCGGCACAGCTGCGCGACGGCCGGGGCGGTCTGCTCGTCCAGCCGGAAGCCGCGCTGCTGCGCGGCGGCCCGGGCCGCGAACAGCCGGGCCGCGGCCGACCGCCGCACCGCGTCGACGTCTCGCCCGTCTCCGGGCACGGGCAGCGGCCGCACCTCCCACAGCAGCTCTCCGGTCAGTCCGAGCGGCTCCCGGCTGGTCGCCAGCACGGCCACGCCCACGGCCTCGCGCAGCAGCCGGCCGACCAGCGCGGCGACCGGCTCGATCACGTGCTCGCAGTTGTCGAGCACCAGTAGCGCCCGCCGGTGCCGCAGCGCGGCCACCAGATGGTCGGCGGCGCCGGTGCCCGCGACCTCCCGAACCTCCAGCGCGGCCAGCACCAGGTCCGCGACGCCCGTCTCGCCGGGCTGCAGCGCGGTCAGCTCGACCAGGTGCACACCGTCGGGAAACGCCTGCTCCCGGGCGGCCTCCGTGGCCAGCCGGGTCTTGCCGACCCCACCCGGTCCGATCAGCGTGACGAGCCGCCGCTGCGGCACGAGCGCCCGCAGCTCGGCGAGCGCCTCCGCTCGGCCGACCAGCTCATCCAGTTGCGCGGGCAGGCTGTTACGGATCCGCGCGGCCGCGGGCGGGACGCTCAGCTGCGCATCCTGCTCCAGGATCCGCTTGTGCAGCGCGATCAGCTCCGGGCCGGGGTCGAGGCCCAACTCGTCAGCGAGTCGGCGGCGCAGGTCGGCGTAGCTGTCCAGGGCCTCGGACTGGCGGCCGCCCGCGACAAGGGCGCGCAGCTGCAGGGCCCGCAGCCCCTCGCGCAGCGGGTGCCGGGCGACCAGCTCGGCCAGGTCGGCGACGACGAGCGCGTGCTCGCCGCGGGCCAGCCGGGCGGCGGCCAGCTTCTCGTGCACCACCAGGCGGGCCTCGGCGAGGCGGGCGGCCTCGGCGCGCACCCACTCCTCGTCCGCGACGTCCGCGTACGGCTCACCCCGCCACAGCCGCAGCGCCTCGACGAGGCTTTCCACATCGTCCTCGGCGGCCAGCTCGGCGAACCGCTCGGCGTCGACCGCCTCGGTGCGCAGCAGGTACCCCGGCGCCCGCGACTCGACCAGCTCCCGCGCTCCGGGTTCGGCGTCGTTGAGCGCCTTGCGCAGCTGCGAGACGCGCACCTGCAGCGCCCCGGTCGCGTTCGCGGGCGGGTCGCCCCACAGGTCGTCGATCAGCCGGTCCGCGGAAACGACCCGGTTGCGGTTGGCGAGCAGGTCGGCCAGCAGCGCCCGCACCTTGGTGCCTGGCACGGTGACGGGTTCGCCGGCGTCGGTGGTGACGGCGAGCGGCCCGAGGACGCCGAAACGCATGCCGGCCACCCTACAAGCGGTAAGCGGGTCGTAAGCGGACGGCCGCATGGTGCACCCATGACCTATGCAACGGTGAACGACCTGACCATGTACTACGAGTCGCATGGTGCCGGCACCGGCCGCCCGCTCGTGCTCATCCACGGCGCCCTGTCGGGCATCGCCACCTCGTTCGGCACGATCCTCCCGCTGCTGGCGAAGAACCGCCGCGTCATCGCCGTCGAGCTGCAGGCCCACGCCCGCACCCCCGACACGGACCGTCCCCTGACGGTGGAGAACTTCTCGGCCGACGTCGTCACGCTCCTCGACCACCTGGGCGTCGACACCGTGGACGTGTTCGGCTGGAGCATGGGCGCCGCGGTGGGCCTGTGTCTCGGCACCGACCACGCGCACCGCGTTGGTCGCCTGGTGCTGGCCTCCGTGAGCTACGACAACGCCGGCCTTCACCCGGGCGTGCTCGACGGCATCCAGCATCTTCAACCCGAGCACCTGAACGGCTCCGAGTTCCACGAGGAGTATCTGCGCACCGCCCCCGACCCGGCGGCCTGGCCGACCCTGGTCCACAAGATCAAACACCTGGACGCCGACCCGCCGCAGTGGCCGCCGGCGGCCATCCGCGCCCTGGCGGCTCCGACCCTGCTCGTCGTGGCCGACTCGGACATCGTCCGGCCGGAGCACGCGGTGGAGATGTTCCGGCTGCTGGGCGGCGGGGTGGTGGGCGACCTGGCGGGTCTGCCGGCCTGCCGCCTGGCGATCCTGCCGGGCACGACCCACACGACCGTCCCGCATCGCGCGGCGTGGCTGGCCCCGATGATCGACGAATTCCTCGACGCGTAGCAGCTCCCAGCCCGCTCGGCTGCCGCCGCGCTCGGCGCGACGTTGCGCCAGCCGTCACAGGGGCGACGTCGTCGGGGGTGGGTCGTCGTCGGTGCGGTCAGTGGCCGGCAGCCAGAGCACGAAGGTAGTGCCGGCGCCCAGCCGGGAGAAGATCGCCGCGTGCCCGCCGTGCGACTCGACGATCTGCCGCACGATCGCCAGGCCCAGCCCCGTGCGCCGGGTGCCGGACGAGTCCCGGCCGGTCTCCCCGCGCCAGAACCGGTCGAACACCCGTGGCTGGTCGGCCTCGGCGATGCCCGGCCCCTCGTCGGCGACGGCGAGCCAGAGCCAGCCGCCGGCCCGTCCGGTCGCGACGGTGATCAAACCGCCCGGCGGGGAGAGGCGTACCGCGTTGGACAGCAGGTTGCCCGCCGCCCGGCGCAGCGCGTCCGGGTCGCCGATGCAGGTGAGGTCGGCGCCGAGTGCGTACCGCAGGCGCAGCCCACGCGCGGCGGTGAGCGGGGCGACGTCCTCGCCGGCCTCGCGGGCGACGGCGCCGAGGTCGACGTCGGTGTCGGTGAGGGTGTCGGTGTCGCGACGGGCGGTGGCGAGCAGGTCCTCGATCAGCCGGGACATCCGGGTGGTGGCGCGGTCCACGCTGGCCACCGCCTGCGCCCGCTCCTCGTCGCTGGCGTCCGGCGAGGTGAGCGAGGCGTCCAGGTGGGCCCGGATGATCGCGAGCGGGCTGCGCAGCTCGTGGGAGGCGTCGTCGATGAGCTGCCGTTGGGCCCGGAACGCGTGGTCGAGCCGGTCGAGCATCGAGTCGATGGTGTCGGCGAGGTCGCGCAACTCGTCGCGGGAGCCGGTGAGCTGGATGCGCCGGGACAGGTCGGTGGCCTGGATCTCCCGGGCGGTGCGAGCGATCGCCGACACTGGGCGAAGGGCCCGCCCGGAGAGCACCCAGCCGATGCCGAGGCTGGCCAGGAACAGCCCGCCGAGAGCGCCCAGCGAATATTCCCGCAGCGTCTCCAGCAGCCGCAGGTTGACCTCGTCCTCGATCTGCTGCACCTCGGCGACCTCGATGGTGGTGCCCGTCGGCACGGTCCGCCCGTCGCTCTTGAGCTTCACCAGTTGCGCCTCGTAGCGCTTGGTGAGCGGCTTCGGATCGACCGCTCGGTCCACCGCCACGTAGGCGACTCCCAGGCCGGCGCCGGCCAGCGCGAACAGCAGCGTCGAGTAGAGCACGGTGAGCCGGAACCGGATCGACCGGAAGATCTTCATGCCGCCTCCCGTAGCCGGTAGCCCCGCCCGACCACCGTCTCGATGGGCGGGTCGCCGTCGCCGTTGGTGAGTTTGCGGCGCAGCGTACCGACGGTGACCCGCACGGTCTCGGTGAACGGGTCGGCGTTGGCGTCCCAGACGTGTTCGAGCAGTTCCTCCGCCGGCACCACCCGCCCGGGGCGGGTCATCAGGTATTCCAACACGCCGAACTCCTTCGGGGTGAGCCGCAGCCGCCGCCCGGCGCGGTGGGCCTCGTGCCGGGCCGCGTCCAGCGTCAGGTCGCCCACGGTGAGCACCGCGCCGGTGCCGGCGGTGTCCCGGCGCAGCAGCGCCCGTACCCGGGCCAGCAGTTCGGCCAGCGCGAACGGCTTGACCAGGTAGTCGTCGGCCCCCTCGTCGAGGCCGCGGACCCGGTCGCCGAGCGCGCCGCGGGCGGTCAGCATCAGCACCCGCAGGTCCCGCCCGGCGGCCACCTCGACCTCACCCCGGCGGATCGCCCGGCACACCGTGAACCCGTCGCTGTCGGGCAGGTTGACGTCGAGCAGCATCAGGTCGTACGCGTTGACCAGCAGCAGGTCGTACGCCCCGGCGGCGTCGGCGGCCACGTCGACGGCGTACCCGGCCCGGGTCAGCCCGACCCGCAGCGCACCGGCCAGGTCCGCCTCGTCCTCCACCACCAGCAGCCGCATGAGCAGAAAACCTATCCCCTCTCGATCAGGCCGGCCGCCACCCGCGCGGCCCGCTCGATCGGGATCGCGAAGCCGATGCCGATGCTGCCGCCGCCCTCCAGCGTGGCGATGGCGGTGTTCACGCCGACCACCTCGCCCTGGGCGTTGACCAGCGGGCCGCCGGAGTTGCCGGGGTTGATCGAGGCGTCGGTCTGCACCGCCGACTGCCGTGCGCCGCCGCCGAGGCGTACCGGCCGGTCCAGGGCGCTGACGATCCCGGCGGTGACGGTGCCGGAGAGTCCCAGCGGCGAGCCGACCGCGAGGACCGGCTCGCCGACCCGGGTCTGCCCGGCCGGGGCCAGCGGCAGCGCGGGCAGCCGGCCTTCGTCGACCCGTAGTACCGCGATGTCGCTGCCCGGGTCGCGGCCGACGAGACGCGCGGTGAGCCGGCGGCCGTCCTGCCCGACGACGCTGATCGTGCCGGCGCCGGCGACCACGTGGTTATTGGTGACGATGTGGCCCCGGTCGTCGAGCACGAAGCCGGAGCCGGAGGCGCCGCTGCCGCCGCCGCGCGCCTGGACGGACACCACCCCGGGCAGTGCCCGGGCCGCCGCGGTGACCAGGTCGGACGGGACCGCCGCTGCGGTACCGGACGGCGCGGGCGGCACGGCCCCGGCGGGTGCCGGCACGTCCGGCGCGGCGAGATGGCCCGCGGCACCGCCTGCCCCCGCCGAGACCGCGACCAGGGCCAGACCGGCCAGCAGGAGCCGCGGCCACCGCCGGTCGGCCGGGGCCACCGCCGGTCCGGCCTCCTGCGCGGGTACGCGCACCGGATCGGCAGGCGAGGCGACGTCGGGTGAGGTGAACCACGGACCGCGCGGCTCGCCGAGGCCGGTGGGTGTGGTCGACATGGTGGTCCCTCCTGGGGTGACGGGTGGTCGGGGCCGGGCTGTCGTGCCCGCCGGTCAGGGCAGGCGGGAGAACCAGAGCATCGACGTCGCGGCGGCGAGCAGCGCCAGCACCAGGCCGAACCCGATGAACCGCGCCGAGATGTCCTGCCGCTCGGTCTGGTAGCCGACCGACGAGCCGATGTCGGCGTACACGGCGCGCAACTCGTCACCGGTGCCGGCCTCGTGGTAGCCGCCGCCGGTCGACTCGGCGACAGCGCGCAGCGTGTCGCCATCGACCGGCACCGCCTGGCCCCGACCGCCGGAGTCGAGCACCCCGTCGGGGGTGCCGAACGAGATCGTGTCGACCGGTACGCCCTGCTCGGTGGCCTCGGCGGCGGCCTGCGCCGGGTCGCGGCCGGCGGTGTTGGCACCGTCGGAGAGGAGCACCACCCGCGCGGGCGGGGGTGACTCGGCGGCCCGGGCGTCCAGGGTGCGGATCGACTCCAGGGAGGTGCCGATCGCCTCGCCGATGGCGGTGCCCTGGATGCCGGCGGCTCCCTCGGCGAGCCGGTCGATACCGGCGGCGAGGGCCGCCCGGTCGGTGTCCGGGGCCACCAGCACCGATGCGCTGCCCGCGAACGCCACCAGCCCCACATTGAACTCCTCGGGCAGGCCGTCGACGAACTCCCGGGCGGCGTCCTTGGCCGCAGCGAGCCGGTCCGGGGGGACATCGGTGGCGAGCATCGACCGGGAGACGTCGACCGCGACGATGACGGTGGCCCGCTCGCGGGGCACCCGTACCTCGGCGGTGGGGCGGGCGAAGCCCACCACCAGCAGCGCCAGCATGGCCAGGAAGAGACCGGCCGGGACGTGCCGGCGCCACGCCGGGCGCTGCGGCGCGACCTTGTCCAGGAGCCTGAGGTTGGTGAAGCGGACGGCGTACCGGCTGCGCCGGCGCTGCATCACGAGATAGCCGGCGACCAGGGCGGCCACCCCGGTCAGCAGCCACAGCCGTTCCGGCGACTGCCAACTCACGCGGTACCTCCGGTCGGGGGTCGGGCGGCACCGGCGAGCCGGCGCTGCGTGAACACGTGTCGGACGATGTCGGCGATCCAGTCCCGGTCGGTGGACAGCGGCAGGTGTGCCGCGCCGCTGCGCCGGATCGCCCGGGCCACCGCCAGCCGCTGCGCGGCGGCCGCCGCCGCATATCGTTCGCGTAGCCGGCGGCTGCCGGTGGACACCTCGCGCCGGCGTCCGCTCTCCGGGTCGACCAGGGTGAGCAGGCCGACGTCGGGCAGCTCCCGCTCGCGCGGGTCGGACACCTGCACGGCGAGCACCTGGTGGCGGGCGGCCAGTCGGCGCAGCGGCTGCTCCCACGCGGGTGGCGGACCGGCCGCCCCGCCGACCCCCTCGTCGGGCAGGCCGTCGAGGAAGTCGGAGACCACCACGACCAGCCCGCGCCGGCCGCCGGTTTGGCGCAGCCCGTCGATCCCCTCGGCGAGCGGCACCGGCGCCACCGCGGGCCGTCCACGCGGTACGTCCAGCAGTGTGCGCAGCAGGCCGAGCAGGTGGACGCGTCCGGTGCGGGCGGGGAAGCGACGGACCCCCCCGTGGGTGAGCAGGTGCGCGCCGAGCCGGTTGCCGGTGCCCGCGGTGAGGAACCCGACCGCGGCGACGGCCGCCACCGCCAGCTCCCGCTTCTCCAGCTCGGCGGTACCGAAGTCCATGCTCGGAGTCGCGTCGACCAGCGTCCACGTGGTCAGTTCCCGGTCGGCGTCGACGGTCCGTACATGCGGCACGGTGGTGCGGGCGGTCACCGACCAGTCCATCCGCCGGACCTCGTCCTCGCCGGGCCGGTACTCGCGGCTGCCGGCCTGATCGCTGCCCGGGCCGGGCAGCAGGCCGAGGTAGCGGCCGTGCAGCAGTCCGTCGAGACGGCGGGTGATGGTCAGCTCCAGCCGGCGCAGCCGCCGCTGCGGGGCCAGGTCATGGATGGTTGCCACATGCCCGTTCACGCCGCGGCTCCGAGGCCCGGACCCTGGTTCTCCTGGGCCGGCGCGATCTGCGGCAGCGGAACCGCGTCGACCAGCCGGCGCACCAGGGCGGTGGCGTCGACGCCGTCGGCGACCGCGTCGAAGGAGAGCACCAGCCGGTGGGTGAGCACGTCCACCGCGATCTCCCGTACGTCCGCGGGGAGCACGTAGTCCCGCCCGTGCAGCAGTGCGAGCGCCCGCGCGGCGGCCACCAACCCGAGCGTGGCCCGAGGGCTCGCCCCGTACGCGAGCTGCCCGGCCACCTCCGGCACCCCGAACCGGGCCGGGTCCCGGGTGGCCAGCACCAGCCGCACCACGTACTCGGCCAGGGCGTGGTGCACGAACACCTGCCGGACCAGCCCCTGGAGGGCGACCAGCCGCGCCGGGTCGAGCACCGGGCGGGCGGCGGGCCGCTCGGTGCCCATCCGGTAGAGGATGCCCAGTTCCTCGTCGTCACTCGGGTAGTCGACCACCACCTTCATGAGGAACCGGTCCCGCTGGGCCTCGGGCAGTTGGTAGACGCCCTCGGACTCGACCGGGTTCTGGGTGGCCAGCACGAGGAACGGCGTCGGCACCGGATGGCTACGCCCGCCGATCGAGACGTGTCCCTCGGCCATCACCTCCAGCAGCGCCGACTGCACCTTCGCCGGGGCCCGGTTGATCTCGTCGGCGAGGACGAGGTTCGCCATCACCGGGCCGAGTTCGATGTCGAAGCTCTCCCGGGAGGAACGGTAGATCCGGGTGCCCAGGATGTCCGACGGCACCAGGTCCGGGGTGAACTGGATCCGGGCGAAGCTGCCGCCCACGGCCGTGGCGAGGGTCTCCGCGGCGAGGGTCTTGGCCACCCCGGGCACCCCCTCCAGCAGGCAGTGCCCCTGCGCCAGCAGCGCGGTGAGCAGCCGCTCCACCAGCCGGTCCTGGCCGACGATGACCCGCTTCACCTCGAACAGGGTCTGCTCCAGCAGCCGCGCCGCGTGGGCGTGGTCGAGGTCGGCGAGGACCGCCGGTGCCGCCGCCACGGACGGCGCCGCCGTCACAGCGCCTCCCGTGGCGCGGTCGGCTCGGCCGCGCCGCCGTCGGCGGGCGCCGCCTCGTCCCCCGGGCAGCCGGTCGGCACGGCGGGCGCCTCCTGCTCGGTGACGATCTGCACGACGGGCTTCGGGTCGGGCTCCGCGGCGGGGTAGGCGGCACCGCCGGCGGCCACCACCGCCACCGCCGCACCGGCCAGCGTGATCGACGTCCTCATGCTCATCCGCACGGGTTCCTCCTCGTCGGAATCGGTGTGCGGCGGGCCACCGGCGCGCCGGAGGCGGCACCGGGCGACCCGCCGGCACCGATTGGGCCACAGCCGACCGAAAGACAGCCGAAGAGCGCAGGTCGCGTGCGGCCATCCCGGGCGCGAGGATCACTCGGGAGCGGTGCCGGGTCGCGGCGACCGACGCCCTGCCGGACGTACTCGTCGTGGCGAGCTGACGCGAGGGTCTACCGACGGTCGGCGGCGGAACAGTGCCGCACGGTGAGGTGGTTCAGCGCCCCGGCGGATGTGATCACGGGTCGGGGGAGGCAGGTGAGCGGCTCGGGAGGCACGCCGTTCGTCACGCGGAGAAGCGCCCCGGGTGAGCCACGACCACGCGGTCGGTCAGGCTCCGGGTGCTTTCGGGCGGGTCCCCGAGCGCTGAGGTCAGGGCTTCCGGGCGACGCCGGCCCAGTAGTAGGCCGCCTGCGGGTCGTCCGGCGCACCGGCGTCCGGGCGCCACGCCATGACGGGCACGATGCCTGGCTCGATCAGCTCCCACCCGTCGAAGAACCGCTCCACCTCGGCGCGGGTTCGCGGTACCAGCGTTATGTGGCCCTGGTTCGCCGCGGCCACCGCCGCGCCCATCTCCGTGGGGTTGAAGTCCTGGGTCGGGTGGGTGATCGCCAGGTAGCTGCCGGAGGGCAATGCTGCCATGAGGGTCCGCAGCTTCTCCCCCGGTTCGTCCTCGTCGCGCAGCAGCATGAGTACCGCGATGAGGGTGAGCGCCACGGGCTGGGTCAGGTCGAGCGTGTCGGCGAGGCGGGCGTCGGCGAGGACCGTCTCCGGCCGGCGCAGGTCGGCGTGGACGTACTCGCTGCGCCCCTCTTCCGAGCTGATCATGAGCGCCCGGGCGTGCGCCAGCACGATGGGGTCGTTGTCCACGTAGACCACGCGCGTCTCGGGCGCCAGCGCCTGGGCGACCTCGTGCAGGTTGGGTCTGGTGGGGATGCCGGTGCCGATGTCGAGGAACTGCCGGATGCCGGCGTGGGTCACCAGGTAGCGGGCGACCCGGTGGACGAACCGCCGGTTCTCGCCGGCCATCATCCGGAGGGTGGGGATCGCCTGGATCAGGGCGGCACCCATCGCCCGGTCGACGGCGAAGTTGTCCTTCCCGCCGAGCCACCAGTCGTAGACCCGGGCCGAGTGCGGGACGGAGACGTCCACACCGGACGGCGGGATTCCGTCGGTCCGGCTTCCGGCGTCGCTGCGCGTCACTCGTCCCCCTCAAACAGGCCGGGATTGGCCCGCGCAGCTTAGCCGATGTCCCACCTCCCAGCAGCCCGTGTCCGATGAGGACGGTGATCGGCGGGCCGGCCGGCGCGGATGGGCTGTCGCCAGGACGGTCAGCGGCGGGAGCCGGGCACCGGCCGGCGATCACTCCCAGGGGAGCTTGAGCAGGGCGAGGTCGGCCTGACGTCGGAGGTCTTCGCGGCCGGCGCCGCGGGCGGTGCCCTGCACCGGTTCCCCGGCGGCCGCCGGCCACCCGGGACCTGATCCAGACCTGAGCCACGGGGGCGTAGATTCGTGTCTTCGGGATCGGGATCACCAGGACACCGAACGGGGACGAGGGCGGTATGACGGAGGCGACGCCGGCTCCACTGCGGG
Source organism: Micromonospora deserti (assembly GCF_003236335.1). Taxonomy (GTDB): domain Bacteria; phylum Actinomycetota; class Actinomycetes; order Mycobacteriales; family Micromonosporaceae; genus Micromonospora; species Micromonospora deserti. Next base: position 55,459 of record NZ_POUB01000008.1, read on the forward strand.
TCGGGCTGCTCGGCTACGGGATCGCGGGGCGGGTGTTCCACGCCCCGCTGATCGCCGCGACGCCCGGCCTGAGCCTGCATGCCGTGGTGACCCGTGACCCGCAGCGGCGCGAGCAGGTCCGGCGCGAGCACCCGGACGCCCGCCTGGTCGACGACGCGAGCTTGCTGTGGCGGTCCCCGGAGGCGCTCGACCTGGTCGTGGTGGCGACGCCGAACAAGCAGCACGTGCCGATGGCCCGGGCCGCGGTGGCCGCCGGTCTGGCGGTGGTGGTGGACAAGCCGCTCGCGGCCACCGCGGCGCAGGGGCGGGCACTGGTCGACGAGGCGACCGGCCGGGGTGTGCCGCTGACGGTGTTCCAGAACCGGCGGTGGGACGGCGACTTCCTGACCGCCCGCCGGCTGCTCGACGAAGGCGCGCTGGGACGGGTGACCCGCTTCGAGTCCCGCTTCGAACGCTGGCGGCCGGCGATCAAGCCGGGCTGGCGGGAGAGCGGCACCGCCGCCGAGGCCGGCGGCGCCCTCTACGACCTGGGCGCGCACCTCGTTGACCAGGCGGTGCAGCTGTTCGGTCCGGTCCGCAGCATCTACGCCGAGGTGGACCGCCGGCGGCCGGGCGCGCGGGTCGACGACGACGCGTTCGTCGCCCTGACCCACGCCAACGGTGTCCGCTCCCACCTCTGGACGAGCGCGGTGGCCGCACAGCTCGGGCCGCGCCTGCGGATCCTCGGTGACCGCGCCGCCTACACCACGTACGGGCTGGACCCGCAGGAGGCGGCGCTGCGCGAGGGCGTCCGGCCGGGCGCGCCGGGCTGGGGTGAGGTCCCCCCAGAGCGGTACGGCACGCTCGGCGTCGACGGCGACCTGCGGCCCGTGCGCACCGAACCCGGCCGCTACCAGAGCTTCTACCGGCGAGTGGTGGCGGCGCTGCGCGACGGTACGCCGCTGCCCGTCGACCCGTCCGACGCCGCCGACACCGTCGCGCTGATCGAGCTCGCGCACCGGTCCGCCGCGCAGGGCGCGGTGCTGCCCGTCCCGTCGCCCCCGGCCGGGTGACGCCGGGCGGCGGTCACGAGGCCGGGGCGGTGAGCAGGTAGTCGTCCGCGTCGGGGTTCCACTCCAGCTGAACGGCGCCGGTGGTGGCGGCGGCCCGGCAGAACTGGAGGAAGCCGCGGTAGCCGAGCTTCTTCTCGCTGAAGTCGGGCCGTACCCGGCGAAGCTGGTTCTTGAGGCCGGACAACGCCACCGCGCCGTCGTCGCCGGCCAGGTCCCGCACCACCGAGCGGAGCAGGCGGAACGCCTCCTCCCGGTCGCCATGCTCGGGCAGGGACACCTCCGGGTCGCCCTTCGCCGGCCCTTCGGCCAGCTCGACCACGTTCCGCTCGGCAAGGTGCCGCAGAAGCTCACCGAAGGTGCGGAAGCCGTAGTCGGACTCGCTGAAGGTCGGGTCCTTGCGCAGCAGGGTCCGCTTCAGCCGGGACGCGGTCACCTCACCGCCGGAGCTGCCCTGCAGGCCGGCCACGGTCTGGGCCACCAGGACGGTGAGCGTGTCGACGTCGCGTGCCGGTTCCTCCTCCGCCGTCGGCTGCGGCTCGGGTTCCGGCTGCACCTGCTCCACCGGCTGCGGCTCGGGGCTGGGCAGCCGGGCCGGGCGGCCACGGCGGCCGCGGACCGGCGGGATGTCGACGCCCTCGAGGCGCTCGTAGTAGAGGAACTCGTCGCACGCGGGCGGGAGCAACGCCGAGGTGGACTTCTCCACGCCGACACCGACGACCCGCTTGTTGAGCTCGCGGAGCTTGTGCACCAGCGGCGTGAAGTCGCTGTCGCCCGTGCAGATCACGAACGTCGAGATGTACTCCCGCTCGAAGGCCAGCTCCACGGCGTCGACGGCCATCTTGATGTCGGCGGCGTTCTTGCGCGCGGCGCCCATGCGCTGCGGTATCTCGATGAGCTCGACGTGGGACCGGGTGAGCATGCGGCGGTCCTCGTCGAAGAACGACCAGTCGGCGTACGCCCGACGCACCACCACCCGCCCCCGCTCGGCGAGGGCGTCGGCGATGGGGCGGAAGTCGAAGGCCATCCCGCCGTGGTGGTCGCGCGCGCCGAGCGCGAGGTTCTCGTAGTCGAGGAACAGCGCGATGCGGTCTTCTTGATCCACCGAGCCAGCCTACGCCCGCTGCCGGCGTCCGCGGTCACGGCACGGGCAGGAGCCTGCGCGGCGCGTCCACGATCTCGTACCCCTGGCGACCTCGCCGATGCTGGTCACGCCGCCCGCACGGGCCGGCGGCGGAGGAACACGGCGGCCATGATCAGCAACCCGGCAGCGCACCTCCGGCCTCCGAGTCGAGGCGGCCCGCAGTCAGGCTCAGCGAGGCGCTCCGTCACCCGTACCGGGTGAGGCGGTCTCACCCCGCCCTGCGTGAGGGTGGTGAACCAGCAGAGAACGGGGAGGCAAGGACATGGTGCTCCGGTCGAAGGTCAGTCCCGCGCCGACGACGTGCCGCTCAAGCCCGCGTACGGCTATCGGCTGCGCCGGCAACAGCATCCGGTCGGAGTCCGTGGCGGGCCGCGCCGCGCGCCGCGCGGGTACCGGCTGCCCGACGCCGAGCGGCACCAGATCCGGGCCCGGTACGACCTGCGGGAGCGGCAACTGGTGCGGGCCCTGGTGGCGGCGGCCGGACAGCCCGGCGACGCGGCGGAGAACCTGGCGGGGCAGTTGGAGCAGCGGCTCGACGCCCTGGTGCACCGCGCCGGCTTCGCCCGCACCGTCCACGAGGCCCGCCACCTGGTTGCGCACAACACGTTCACCGTCGACGGGGGCAAGATCAACCAGCCCTCGTACCTGATCCGTCCCGGACAGGTCATCCAGGTACGCCCGGAGCGGCAGTGCCGCCCGCAGACCGTGGTCGCGGCGAGTGGGTACGCCGAAGCGGACGTCCCGCCGTACCTTGAGGTGCGGCCGGACGAGTTCACCGCGACGCTGACCCGGGAGCCGCGCCGGCAGGAGGTGCCCGACCTGCGGGAGGTGGCGCTCACCGTCGCGCCCGGTTGACGGCGGCGCCCACACTCCCTGCCGTCCCGCGTCGGCCGCGGGCTTGCATCCGGTACCTGGGTACGGGCTTACCGTCGGGACATGAGCGATGAGCATTTCCCCACGGACGACGCCTGGGTGCCGCAGGCGTGCACCCTGCCGACTGCGCAACGGCCGCTGCGGGTCGCCGAGTTCGAGGAGTTCCTCGGCGAGGCCGTACGGCATGCCGACCGGCCCTCGGCGGGGCACCTGCGGCTCCGGCTCGACGGCGCGGCGCGGGTGGCGGAGTGGGCGCGGGCCCTGACGGCGCGGGAATCCGCGTGCTGCGCGTTCTTCGCCTTCGACCTGTTCCGCTCCGGCCCGGACTCGCTGACGCTGGACATCCGCGTGCCGGCGACACACGTCGACGTGCTCGACGCCCTCGCGGCCCGGGCGAGGCGGGACCGGGGATGACCGGCTCGGAACTGCGCAGCGGCCAGGTGGCCGACGCGGCCGGGGTCACCGTGCAAACCCTGCGCTACTACGAGCGCCGGGGCCTGCTCGCCTCCCCGCGGCGATCGCCGGGCGGGCACCGCCTCTACCCGGCCGAGGCGGTCACCCTGCTGCGGGTCATCCGGACCGCGCAACGCCTCGGCTTCACCCTCGCCGAGGTCGCCGACCTGCTGGCCGCCGGCCGGCACCGGCAGGGCGGCCGACGGCACGCGGGGCTGCGTACCCGGGCCGGGGAGAAGCTCGCCGAGGTGGAACGGAAGCTGGCGGACCTGACGGTCATCCGCGACACCCTGCGCGCCGCCGTCTCGGCCGGCTGCGACGACCTGGTCGCCTGCGCCGCCAACTCCTGCTGCCCGCTACCCTTCGCCGAGCTGGCCGATCGGGACGGCGGCGCCGGCAACTCCTGACCGGCTCCGGCGACCGGTCGGCGGAACCGCCGATGCTCGCCCGGGCGATCGACGCCACTGCGACGGGCCCGGGCCGGCGTACGAGCCGAAATGGACCCGGCGCTCGAGGAGTCCCGGTCAGGGCAGTTCTTCCCGATAGTCGAAAGGTGTCTGCGCGGTCCTCGGTTGTCACTGTGGTGTGGCGTGTTGGCCGTGGTCGCTCAGCTGGGCGTCGAACCAGGCGTGTAGGGCGGTGATGAGGGTGTCCTCGGGGGTGGTGTAGGTGATGCGGGCGCCGTCGGCGGTCGTCTCATAGTCGATGGCGATCTTTCCGGCGCTGTTGCGTAGCGCGGCGAGGCCCGGCATCTCGGTGCCGTGGATACGGGACGGGTCGGTGAAGTCGCCGCGCCGGAAGCTCTCGGCTTCGTGTTGCACATGCTGCCGGATGAGCCCGATCTGGGTGGTGTCTGCGGGGTCGTCGGCGACGACGGTCTGTATCCCGCCGGTGTCGGTCTTCCTGAAGTGGTGGGTGGTGCGGTCCAGGTCGAACGGCATCACGGACGCCCCGCGTTCGGCAACCTGCGCCTGTCGGTCGGCGCTCGCTTCGGATGTCGCCGGCGCGCTGTTGGCGTCGGCGCAGCCGGCGCTCAACACGGCAGCGGCAGTGGTCGCCGCGAGCAGCAGCTGCCGGCGCGTGCGGGGACGGTCATGACGGGTCATCGGTGGCCTCCGCCAGGGTCTGCAGCGCGTGCACCACGGCGGCGCGCTGGTCATCGGGGATACGGGCCAAGAGCTTGGTGAACCGGGCGCGGCGGGCGTCGGCCTGCCGCGCCGCGGCGACGGCCCCGGCGTCGGTGAGTTCGAGCAGAACACCGCGACCGTCGTCGGTTGCCGGGTGCCGGTGCAGCCAGCCGCGGTTGGCGAGGTTCGCGACCAGGCGACTGACGCTGCTCTTCTCCAGTTTCAGCCGTCGTGCGAGTTCGACTTGCCGTAGTCGTCCGTCCCCCCGGGCGATCTCGGCCATGGCGTGCGCCTCGGAAACCGGCAGCGGCTGCCCGCAGGGGGTGCGATCGGGCTGGTGCAGGCCGAAATTCCGAACGAAACGCATGAGCGCGTCCTGCGCCGCACCGACGTCGGCCTCGACTGGGGAGTCATCAACCATGGTTCGACCGTACAACCATATGGTTCGGCGGTGCAACCAGTTGTTCAACATCCCCTCTGGGCGGCCCACTGGCCGGCCACCCGGACCGGATCACCGACACGGAACTCGGGTTGCTCGTGCATGAGGAAGTCGTGGTGGCTGATGTTCCAGGCGTACGCGCCGGCCATGCCGAACACCAGGACGTCGCCCACCCCGATCGGCCCGGCATCCGCCGTCCGGGACAGTACGTCCTTCGGGGTGCAGAGCTGGCCGACGATGGTGACCGGGCCGCCGTCGGTACGCGGTCCGGCGGCTCCGGCCCGGGCGTGCACGGTGAAGGGCTGGGCGTGGCCCTTCGCCGCCGGGGTGCGCAGGTGGTGGGTGCCGCCCGCCACCACGACGAACCAGTCACCGAAGGAGCGCTTCACGTCCACCACCTCGGTCAGGTACGCGGCGCAGTAGGCGGTGACCGACCGGCCCGGCTCGATACGCAGCAGCAGCTCGGGGTACGGGTCGAGGAGGCTGGCCAGCCGCTGGCCGTAGCGCGGCCAGTCGAAGCGGGCGCCCGGGTCGGCGTAGTCGACGGCCATGCCGCCGCCGACGTTCACCTCGGTCACGCCCGCCTGCGAGACCGCCCAGTCGACGACGGCGCCGGCCACGGTCGCGGCGGTGTCCGGGTCGAGCCCGCTGGCCAGGTGCGCGTGCACCCCGCGCACCCGCACCCCGTCGGGTGGCCGGCGCAGGCACCGCAGTGCCTCGGCCGGTGACATGCCGAACGGGCTCGGCGCGCCACCCATCACCAGGGCCGCGCCGGCGACGGTGACCGGCAGGTTGACCCGCAGCAGCACGTCGGCGGGAGTGCCGGCGGCCCGGGCCAGCCGGGCGAGCCGGTGCAGTTCGGCCGGGGACTCGACGTGGATCCGGCGTACCCGCGCGGCGAGCGCGGCGGCGAGATCCCGGTCGGTCTTGCCCGGACCGGCCAACGCCGCCGGCGGCCGGTCCGGCAGCACCGTGCCCAGGTGGCGCAGTTCCCCGCCGCTGGCCGCCTCGAACCCGTCCACCACCGGGGCGAGGGTGCGCAGCATGCCCGGGTCTGGGTTGGCCTTGGTCGCGTACAGCAGTTCCACCCGTGGCGGCAACGCGGCCCGGATCGCGGCGGCGTGCGCGGCCAGGGCCGTCAGGTCGTGGACGTAGACGGGCCGGGTCACGCCGCACCGCCGAACGGGTTGGGCACCGGCACGTAGGCAGCGTCCCGGTCCGGGGCCCGGTGCCAGCGCACCAGCAGGTTGGCCTTGGCCACCAGCGGCGCGCCGGCCAGCAGGGCGCGCAGCTCCGGCGGGTTGCCGAGCCCGTCGCTGACCTCGGCGACGACCTCGCGCACCACCCGCCACAGCTGCGGCTCGACACCCGGCCGGGCGTCGGCCAGTGCCGCGCACACCGCGGCGAGGTGGTTGACGAAGAGGCAGTAGACGACCCGGCGCCGAGCGTCGTCGGACCGGTACCCGACCTGCCGGGGCAGCCGCGCCGGCCACTCCGGCCAGCGGCTGGTGTCGAGCTTGACACCCTCCAGGTCGCGCAGCAGCATCCCCACCGGCCACCGGTGGGCGTCGAGCACCACCAGCACGTTCTGCAGGTGGGCCTCGTGCACCACACCGTGGGCGAGCCAGAGACGCAGTGCCGCCGGCACCAGGAGCCGCACGTACGCGCGCCACCAGGCCACCGGGTCCGGGACCGGCAGCGGGCTGGCCGCCAGCGCCCCGGCGAGCACCGGCGTCTGCCCCGGGCGCAGGTGTGGCCGCAACCCGGCGCGCAGGATCGTGCCGTACGCCTCGTCCGCGCCGGGCAGGTCGACGGTGCGGTAGGCCGGCTCGGCGAGCAACCGCACGCCGGCCGGCAGCGGCACCGCCGCCAGCAGTCGGCTCAGCGCCACCGCGCCGGTCAGTTCGTAGCGGGAGTTCTTGCGCAGGCAGTTGGTGATCCGCACGTGCAGGCTGGTCTTGCAGAACAGGTCGGCGTCGGGCGCGTAGCAGGTGCGGACGCTGGCGGTTGGGCGCACCGGCACCCCGGCCGGGCCCAGGTCGCGCAGCCGCCGGTCGGCCGGCGGGACCAGTTCGAGCTGCCACGGGTGGACCGGCAGCGCCCGGTGCCCGGCCGGCACCGGCGGCGGGTCCAGCGCGGCGGTCAGCTCGTCGAACGGTCCGGCACCGGCCGTCAGCTCCGCCGGCACCGCCAGCCAGTGCAGCCGGAACGCGGCGCGCAGTTCCGGGGCGTAGCGTCGCCACTGCCCGGTGGCGCCGGTGCGCCACTTCGGGGTCGGGTGCTGCGGGTGCCCGAAGAGCAGCGACTGCTCGGAGTCGACGTAGGCGTCGACCACCGGGTCACCCGTCGGGGCGGGGTCCCGGTGCGGGCGCTCGGCCAGCAGCTGCGCCGTGGTGGTGCGGCTCTGCCTGACCTGCCCGACGAACTCGTCGTTGCCGACGCCGGTGCGGGCGGTCAGGTCCGCCGCGAGCAGGGCAGCCAGGTCGGTGGCGCCGATCGGCTCCCAGCCGCCGGTCATGTCCGGCGCACCGGCCGGCGGGGCCGGGCGGCGGGGCGGCGTCGCGGGGCGGGGCCCCGCGCCCCGGTCTGCGCCGCGCCGCTGCACCGGGCCCTCGTAACGGTGGGCGTGCAGCGGCGAGACCCGACCGACCGCGCAGCGCAGCACCACACCGAGGTGCCGCAGCCGGATCCGCGCCTCACCGTCGCCGAGTTCGGCGTCACCGGCGGGGACCGCCACCTCCCGCAGGTGGCAGCCGAAGAGGGCGTGCGCGGCGGCCAGGTCGGCAATCCGTTCCGGGTCGTCGGGCCGGTCGTGGCGGGGGCGGCGCGCCCCGGTCGCGGCGGCGGTCACCCGCTCACCCGCAGGTAGTTCGGTCCGGTCCGCCGGTAGTACTTGTTGACGTCGGCGCAGCCGAGCCGCTGCTTGGGCAGCAGGGTGCCGGCGGTGAGCATTCCCTTGACCGGCAACGTGTCCGCGGTGAGCACCCGGTCGACGAGGCGGCGGACCTGCGGTTCGCCGCCCCACCGGTCCCGCGCGGCGTACAGGCGCGGCGGCAGCGCCTCGGCCGGTGACGGCACCGCCAGCCCGCGGTCGGCGAGTGCGCGCAGCGGCGCCGCCGCGGCCAGGTGCAGGGTGATCGTGACGAACACGTCGGCCAGCTCCGCGAGGTCGTCGACCCACATCCGCCGGTCGTGCAGGACCAGCCCGCCCGCCGCTCCGGCGTGCCGGGTGTGCAGCCGGGCACCGTCGTTGTCCTTGTACAGCAGGCGGATCCCGCCGTCGGGGTCGAGGAGAAGGTGGACGTTCTGCGGGTGCGCCTCCAGGGCCACGCCGTACCGTAACCAGAGGCAGACGTGCCAGTCGAGCAGCAGGTCCAGATAGGCGTTCAGCAGCGGCAACGGATCGCCGTCGCTGACCCGCTCGATGACCGTACCGCCACCGGCGTCGGCGGCGGCCAGCGCGGCCACCGGGACGACCCGCGTGCCGGCCAACTCCGCCGGGAACCGGCGCAGCAGGAAGGCGCGCACCTCGTCGGTGCCGCAGTGGCCGTAGGTGCCTTCGTCGGCGTGCAGGATCCGGCCGGTGAAGGCCGGCTCCGCGGCGGTGATCCGGCCGAGCAGGCCGGCCACGGCGGCGCCGTCGGCGAGGGTGTCCGGGGCGAGGGTGCGCCGGTTGCGGGCACCGAGACTCGCGGTGGTCAGCGGCAGCTTCAGATGGGTGTACGGGTCGTTGGCGAGCGCCACCGTGCGCATGGACAGGGTGGGTCGCACGGTGATCGCGGGTCGGTCCACGACCGGTAGGCCGGCGCGGGCAGCGGTGACCGGGTGCACCGGCAGCAGCAGCTCCCGGGCACGCTCGGGTGAGGGCCACCAGTCCGGCAGCTCACCGGTGACGCGGACGGAGGTTGCCGGCACCGGTATCCAGCGCAGCGCGAAGCTCGGGGCGTGCTCGGGCGCGTACCGGCGCAGCTCGTCGGCGCCCAGCCCGTGCCGGCACCGGTCGGTGGGATAGACCGGGTGCCCCTCGTGCGCCGCGAGCACGTCGTCGTCGAGCGCCCCGGCCATACCGGTACGCCCGCGGGCGGCGGCGACCGCCGCGTGAACCTGGGGGCGGACCTCGGCGGCGAGCCGGCGGGCGAGCAGATCGTCGCGGCACTCGGCGGTCAGCGCCCGCCAGCCGTCCTCGGCGTCGGTGTCACCGGCCGGGGCGAGCAACGCCAGCAGGCCGTCCACGGTGCGCACCCGGTACGCGCGCCCGTCGTCGGAATGCACGTCCAGTTCCGGTCGGGCGATGCGAATCGGGTGCTGGAAGCCGTCCGCACGTACCGGGATGCGCAGCCGGCCGGCCCGGTGCGGCACCTGCCACCAGCCCGGGCCGTCCGGGCGGCCGCGGCTGGTGAGCCCGAGGTGGTCCTCGCGCAGCAGGGCGTCGAGCACCCGGGCGAACAGCTCCCGTTCGGCGGCGTCGGTCACGGCACGATCCGCCAGCACAGGTCGCGCCGGAACGCGGCCAGCGCCCGGCGGACGGTTCCGGCGTCGGGCCCGATACCGTGGACCGCGGCCAGGTAGTCGCGGTTGGTGCCGGTCCAGGCGGCGGTCACCCCGATCGGGCGCAGCGGCCGGCAGCCGAGCCGGACGCCGTCGCGGTGCGCGTCGACGGATCCGGGAGCGGCCACGAGCGTGCCGGAGCGCTCGGCGCAGACGTACTCGACCCGGGCGTGCCGGTCGACGGTGGCCGGGTCCGGCAACGCCAGCGCGGCGATCGGCTCGCCCAGGTGAAGCCGGATGACAGCCGCGAAGAGCGGTATCCGCAGCAGGTCGGCGAGGACCAGGTCCATCCGGTCCCCGATCAGCCGGTAGTTGACCTCGATGAGCCGGACCCGGCCGTCCTGTACCACGTACTCGGTGTGGCAGGCCCCGAGACCGACGTTCAGGGCGTCGAGCTGCGCGCGCAGCCCGGCGGCCACCGGGGCCGGGGGCGGCGCCCAGTCGAGGGCCAGTTCGGTGAAGGTGGGTGGCGGGCCGAGAGCGGTCCGCCAGCCGCCGACGGTGACGCGGTCACCGCCGTCGCCGAGGGTGTCGTGGGTGTGGATTTCGCCGGCCAAGTACTCCTCCACCACCAGTGACACGTCCGGGCGCCGCCGGCGGATCATCGCCACCCGGGCGGCCAGGTCACCGGGGTCGGCGACCAGATACGCGTCCTCGCTGGCCACGCCGTCGCGGGGCTTGACCACGGCGGGGAACATGTCCGCGCCGACCGCGGCAGCCGTGCCGGGTTCGAGCGCGGTGGCGCGCACCACGTCGAGGCCGGCGGCGGCGACCGCCCGCCGGGCGGCGGCCTTGTCCTTGCAGCGGCGGGCCGCCTCGGGGTCCTTACCGGGCAGCCCGAGTCGGCGAGCGGCGAACGCGGTGGCGGCCTGCAGGTGGTCGCTGTTGGACAGCAGCCCCGCCGGGGGCGCGCCGGCGCGGACGGCCGCCTCGACCGCGCCCGCGTCGCGGACCGCGCACGGGACGACGGGCACGCCCGCCGGCCACTGTTCCGGCCGGTCGGTCAGTACCGTGACGGGCAGGTCCAGCATCGCGGCCGCCGGCAGAAACCCCTCGAGCACGGCGTCGGTCGGGTTGAGCGCGGTCAGGTACAGCCGCGGGGTCGTCCTGCTCACGCCGGCGTGCCCATCGACGGTGTGTTCATCGACGGCGGGGCGCTGTCCGAGCGGGCGGCGCCGTGCAGCAGGCGGGCCCCGCCGATGCCGAGCCACGCCCGGGCGGCGATCAGGGAGGTCACCCGGCGTTCCAGTAGCCGAGGGCGTTGACGAGCAGGTGCTGGTAGTGCCCGTCGACCGGCTCGGAGCCGGGCGCGGTCAGCCGGAAGCCCCGGACCCCCATGGCCTTGAGCACCAGGGCTTCCCAGTTCCGCTTCATGCACCCTCCAGCAGCACCCGCAAGTTAGGCGAGGGTAACCTAACTTATCCATCATGGGGAGAGGCGGTGCACGGATCGTCCAGAGTGGACGAGGCTCGATCCCGCTGAGCGGCCCCGGAGGCGGCACGACGGCCGGGTCACCGGCCGGGTCCTGGCCCTTCCCCGTCGTCCCCCGCCGGCCCGCCGGATTCGTCCGCGGATGCGGTGCCGGCCGCGACCGGCGGGGAGTCGGCACCACCGGAAGGCTGCAGGCACGCGGTGACGACGGCGGTGACCCCGTCGGGTCGGCGGGTGAGCAGGAGCCCCTCGGTCAGCCGGTGGGCCAGCCACAGGCCACGGCCACCGGCGACGTCGACCGCGGGCAGCCGCACCGGCAGCCCACCAGCGGCGACGCCCTGATCGCTGACCTCGCAGACCAGGACGTCGTCCTCGCGGCGCAGGGCGAGGTGACCGTGGCCGCCGCCGTGGCGTACCGCGTTGGTGACCAGTTCATGCACCGCCAGGACGAAGTCGAAACCGACATCGCCGGTCAGGCCGACGCTGTTTACCTGCGCCTGCAACCGGTGGCGGAGCGCGGTGACCGTCGCGGCGCTGAACTCCTCGGACATCAGGGCGACGACCACCGCGGCCACCGGGGCCGGGTGACCCGGTACGGATGTCCCCGCATCCTCGTCCACGCCCGCAGGTTACCGAGACCCGGGATTTCCGCGACCGTTGCGGGCCGGCAAGTATCCGCAGGCCACGAAGCCAGGCCCGCCGGCACCCGGGGGCCGCCCCGGAGCCGGGCGGTTCCGCTGCCCGGCGGCGGCGTGCCTAACGACCGGGGCCCGCACGCGGGAGGCCCATCGGGAACTGCTCCGCGGGGTTGTCCTCGCAACCGGTCGCCGTTCGGGCCGAGCAGGGAGAAGACCATCCCCTCCGGGACGTGCAGGGCGATGCCGTCGAGCACGACGTGCCCGCCGTACGCCTTGCGCAGGCCGGCAGCGGCGATCGCCGGCGGTGGTGATGTCGTCGTCATGCCCCGAGCCTGCGGCCGGGGCGGGTCACCACGATCTCACCGCGGTTTCGCGCGCCCGGCCCGCGCCCGCGCGGCACCGGCGGGATCACCGCCGGTGCCGGGCCTCATCGGGCGCCGGTCACCGCCGTCCGTGAGCGCCATAGCAGCCAGGCGAAGTAGGGCGTACCGATCATCGCCGTGACCAGGCCGGCGGGGATCTGGGCCGGCGCGATGACGGTGCGCCCGACGGTGTCGGCGATGCTGACGAGCGCCGCACCCAGCAGCGCGGCGACCGGCAGCACCCGGGCGTGCCGGCCGCCGACCAGCGCGCGGGCGGCGTGCGGCGCGACCAGCCCGACGAACCCGATCACACCGACGGCGGAGACCGCCGTGGAGGTGAGCAGCGCCGCGGCGGCGAGGGCGACCAGCCGGGTGCGTTCCAGCCGGACGCCGAGCACCCGCGGGGTGTCGTCGTCGAGGGCGAGCAGGTCCAACTCGCGCCGGGCCGCGACGACCGCCGGGGTGAGCACCAGCAGCGCGATGGCCACCGGCAGCACCTGCGTGGCCGTGCGGCCGTAGGTGGAACCGGAGAGCCAGGTCAACGCCTTGCCGGTGTTCCACGGGTCGAAGGCGACGATCAGGAACGTGATCACGGCCATCCCGCCCTGCCAGGCGCCGAAGCCGATCAGCACGAGCCGGTCGGAGCTGAGGCCGCCCCGCCAGGCGGCGCCGTAGACGAGGGCGAACGC
>NZ_POUB01000090.1 GCF_003236335.1 Micromonospora deserti
CTTCTCCGCCGCCGCCCCGCCACCGCTGCGGCCGGGTGAGCGGGTGCCCGCACAGCGCCCGCCGGAGGTCGGGTCCGGGCAGGTCGCACCGGGTGCCGAGGCGTCCTGGATGGGGGAATCCGCCCGATCGGTTAACCAACATGTGGGATCAGTTGACTCATCGCGTGAGATGCGTCAGGCTTGACCGCATGTCGTCGTACCGGTCGCTGCGAGTACTTACCTGAGCGCACTCTCCCTCACCGAGAGTGCGCTGGCCCCGTGCATCCTGCACGAGGGCTTTTTTGTTGCCGTCGGACCCATCCGGCGCGGGTCCCGCCCGCGTTGCACCGCATGAAGCCCCACCCACTCCAGCCGAAGGCCTGAACCGCCATGACGAGACCCACGCCAGAGACACTCGCCCACTCCACCCGGCGGGCCCGCGCCGCCGCCGAGCCCGCGAGCGACGCCGACCACGCCGGCGCCGCCCGCGCCGCGGCCACCCCGGCCGTTCCGGGGGTACGCACACCCGCCTCGGCCCAGGTCTCCGGCGCCGGTTCGCTCGTGCGGTCGCTGGAGGCGCTCGGCGTCGACGTCGTCTTCGGCATCCCCGGTGGTGCGATCCTGCCCGCGTACGACCCGCTCTACGACTCCACCGTCCGGCACATCCTGGTGCGGCACGAGCAGGGTGCCGGGCACGCGGCCACCGGTTACGCGCAGGCGACCGGCCGGGTCGGGGTCTGCATCGCCACCTCGGGCCCGGGGGCGACCAACCTGGTCACCCCGATCGCCGACGCGTACATGGACTCGGTGCCGATGGTGGCGATCACCGGCCAGGTGGCGCGCCCGTCGATCGGCACGGACGCCTTCCAGGAGGCGGACATCCAGGGCATCACCCTGCCGATCACCAAGCACAACTTCCTGGTGCAGAGCGCCGAGGAGATCCCGCGGGTGCTGGCCGAGGCGTTCCACCTGGCCAGCACCGGCCGGCCCGGCCCGGTCCTGGTCGACATCCCCAAGGACGTCCTCCAGGCGCCCACCACCTTCGCCTGGCCGCCCACGCTGGACCTGCCCGGTTACCGGCCGACCCTGCACCCGCACGGCAAGCAGATCCGCGAGGCGGCCCGGCTGATGAGCAGTGCCCGCCGGCCGGTGCTCTACATCGGCGGCGGTGTGCTGAAGGCCGGCGCCACCGAGGGGCTGCGCAGGCTCGCCGAGCTGACCGGCATCCCGGTGGTCACCACGCTGATGGCGCTGGGCGCGTTCCCCGACTCGCACCCGCAGCACCTGGGCATGCCTGGCATGCACGGCACGGTCGCCGCGGTCTACGGCCTGCAGAAGGCCGACCTGATCGTGGCCCTGGGCGCGCGGTTCGACGACCGGGTCACCGGCCGGCTGGACTCGTTCGCCCCGGACGCGACGGTCGTGCACGCCGACATCGACCCGGCCGAGATCGGCAAGAACCGGCACGCGGACGTGCCGATCGTCGGCGACGCCCGGCACGTCATCGACGAGCTGATCGCGGCGGTGACCGCCGAGCAGGCGGCCGGCCGGCGCGCCGACGCCGCCGACTGGTGGACCCAGCTCGACGACCTGCGCAAGCGCTACCCGCTCGGCTACGAGGAGCCGGCCGACGGCACGCTCTCGCCGCAGTACGTGATCAAGCGGCTGGGCGAGATCGTCGGCCCGGACGCGATCTACGTGGCCGGGGTCGGCCAGCACCAGATGTGGGCCTCCCAGTTCATCTCCTACGAGAAGCCGTACACCTGGTTGAACTCCGGCGGTCTCGGCACGATGGGCTACGCGGTGCCGGCCGCGATGGGCGCCAAGGTCGGCAAGCCGGACACGGTGGTCTGGGCGGTCGACGGGGACGGTTGCTTCCAGATGACCAACCAGGAGCTGGCCACCTGCGCACTGGAGGGCATCCCGGTCAAGATCGCCCTGATCAACAACGGCAATCTCGGCATGGTGCGGCAGTGGCAGACCCTGTTCTACGGGGAGCGCTACTCCAACACCGACCTCGGCACCCACAAGCACCGCATCCCCGACTTCGTCAAGCTCGCCGAGGCGCTCGGCTGCGTCGGGCTGCGCTGCGAGAACGCCGAGGACGTCGACAAGACCATCGAGGCCGCGATGGCCATCAACGACGCCCCGGTGGTTATCGACTTCGTGGTCGGCAAGGACGCCATGGTGTGGCCGATGGTGGCCGCCGGCACCAGCAACGACGAGATCATGTTCGCCCGCGGCGTCCGCCCGGTCTTCGACGAGGATGACATCTGATGACCATGCACACCTTGAGCGTCCTGGTGGAGAACAAGCCGGGCGTCCTGGCCCGGGTCTCCGGCCTCTTCTCCCGGCGCGGCTTCAACATCGACAGCCTCGCCGTCGGCGAGACGGAGAACCCGGACGTCTCCCGGATCACTATCGTGGTCAACGCCGAGTCCTCCCCGCTGGAGCAGGTGACCAAGCAGCTCAACAAGCTGGTCAACGTGCTCAAGATCGTCGAGCTGGATCCGCAGGTCTCGGTCGCCCGTGAGTTGCTGCTGGTCAAGGTGCGTGCCGACCGCACGGCCCGGGCCCAGGTGCTGGAGACGGTCAACCTGTTCCGGGCCCGGGTGGTCGACGTGGCACCGGACACGCTGACCATCGAGGCCACCGGCACGCCGGACAAGCTCGACGCGCTGCTGCGCGACCTCGAACCCTTCGGAATCAAGGAAATGGTCCAGTCCGGGCTGGTGGCGATCGGGCGCGGCTCGCGTTCGATCACCGCCGGACCGGCCCTGCGGGCCGCCTGACCCACCCGCGGGACGGCCTGCGGGCCGCTCTACCCAACCGCACAGTCCACGACGGGCCGCCCGGGCCGCCGTACGAAAGGGAAGTTCATGAGCGTTGAGGTGTACTACGACGACGACGCCGACCTGAGCCTGATCCAGGGCAGGAAGGTCGCGGTGATCGGCTACGGCAGCCAGGGCCACGCCCACGCGCTGTCGCTGCGGGACTCCGGCGTCGACGTGGTGATCGGCCTGCCGGTCGGCTCGAAGAGCCGGCCCAAGGCCGAGGAGCAGGGCCTGCGGGTGGTCACCCCGGCCGAGGCGGCGGCCGAGGCCGACGTGATCATGATTCTGGCGCCGGACACCGCGCAGCGCGCGCTCTACGCCGAGTCGATCGCGCCGAACCTCGCCCCGGGCAAGGCGCTCTTCTTCGGCCACGGTTTCAACATCCGGTACGGCCTGATCAAGCCTCCGGCCGAGGTGGACGTGGCGATGGTCGCCCCGAAGGGTCCGGGTCACCTGGTCCGCCGCCAGTACGCCGACGGCAAGGGTGTGCCGTGCCTGGTCGCCGTCGAGCAGGACGCCAGCGGCACCGCGCTCGCGCTGGCCCTGTCGTACGCCAAGGGCATCGGGGGTACCCGGGCCGGCGCGATCAAGACCACCTTCACCGAGGAGACCGAGACCGACCTCTTCGGCGAGCAGGCGGTGCTCTGCGGCGGTGCGGCCGCGCTGGTGCAGACCGGGTTCGAGGTGCTCACCGAGGCCGGCTACGCGCCCGAGGTGGCGTACTTCGAGTGCCTGCACGAGCTGAAGCTCATCGTCGATCTGATGTACGAGGGCGGCATCGCCAAGATGCGCTACAGCATCTCCGACACCGCGGAGTACGGCGACCTCTCCCGTGGCCCGCGGGTCATCGACGCCCGGGTCAAGGAGGAGATGCGCAAGATCCTCGGGGAGATCCAGTCGGGTGAGTTCGCCCGCGAGTGGGTGGCCGAGGACGAGGCCGGCCGGCCGAACTTCACCAAGTGGCGGGCCGAGGGCGCGGCGCACCCGATCGAGGAGACCGGCCGGAAGCTGCGCGGCATGATGAGCTGGGTCGACCGCCCGATCACCGAGACCGCCTGATCTTCCACCCCGGCTGGCACCCGGGCCCGGCGCTCTCTCCGGCGTCGGGCCCGGGTGCCGGCGTTTCTCCGGTCACCGTCCCGCGAAGCCTCCGCGCGTCGCCGTGGCGGGCGGCCATCCGGTGGGGCCGTCCTCGGCGCTGGTCCGCCGCCGTGCCGGGCCCGGGGCGGGAGTTAGCCGACCTCCGTCGAACGATCGTTAACCCGCACGTCACACACGGTTTGTGAGGGCACTCACCCCACGCTCCGGGGCACGCCGACGGAACCGCCGCCTACGATCCCTGATAGGTGCGCAGCCGGCACCTGACGGCCATGGCACGGATCAGCGCAGGGCGCAGTGCGGCGTCCCGCCCCGGCCGACCGCTCTGACGACATCTACGAGGACCGATGAATCCTGTCGTACTGATCGCCGAAGAACTCGCTCCCGCCGCCATCGAGGTGCTCGCGCACGACTTCGACGTCCGCCACGTCGACGGCACCGACCGACCGGCCCTGCTCTCGGCGCTCTCCGAGGCCGACGCCGTCATCGTCCGCAGCGCCACCCAGATCGACGCCGAGGCGATCGCCGCCGCGCCGCGGCTGAAGGTGGTCGCCCGGGCCGGGGTGGGCCTGGACAACGTCGAGGTGCCGGCCGCCACCGCGCGGGGCGTCATGGTCGTCAACGCCCCCACCTCCAACATCGTCTCCGCCGCCGAGCAGGCCGTCGCGCTGCTGCTCGCGGTGGCCCGTAACACCGCCAGCGCCAGCGCGGCGCTGAAGGCGGGGGAGTGGAAGCGGTCCAAGTACACCGGCGTGGAGATCCAGGGCAAGACCGTCGGCGTGGTCGGCCTCGGCCGCATCGGCGTGCTGTTCGCGCAGCGGATCGCCGCCTTCGGCACCCGGCTGATCGCGTACGACCCCTACATCCAGCCGGCCCGCGCGGCCCAGCTCGGCGTGCGCCTGGTCGGCTTGGAGGAGTTGCTGCGGGAGAGCGACTTCATCTCCATCCACCTGCCGAAGACGCCGGAGACCGTCGGCCTGATCGGCGAGAAGGAGCTGGCCGTCGTCAAGCCGGGCGTCCGGATCGTCAACGCCGCCCGCGGTGGCCTGGTCGACGAGCAGGCCCTCGCCGACGCGATCGCCGAGGGCCGGGTGGCCGGCGCGGGCGTGGACGTCTACGCCAAGGAGCCGTGCACCTCCTCCCCGCTGTTCGCCTTCGACAACGTGGTGGCCACCCCGCACCTGGGCGCCTCCACCCACGAGGCGCAGGACAAGGCCGGCCTGGCCGTGGCGAAGAGCGTGAAGCTCGCGCTGCAGGGCGAGTTCGTGCCGGACGCGGTGAACGTGCAGGCCGGCGGCGTGGTCGCCGAGGACGTGCGGCCGCTGCTGCCGCTGGCCGAGAAGCTCGGCCGGGCCTTCACCGCCGTAGCCGGCGGGGTCGCCGCCAGTGTCACCGTCGACGTGCGCGGCGAGATCGTCAACCACGACGTGTCGGTGCTCAAGCTGGCCGCCACCAAGGGCCTGTTCAGCTCGGTGGTGGAGGAGCAGGTCACCTACGTCAACGCGCCGCACCTGGCCGCCGAGCGCGGGGTCGAGGTGTCGCTGGCCAGCCAGGCGGAGACGGTCGACCACCCCAACCTGGTCACCGTCCGTGGGGCGCTGCCCGACGGGCGTACGGTCAGCGTCTCCGGCACGGTGACCACAACCGGTGCCCGCGACGTCATCAAGCTGACCGAGGTCGACGGCTTCGACGTGGAGATCGGCGCGGAGGGGATCCTGGTCTTCCTCCGCTACGTCGACCGCCCCGGCGTGGTCGGCACCGTCGGCACGCTGCTCGGCGAGGCCGGCATCAACATCGCCGCGATGCAGGTGGCCCGCCGGGAGGCCGGTGGCGAGACGCTGATGACCCTCACCGTCGACCAGGCGCTCGGCGCCGACCTGCTCACCTCGGCGGCGGACTCGATCGGCGCGACCGCGGCCAGCGCCGCCGACCTGCGCGACGAGTAGTCCGCGCACACGGCACACCGGGGCCCGGCCGTCACGGCCGGGCCCTTCGCCGTCCCACCCGCGCCGCCTCGGCGGAGGGGAGCGTCAGCCGGTGATGTGCGACGGGGGCGGGTAGACCGACCCGTCCTGGGCGTCGAAGAGCATCAGGTGGTACTCGCCGGCCAGCCGCTCGATGTCGAGCAGCACCTGATCCTCGCAGGTCGGGTGCAGGTTTAACTCGACGTGGTCGTGGGCCGCGTGCAGCGGCGTGACCGCCCAGGGGGTGTTTGGGCCGGGGTGCCGGTCCGGGTACGTGGCGGTGATTGCCCGGTAGAACTGCACGACCCGTGGGTCCGGGTGGCGGTCGAGGTGCTGCCCCTGCCGGCACCGCCGCACCGCTGTCCGCACGTCCTCGGGTGTCGCCCCGTCCGCCAGGGCCCACACGCTCAGATCGAAACTCACGGCGGACAGCGTGCCATCCGTCGTTCACCATGTCGAAACTGCCCCGCCGTCACTCCGCCGCAATCCTGCCGCGACGGTCCGCTGTGGAGACTCTTGCGTCGAGTTGCGTCGATTCGCTAGCGTACCGGTGCGGTTACTGGCCGAGCTCGCGATGTGGGCCCGTCTTCGGGTGGCGAGGTCGACGTCCGGCCCGACCGGCCCGCACCCCTCGATTGCGCGAGCCACGCGCACTCGTCGCTGACCGGCCCTCACGGTCGTTGCCGAGACCGTGGGGGCCGATCGCGGTCCGCTCCGCCTTGCCGGTCGACTCAGCGGCGGTGGGCGAAGAGCACGCGGTAGTCCGACCCGGTGCGGAACCAGGCCAGCCCGGCCGGTCCGGCGGCGTAGAGCGCGGTCGCGTAGGCGTCGGCCACCGCGAGGTCCGGCCCGATCACGGTGGCGGCGGTCAGCTGGTCGGCCGGCTCTCCGGTGTGCGGGTCGACCACGTGCCCGTGCCGGCCGGTGACCCCCGAGGTGCCGACCGCACCGGCGGTCATCTCCAGCACCAGCGGCGCGCGCCGCTGGTCGGTCGGGTGGTGCACCGCCACCCGCCACGGCCCGCCGTGCGCCGCGTGGCCGCGTACCACCAGGTCGGCGCCGGTGAGCACGGCGTAGTCGTGGATGCCGGCGGCGCGCAGCCGGGCGGCGGCCCGCTCCACCGCCCACCCGCCGAGCAGCCCGCCCGGGTCGAATCCGCCCGGCACCGCCCAGGCGTCGAACCAGCCGTCGGTGGCCGCCCGCATCGCCGCACACCGGTCGACCAGGTCGGCCAGCGGGGAGTACGACTCGGGGCTGATCTCACCCCGGCGCAGCCGGGAGACCAGGCTCTCCGGCCGGACGGGCCCGTAGGTGAGGTCGATCGCGCGCAGCTCGGCGACGGCGTCCCGCAGCGCCTCGCCGACGCCCCGGCGGCCCAGCCATTCCGGTGCGTTGAGCAGCAGCGAGTACTCGGCGGTGGAGGTCCGTACGGTGTGCCGCACAGAGATCCGGTCGCCGGTCACCGAGTCGGCCCGGTCGACCCGGTGACTGCGGGTGCCGAGCCGCAGGTCCGGTCGCCGGCGGAAGGTCGCCTGGTCGACCCAACGGGTCCGTGGCTGCTCGTCGATCCGCATCGCACCTGCTCCCTCGCTGACGTGGGCGCGCCGTCGCGCCACCCGTCACGGGCCCCCGCGACCCGTTCGTCATCACGCTAGGCAGCGGAGATGACCGCAGCATGAATCTCACCTGGGAGGGTCCTGTGCATCTCCGTTCCCGCATCATGGAAGATCCGTACCGGGAGGCGGGACGGCGGCGTACCGTCGGGAAGACGGCGAGGCGAAGGAGCACAGGACGTGGCACGGATCGCGGTGGTGGCCGGGGACGGAATCGGTCCCGAGGTGGTCGCGCAGGCCCGCAAGGTCGTCGACGCCGTACTCCCGGGGGTGGAGGCCACCGAGTACGACCTGGGCGCCGCCCGCTACCACCGGACCGGCGAGGTGCTGCCCGACTCCGTCCTGGCCGAGCTCGCCGGGCACGACGCGATCCTGCTCGGCGCGGTCGGCGACCCCAGCGTGCCGCCCGGGGTGCTGGAGCGGGGCCTGCTGCTCAAGCTCCGCTTCGCCTTCGACCAGTACGTCAACCTCCGCCCGTCCAGGCTCTGGGCCGGCACGGCGGGACCGCTGTCCAGTGTGAAGCCCGGCGAGGTCGACCTGGTGGTGGTGCGGGAGGGCACCGAAGGGCTCTACGCCGGCGCCGGGGGCGCGCTGCACCGGGGCACCCCGGCCGAGATCGCCACCGAGGAGAGCCTCAACACCCGGCACGGGGTGGAGCGGGTGATCCGGGACGCGTTCGCCCGGGCCCGGCGCCGGGAGCGGCGCAAGGTCACCCTGGTGCACAAGACCAACGTGCTCACCCACGCCGGTTCGCTCTGGTCGCGCACCTTCGAGGCGGTCGCCGCCGAGCACCCGGACGTCACCACGGAGTACCAGCACGTGGATGCGGCGGCGATGTTCCTGGTCACCCAGCCCCAGCGGTACGACGTGGTGGTCACCGACAACCTCTTCGGCGACATCCTCACCGACATCGCCGCGGCGGTCACCGGCGGGATCGGTCTGGCGGCCAGCGGCAGCATCAACCCGGACGGGGCGTACCCCTCGATGTTCGAGCCGGTGCACGGCTCGGCACCGGACATCGCCGGTCGCGGCCTCGCCGACCCGGTCGCGGCCGTGCTCTCCGCCGCCCTGCTGCTCGACCAGCTCGGCCACGCCGACGCCGCGGCCCGGGTCACCGCCGCGGTCGGCGCGGAGCTGGCCGGGCGCACCGCGGGCGTACCGCTGCGCACCGCCGAGGTGGGCGACCGGCTGGCCGCCCACGCCGCCGGCTGAACGACCGGCGCGGGTCCACCCTGCCCCGTCGGCCTCCGGTCGCCGGCCCGACCCGGGTCGGAACGACCATCCCCGCCGGCTTCTTCCGCAGCCCGCACGCGGCCGGCAGCCCATCCACCCGGGCGGCACCGGTACGCCCGGGCGGAGCTACCCGCTGAACGACCGTTCGGGGTAAGTTTCTCGCACCAGTTTTCTCGGCATGCGGACCGTGTGCCGTCCGTCCCGCAGGGAGGTCAGCGCGATGAGCGGTGGTGACAAGCTCGACTTCGAGATCCGTCCGAATCCCGCGCCGGTATCCGTCGCCGACCGGGCCGCCCTGCTGGCCAACCCCGGATTCGGTCGGGTCTTCACCGACCACATGGTGACCATCCGGTACGCCGACGGCAAGGGCTGGTACGACGCCCGCGTCGAGGCGCGGGCGCCGATCCCGATGGATCCGGCCGCCGCGGTGCTGCACTACGCGCAGGAGATCTTCGAGGGGATGAAGGCGTACCGCACCGGCGACGGTGGGGTCACCATGTTCCGCCCGGAGGCCAACGCCGCCCGGTTCGCCGCCTCCGCCCGGCGGATGGCGATGCCGGTGTTGCCGGAGCAGACGTTCGTCGACTCGCTGCACCGGCTCATCGAGATCGACCGCGACTGGATCCCGGAGGGCGAGGACGGCAGCCTCTACCTGCGTCCGTTCATGTTCGCCAGCGAGGTCTTCCTCGGGGTCCGGCCGGCCAACGAGTACCTCTACCTGGTGATCGCCTCACCGGTCGGGGCGTACTTCACCGGCGGGGTGAAGCCGGTGACGGTCTGGGTCTCCCCGGACTACACCCGGGCCGCGCCCGGCGGCACCGGCGCGGCCAAGTGCGGCGGCAACTACGCCGCCTCGCTGGTGGCCCAGGCCGAGGCGATCGAGCACGGCTGCGACCAGGTGGTCTTCCTCGACGCGGTGGAGCGCCGGTACGTCGACGAGCTGGGCGGCATGAACGTCTTCTTCGTCTACGACGACGACAGCGTGGTCACCCCGCCGCTGACCGGCACGATCCTGCCCGGCATCACCCGCGAGTCGGTGCTCGCCCTGGCCGCCGACGCCGGGCACCGGGTCGAGGAGCGCCCGGTGAGCTTCGCGGAGTGGCAGGCCGACGCGGCGAGCGGCCGGTTGCGCGAGGTCTTCGCCTGCGGCACCGCGGCCGTGATCACGCCGATCGGGCAGGTGCGCTTCCCCGACGGCGAGTTCCTGATCGGCGGTGGCGACCCCGGCCGGGTCACCATGTCCCTGCGTCAGAAGCTGGTCGACCTCCAGCGGGGCCGGACGTCCGACCCGCACGGCTGGGTCCACCGGGTCTGCTGACCCGCTGCTCACCCGCCCCCGCGCCCGCCCGGCGTGGGGGCGGTGCCGCATCCCCTGAACGGGTCCCGGGTTCCGTAGTCAGGCCAGCAGGTGGTCGCGGAGGGCGGTGAGCTGGGCGTCGGTGACACCGGCGTGGCGGAGGTAGCCCGCCACCGACCCGTGACCCGTGCGCAGTTCGGCGAGGAAGAGCACCATCGCCTCCGCCGGCGAGGCGAGGAACGCCGGCGGCAGTTCCTCCGCCGCCGGCATGGTGGCGGCCACCCAGGCGCTGAACCGCTGCGACGCCTCGGTGCTCAGCGCGTAGTCCTCGGCGATCGTGGCGTCGTCGACGCCGAGCACGGCGAGGGTGAGCGCGCAGACGATCCCGGTCCGGTCCTTGCCCGCGACGCAGTGCACCACCACCGGGGTGTTGGCCGAGTCGGCGATCAGCCCGACCGCCTCGGCCAGCCCGGCGGTGCCGGTCTCGGCGAGGTCGGCGTACCGGTCGGCGAGGTAGCGGGCCAAACTGGTCCCCGACCGGTAGGGCCGCTCGTCCCACTCCGCGTGCTCGGGGTGAATGTGCCGCCAGGTCATCCCGTCGAAGTCGGGGACCCGGCCGTCGCGCTCGACCTCGTACGGGCGGCGCAGGTCGATGACGGTCCGGATGCCGAGGGCGGCGAACGCCTCCCGGTCCGTCTCGTCGATCCGGTGCAGGGAGTCCGAGCGGTAGAGCCGGCCCCACCGTACGCTCCGCCCGCCGTGGCCCGGGTAGCCGCCGACGTCGCGGAAGTTGAACATCGCGGAGAACGGGATCCTGCGGTTGACCTCAATGGCGTCCACCCTGACACGGTAACGGCCGGTGGGGCGTAACCCCACCGGCCGTCGAACAGGATCAACCGTTACCTGGCGGTACCCGGGGGGATGGCCGAGTAGGTTTCGCCGTAGTAGCCGCCGAGCTTGTCCCGGTAGGCCGGGTCGGTGTCGGCGGTCTCGTCGTACTCGGGCGCGGCCTTGATCTGGTCCTTGCTCCGGTCGACGTAGACCTTCCGCTCGTCGTGGTCGACGTGGTTGACGGTGCCGGCCGGGATCGTGACCTTCCTGCCGAAGATCCACGGGCCGGTGTCCACCACGAGGTAACTGGAGTTGACCTCGTGGCTGGCCTGGTCCACCTTGCCGATGGCGCCGTCACTCGCCTCCACCTTGTAGCCCGCCAGGTCGACGCCGGTCACCCCGGCCTCGTCCCGGTAGCGCCACGGGTCGAAGGTGCCGCCGGGCGTGACACCCGGGACGGCGCCCTGTCCACCGTGCATGAGCGGGTCCGGCGTCCCGTGGGTCGTTCGAGGGTCGAGCCGCTCCATGGCGTTCACTCCTCTACTCGACTGATCGGGGATTGGTGCCCTCTCCGGCCCTTGGTACCCGGTTGCCGAGGTCGCTACACCCGAGGTCGCTACTGCCGAGATCGCCGCACCCGGGACCGCCGCACCCGCCCGTGCCGGTCCGTCAGGCCAGTGCCGCCTGGGCGTCCAGGGCGACCGCGGCGGCGTGCACGACGGCGGCGATCCGCAGCCCCTCGTGCACCTGGTCGCGGCTGAGGCCGGCGGTGCGCAGCGTCTTCTCGTGGGACTCCAGGCACACGCCGCAACCGGTGATCGCCGAGACGGCGAGGCACCAGAGCTCGAAGTCGGCCTTCTCCACGCCCGGCCTGGCGATGATCTGCATCCGCAGCCGGGCCGGGATCGACTGGTACTGCTCGTCGCCGATCAGGTGCTTGGCCCGGTAGTAGACGTTGTTCATCGCCATGATCGTGCCGGCGCCCTTGGCCGCCTCGACGGCCTCCGGCTTCAGGTGGTCGGCGGCCTCGCCGGCGATCTCCTTCAGCACCACCGGGTTGCGCGCGGCGACCGCACAGGCCAGGGCGGTGCCCCAGACCTGGACCGGGCTCAGCGTGCTGGTGCCGATGGTCGAGCCGAGGTTGAGCTTGATGTCCTTGGCGTACTCGGGCAGAGCCGCCTTGACCGCGTCCAGACCCATGCTCAGGCCTCGGCCCCGGCGAGGAGCGCGGTGGCGTCGAGGGTCTCGCCGCCCTTGTTCCAGTTGCAGGGGCAGAGCTCGTCGGTCTGCAGCGCGTCGAGCACCCGCAGCACCTCGGAGACGTTCCGGCCGACCGAGCCGGCGGTCACCATGGCGAACTGGATCTCGTTGTCCGGGTCGACGACGAAGGTCGCGCGCTGGGCCACGCCGTCCTCGCCGAGCACGCCGCAGGCGCTGGTCAGCTCGCGCCTGATGTCGCTGAGCATCGGGAAGGGCAGCTCCCGCAGGTCCGGGTGGTCCTTGCGCCAGGCGTAGTGGACGTACTCGTTGTCGACCGACACGCCGAGCACCTGGGCGTCGCGGTCGGCGAACTCGCCGTTGAGCCGGCCGAATTCGGCGATCTCGGTGGGGCAGATGAAGGTGAAGTCCTTCGGCCAGAAGAAGACCACGCGCCACTTGCCCTCGTGGGACTTGTGGTTGATCGTCTCGAACGCCTGGTCGGCGTCCAGCGACACGCAGGCGGTGAGTTCGTACTCGGGGAAGCGGTCACCGACAGTGAGCACAGGTCCTCCTTGACAGCGGCACGAGGCCGGTAACTGGATCGGTTCCAGATACTTCCGCAGCCTTGTTTCCGCCGGATAGCGGTGGGGGGACTTGTGAAGTCGATCACGAGCGGACGGTTCTGCCGGCGTGGTCGTGCCCCGTGCGGTATCGCAACCCTGCGTCACCGTCCCGCCATGTGGATTGTGCCTCCCAAAACCCGGGTCCGGGTGGCAGAGTACCGATCGTGACCAGCACCGTCCTGATTATTGGCACCTAGCGCGCCGGCCTCCCCTCCGCCGAGCGCGCAGACCTCCCGCATCCCGCGGGGGGTCTTTTTGTTGCTCTGAAAGGAACCTCATGACGTACCAGGTCTACGACACGACCTTGCGCGACGGCGCCCAGCGCGAGGGGGTCAGCTACTCGGTGGTCGACAAGCTCGCGGTGGCCCGGCTGCTGGACGAGTTCGGGGTCGGCTTCATCGAGGGCGGATGGCCGGGTGCCGTGCCGAAGGACACCGAGTTCTTCCGCCGCGCCCGTACCGAACTCGACCTGAAGCACGCGCTGCTGGTCGCGTTCGGCGCCACCCGCCGGGCCGGCGTGGCGGTGGCCGACGACCCGCAGGTGCGCGGCCTGCTCGACGCGCGGACCCCGGCGGTCGCCCTGGTCGCCAAGGCCGACCTGCGACACGTGGAACGGGCACTGCGCACCACCGCGGCGGAGAATCTCGCGATGATCCACGACACCGTGGCGTACCTGGTCGCCGAGGGACGGCGGGTCTTCGTCGACGGGGAGCACTTCTTCGACGGGTACCGGCACGACCCCGGGTACACCAGCGCCGTGGTGGAGACCGCGCTCGCCGCCGGCGCCGAACGCTTCGTGCTCTGCGACACCAACGGCGGGATGCTGCCGTCCCAGGTGACCGCCGCCATCACCGACCTCACCGCGCGGACCGGTGTCGGCCCGGAACTGCTCGGCATCCACTGCCAGAACGACACCGCCTGCGCGGTGGCCAACACCGTCGCCGCCGTGGAGGCCGGTGTGCGCCACTTCCAGGGCACCGCCAACGGCTACGGCGAGCGTCCCGGCAACGCGGACCTCTTCGCGGTCGTCGCCAACCTCCAGCTCAAGCTCGGGCTGCCCGTCCTACCGGAGGGCTGCCTGGCGCAGATGGTGCGGGTCTCCCACGCCATCGCCGAGATCGCCAACATCGCACCCGACACCCACCAGGCATACGTCGGGGCCGCCGCCTTCGCCCACAAGGCGGGGCTGCACGCGAGCGCGATCAAGGTGGATCCGCTGCTCTACAACCACGTGGACCCACAGGTGGTGGGCAATGACATGCGGATCCTGGTCACCGAGATGGCCGGCCGGGCCAGCATCGAGCTCAAGAGCCGCGAGCTCGGGCTGGACCTGGCCGGCCATCCGGAGACGCTGTCGAAGGTGACCAGCCGGGTCAAGGAGCTGGAGGCCGGCGGCTGGTCGTTCGAGGCCGCCGACGCCTCGTTCGAGCTGCTGGTCCGCTCCGAGTTGCCGGGCGCCGCCCCGGCCCGGCCGTTCGCGCTGGAGTCGTACCGGGTGCTGGTCGAGCACCGCGAGGACGGCGCGGTGGTCTCCGAGGCCACCGTCAAGATCCGGGTACGGGGTGAGCGGGTGATCGCCACCGCGGAGGGCAACGGCCCGGTCAACGCCCTCGACGAGGCGCTACGGGTCGGGCTGGCCCGGCACTACCCGGAGCTGCGCGACTTCGAGCTGGCCGACTACAAGGTGCGGATCCTGGAGGGCAGCCACGGCACCGGCGCGGTGACCCGCGTGCTGGTCGAGACCGCCGACGGCGCCGGCCGGGACTGGACCACGGTGGGCGTGCACCCGAACGTCGTCGAGGCGTCCTGGCACGCCCTGGTGGACGCCCTTACCTACGGCCTCTCCCGGGCCAGGGTCTGAGCCGGTCCGGGGAGGCGGAGGGCGGCCAGGACGGGACGGTGGTCGCTGCCGGGCAGCGGGTGCACCTCGACCGCGCGTACGGCGATGCGGCGGTCCACCAGCACGTGGTCGATGGCCACCGGTGGGATCAGATCCCCGTCGTAGGGGCCCCAGGTGCCGGTCAGCCCCGCGCCGACGGCGTCCGCCGCGTCGACGTACCCGGTTCGCAGCAGGGCGCGCAGCGGGGCGTGGTCGAGGGTGGCGTTGAAGTCGCCGGCGAGGATGCGCAGGCCGCCGTCGGGGGTGGCCGGCGGCTGCGCGGCCAGGTCGGTGCGCCAGTAGCCGAGCTGGTCCACCGCGTAGGGCGCCGCCGGGTGCGCCGACTCGACGCGGACCGGCGGCGCGCCCGGGATGGTCACCGTGCCGTACGCCTGGGTGAAGCCCCAGGCGCCGCGGTGCCGCCGGACGCCGACGTCGCTGATGGGGAAGCGGGCGTAGAGCCCGGAGCCGGGCGTGCCCGGCTCCGGGTTGAGCTGGCGGTACCCAGCAGCCGGTCGAGGCCGAGCCGGTCCATCCGCGCCTGCGCGTCGGGGGTGAACTCCTGCACGGCCAGCACGTCGACCCGGTGCGTGCGGACCAGATCGACCAGGGTCCGCGCGTCGGCCGCCCCGGCGAGCAGGTTGGCGGTGAGCAGCCGGACGGTAGGCCCGGTCGCCGCCGGCGGCGCCGAGGCCAGTGCCCGGGGCGCCACGACGGCGACCAGCGCCAGCGCGGTCACCGCCGCGACCACCGCGGGCCGGCGCTGTCGCAGGGCGAGCGCGAGCACCAGCGGCACCAGGCTCCAGGCGGCGACGTACGGCGTGAACGCGAGCAGCTGCACCAGCGGCCCCCGCTCCAGGCCGGGGAGGCGGACGGCGACCCAGGCGACGCCGGGCGCGACGGCGAGCCAGCAGAGTGCCGGCCGTAGCCGTAGCCGTAGCCGTAGCCGCAGCCGCAGCCGGTGCGGAGCCGCCGGTCGTGGCGTGGCCTCGGTGATCACGGATGGAGACTAGCCGCCCGGCGGACGCGCCGGTGACCGCCATTCGTGAATGGCCAAGGGTTCGTCTTTCGCAATTCTTCGGCACGGCGACACGCCTCGTAAAATGCTGATCGGCTATTGACGCCTAGCTTTTTTCGATGCTACGTTCCATCTGGTTGAGACGTCGAAACCCTGAGTAGTTATACCTGCTCAACACGGGTGTGATTAGTTGAGTTGGCAGCCGCTGAGGTGCGGTCGAATCTGTTGATCCGATGGTTGCGGCTCATTGTCCACGCGTTCGGAAAAGGATCGGGCTGTCCCGCCGGATGCGGGCCGGCCCGGTCACCACGGTCACAAAAGGGAGACCTGTCATGACCACAATCCTCAGACGCAAGGCAGTGGCGGTGGCGTTCGCCGTCCTGGCCCTCACCCTGGCCGGCGGTGGGGTCGCCGTCGCCCAGCCTCCGGCGAAGGCTCCCGGCGAGGTCGCCCAGCCGGCCCGCCGGGGCGACAGCCAGCCGCCGGTGACGGCGGAGTCGGCCCGCAAGGCGAAGGCGGCGCTCGCCCAGGGTGCCCGGACGGCCGCCGTGAACGGCACGATCTTCGCCACCGTCGTCAACGCCAACGGCACCAAGGCCCGGGGCGACGGCACCGTGATCAAATACGGCGCCGGGCAGTACGAGGTGCAGTTCGCCTCCACCGTCACCTCCGGCGTCTTCGTCGCGACCATCGGCCGGCCGGACTCCTGCTGCGTCCCACCCGCCGGTGAGGTCTCGGTGGCGAACCGGCTCGGCACGCCGAACGCGGTCTTCGTGCAGACCCGCAACTCGGCCGGCGCCGCCGCGGACCTGCCGTTCCACCTCGTCGTGCACCTCTGACCCCCGCCGGGGAAGCCGGCCCTCCCGCGAGACGGGAGGGCCGGCTTTCTCCGGTTCCTGCCGTCCCGAGGGGTTCGGCGGCCGTCGTGCCGCCTGGCGGGGTATGGGCTCCCCACTGCGGGATATTCCGACGTTTGTCCGACCGCCGCCACGGGAAGCAAGCACCGTGACGGACATCTCGGACACCTTGGCCAGCGCGCCCACCGCGGTCGGTCCCGACGCGACCGGCGCCGAGCTGGAACAGACCCTCTTCGAGGTCAAACGCGTGATCGTCGGGCAGGATCGGCTCGTCGAGCGGCTGCTGACCGCCCTCGTCGCCGACGGGCACTGTCTGCTGGAGGGCGTGCCGGGAGTGGCCAAGACCCTCGCGGCGCAGACCCTCGCCACCGTGGTCGGCGGCACCTTCTCCCGGATCCAGTTCACCCCCGACCTCGTCCCGTCCGACATCGTCGGCACCCGGATCTACCGGGCGTCGAAGGAGACCTTCGACATCGAGTTGGGCCCGGTGATGGCCAACCTGGTGCTCGCGGACGAGATCAACCGGGCCCCGGCCAAGGTGCAGTCCGCCCTGCTGGAGGCGATGGCCGAGCGGCAGGTCTCCATCGGCGGGCGCAGCTACCGCGTGCCGGCCCCGTTCCTGGTGCTCGCCACCCAGAATCCGATCGAGTCGGAGGGGGTCTACCAGCTGCCGGAGGCGCAGCGCGACCGGTTCCTCATGAAGATCGTGGTCGACTACCCGAGCGACGCCGACGAACTGGCCATCCTCTACCGGATGAGCGCCGACCGGCCCAGCGCCCGCCGGGTGCTCGACCCGAAGCGGCTGCTCGACCTGCAGAACCGGGCCGCCCGCGTCTTCGTGCACCACGCCATCGCGGAGTACGTGGTCCGGCTCATCCTCGCCACCCGCGACCCGGGCCGGTTCGGGCTGGCGGAGCTCGCCCCGCTGCTCGCGTACGGCGCGAGCCCCCGGGCCACCCTCGGGCTGGTGGCCGCCGCCCGGGCCCAGGCGCTGCTGCGCGGCCGCGAGTACGTGCTGCCCGAGGACATCCGGGAACTGGCCGTGGACGTGCTGTCCCACCGGCTCGTGCTCTCCTTCGACGCGGTCGCCGACGGGGTGAGCGCCGAGGCGCTGGTCCGGCGCCTGGTCGAGGCGGTGCCGCCGCCGCGGATCGCCAACGGCCACCCCGAGCAGGCGGCCGATCTGGCGGCGGCATGAGGTGGCGCGCGGCGACCACGCCGGCGCCCGCGCCGGCCGACCCGGGCCTGGGCGACCTGACCCCCGACCAGCGGCTGCGCCGGCTGGAGCTGACCGTCACCCGCCGGCTCGACGGCCTGCTGCACGGGCAGTACCGCGGCCTGCTGCCCGGGCCGGGCAGCGAGGCCGCCGGCAGCCGGGAATACCGCCCCGGTGAGGACGAGGTACGCCGGATGGACTGGGCGGTGACCGCCCGCACCACCGTGCCGCACGTGCGCGAGGTCGAGGCCGACCGGGAGCTGACCACCTGGCTGCTGGTCGACGCCAGCCCCAGCATGGAGTACGGCACCGCCGAGCTGGACAAGCGTGAACTGTCCGTGGCGGCCGTCGCCGCGGTCGGCTTCCTCACCGCCGGCGTCGGCAACCGGCTCGGCGCCACCGTGCTCGCCCCGGGCGGGCTGCGGCGCTTCCCCGCCCGCAGCGGGCGTACCCACCTGCTCGGGCTGCTCCGGGCGCTGCTCGGCGCCCCCCGGGGCGGGGACGACCGGCGGAACCGGCCGCCCGCCGGACCCGATCTGGCCGACGGGCTGGCCGCCGTGCACCGGATCGCCCGGCGGCGGGGCCTCGTGGTGGTGGTCTCGGACTTCCTCGACGGCCTGCCGGACGACCCCGAGGACGAGCCGCCCTGGGAACGCGACCTGCGCCGGCTCGCGGTACGCCACCAGGTGCTCGCGATCGAGGTCATTGACCCGCGAGAGCTGGAGCTGCCGGACGTGGGCCTGATCACCCTGACGGACCCGGAGACCGGCCGCCGGCGGGAGGTCTGGACCGGCGACCCCGGGCTGCGTCAGCGGTACGCGGCCGCCGCGGCCGTCCAGCGCGAGCAGGTACGCCAGGCGCTGCGCCGCAGCGGCGCCAGTCACCTCCCACTACGGACCGACCGGGACTGGAGCGCCGACATCGTGCGGCACGTGCACGCCCAGCGCCGGCCCGCGGCGGCTCCCGCCGCCGAAGCCACCCGGGGAGGTGTCGGGTGATCTGGCAGTCCCCCGTCCGGCTGTGGCTGCTGCTCGGGGTGCTCGCCCTGGCCGTCGGCTACCTGATGATGCAGCGCCGGCGCAGCCGGTACGCGGTCCGCTTCACCAACCTGCGGCTGCTCGACCGGGTGGCGCCTGATCGGCCGGCGTGGCGGCGGCACGTGCCGGCCGGCCTCTTCCTGGTCATGCTGGCGCTGCTGGTGGTCGGCTACGCCCGCCCCACCGCCGAGGTCCGGGTGCCCCGGGAGCGGGCCACCGTGATGGTGGCGGTGGACGTCTCCACCTCGATGCTGGCCGGCGACGTGGATCCGGACCGGCTCAGTGCCGCCAAGGAGTCGGCGAGGCGGTTCGTCGACGGGCTGCCCGACGAGTTCAACGTCGGGCTGGTCGCCTTCGCCGGCAGCGCGGCGGTGCTGGTGCCGCCGAGCACCGATCGGGAGGCGCTGCACGAGGGGATAAAGCGGCTGGCGGAGGGCGCCACCGGGGTGCAGGGCACGGCGATCGGCGAGGCCATCAGCACCGCGCTGGGCGCGGTGAAGGGCTTCGACAGCCGGGCGGAGAAGGATCCGCCCCCGGCCCGGATCATCCTGCTCTCCGACGGCGCGAACACCTCCGGGATGGATCCGATGGAGGCCGCCGCCGACGCCGTCGCGATGGAGGTGCCGGTACACACCATCTCGTTCGGCACGCCGGGCGGCTTCGTCGATCGGGGCGGGCGGCCGATCCAGGTGCCGGTGGACGGGCAGACCCTGCGTGCGGTCGCCGAGGAAACCGGCGGCGGGTTCCACGAGGCCAGCACCTCCGACGAGCTGCGGGCGGTCTACGAAGACATCGGCACCTCGGTCGGCTACCGCACGGAGCGGCAGGACGTCTCGGCCCGGTTCATCGGCCTCGGACTGGTGTTCGCGATGGGCGCGGCGTTCGGCTCGATGCGCTGGTTCTCCCGACTGCCCTGAACGCGTACGGCCACCGCCGGACGAACATGTGAGGAGCGTACGTATGGCAGTGCAGACCGGGTTGGGCGAGCCGCGCGGGCCCTGGTTCATCTCACCGGAGCTGGACCCGGATGGCCGGGGCCGGTGGGACGTGGGGGGATCGGGCCGGGACCCGGCGGAGCGCCGCTGGCGCGGCCGGCTGCTCGCCGCCCTGGCGGTGGTGGCTCTCTCCACCGTCTCCGGCGCCGCGGCGGGCGGCTTCGTGGCCAGCCGGGACGGAGAGGCCGGCGCGCCGGCGGCCTCGGCCGCGCCGGTCCCGGCCGAGTTGGTGACCGCGGCGCAGAAGACCGTTCCCGGGGTGGTCTCCGTGCTGGTGGGCGGGGCCGGTGGCGCGTCCGCGAACGGGTCCGGCTTCGCCGTGGACGACCGGCAGCACATCATCACCAACGACCACATCCTGGCGCGGGGGCGCAACGGCTCGGTCACTGTGGAGCTGCCCGACGGGCGGCGGTTCGCCGCGGAGGTGGTCGGCCGGGAGCCGCGTAGCGACCTCGCGGTGCTCAGGGTGCCGCCGTCGGCCGGGCTGGCGCCGCTGCCGCTGGCCAAGCCGGGCTCGACCCGGGTCGGCGAGCCGGTGCTGGCGGTCGGCTCCCCGCTGGGGCTGTCCGGCACCGTCACCGCCGGCATCGTCAGCGCCGTGGACCGGCAGGTACGCCTCGGCGACAACCGGCACACGGCGGTGCAGACCGACGCCTCGATCAATCCCGGCAACTCCGGTGGGCCGCTGGTCAACGCGCGTGGCGAGGTGATCGGGGTGAACACCGCGATCGCCACCATCGACGGCAACGGCTCGATCGGCATCGGCTTCGCCATCCCGATCGAGCAGGTCCAGCAGACCGCCGACACGATCATCGGCAAGGGCGGCTGAGCCTGCGGAGCGTGACCGCCCGATTACGCTCAGAACGGGGGAACTGTCGGATTTCTGGCGTGAAATGATCGGGGCATGGAAATATTACGCTGAGTATGGATACTGACGTGGGTGGAGCGTCCTCTCATCATGGTCCTCCTGCTGGTGGGCCTGATCATCGGATCCGGTGTGGGATCGGCGTACGCCCGCGCGCGGCGCGGATGGGCCGACTACCAGACCGCCAAGAAGACCGTGCCCGGCGCCCGGCGCGCGGCGTGGCTGCTGATCAAGGTGGTCACCACGAAGGTCGGGGTGATCGCCCTGCTGCTGGTCGGGGCCGTCGCGTACGCCGCGGTGGGCTCCGACGAGGAGCAGGGCGATCACC
>NZ_POUB01000091.1 GCF_003236335.1 Micromonospora deserti
ACGCTCAAAACCTGGAAGATCCTGACCAAGCTGCGCTGCTGCCCACGCCGAGCCACCCCGATCGTCCAAGCCATCCTCGTCCTGCACCACGTCGAAACCAACCGCTACCCAGGATGAAAATGGCTCAATGACTTAGCCGTCTCGAAGGATCACGCGATGGCCGTCTCCTATCTACGCAACACGCCCATCACGGGCAAGTCGTACACCACGTCCGTGGACGCAACCCTTCGTGGATCAGGGATTCAAGGGCGGCGGTCCGGCGGCAGTCGGTGGCTCTCCGCCCCGGCGCCGAAGGCAGCCGGGGCGGCTTGCCGCCGGCCGGCTCACCGCCAGCGCCCCGCGTGCGCGGCGCCTTGGTGGATGGGCAGCATGGCCAGAACCAGCACCAAGAATCGGGAGAAGTCGCGCGAGCCTATCTAGATTTGCAGGTGGCAAGACCTGGACCGTCAAGAGGATCGGGCCGGGTAATCCCATCTGGTAGCTGGGCTTGCCGCCGGCCGGCCGGCGGACCGCGCCCGCGCCGCGCAGCGCGCGGCGTCTTGATCCAGAACAGAAGAAATCGGCAACAGGGTGGGGGCGAGACATAGGCGAAGGACTTCCTGGGATCGCCCGGATCAGCGAGATCACCGGGACCGGCACGCTCGGCCCGATCCTTTAGGCCGCGAACAACCTGACCAAGCATCTACACGACCATGCCCGCCGTGACCCGTGTTCGGCAGCCAAGCGAGGTGCGATGGCCCGCCGAGGCAACATCCGGCTCCGGTAGCCGCCTTGGGCCCTACCTGCCGCACGCTCAGCGCGTCCTCCAGCCCCATCACACGTATATGCTGCTGGCCGGTATATACTCCGGCCATGCCCAATACCCCGATGCAGGAATCGACCTACCTCATACTGGTCGCCCTGGTGGAGGCTCCCCGGCACGGGTACGCGATCCTGGAGGAGGTCCGGCGGATCTCCGCCGGCCGCGTCGCACTACGCGCCGGAACCCTGTACGCCGCACTGGACCGGCTCCGGACCGAAGGTCTCGTCGAGATGGAGCGCGAGGAGCTTGTGCAGTCCAGGCTGCGCCGCTACTACCGGCTCACGGCGTCGGGCGCACGACGCCTCGCGGAGGAGACCGCCCGGCTGAGGAGCAACGCCGACGCCGCGAGCGTGCGGCTGCGCCGCGCTGGACTGCTGACCGAGGGCGGTGCGGCATGACGCTGGAACGTGCCTACCGGTGGCTGCTGGCCTGCTACCCGCGGGAACACCGCCGGCAGTACGAGGACGAGATGATCGGTGTACTGCTCGACGACGCCGGGCCGGACCAACGCCGCCCCCGGGCACGCGACGTGCTCGACCTGCTCAGCGGGGCGCTGCGAACCCACGTCCGGCACACCACGACCAGACTGTCCGACCCGACCTGGCGGGACGCCGTGGCGGCCCTGAGCCTGCTCGCCCCGCTGGCCCTGTTCGCGTACGCGGCACGCCTGCCCGTGCTGCACCTCGCCCTGCTGGCCGCCGGCCATCCGGAAGGACTCGGCGATTCCCTTCCGTTGGCGGCAAAGCTCATGGCCGCCGCCTGGCTCGCCGTGGCGGTGCTAGCCGCGGCCGGGTGGCGCCGGACAGCCGCCACGCTCGCCTCGGCAGCCGCCGCCTACGACGTGGCACGCGCCGCCGGCGAGTACGCCGAACATCTCTCGGTGTTCAACCTCTGGCCCACAGTGCTCGCCGCGATGGCCGCCGCAGCACTCGCCGTTCCCACCTCCCGCTCCGCCGCGGCCGTCATCACGCGCTGGCGGCTCGGCATGCTCGCCGGCGCCGCACTTCTCGCCGCGACCGCCCCGGCGATCGCGGCGGTCGTCCTACCCGGACTGTGGACCGAGCACGTGCGGACCACCTGGATATTCACCACTGGCGTCGGTCGCCTTGAGGCGGTGCTGCTCGGTGTCGGCTACGCGCTCTTCGCCCTCACTGTCCTGTCCACCACGGCGGCGCTGCGGCGACGGCTCCTCGCCCTGCTCGTCCCGGTCGGCGCGATACTGCTGCTGACCCGGGTTGGCATCGGCAACTGGCCATTCCCAGAACGCGCACCCCACGGCGGGATCCCCGACGCACTCAACCTCACTCAGTGGCTGGCGCTGGTACTCGTGCCCGTGCTGACGTTCGCGGTCGCCGTCGCGACCCTGCACCGCCGGGAACAGCCGTGACGCCTGCCCGCCCTCGACCACCCCACCCACCGGCAACCGCCCGTCCCTGACGCCTGACGAACGAACGTTAACGGCAGGCGTGCCGTCGTGGAGAACTCGGGTCAGCCGGCCCCGAAGCAGACGAACGCCGCCGCGGTTGCCCGGGCCGGGCCGGTGCCGGCCGCGCCGAACGCCCGCTGCGCGTCGGCGGTGGCCGCGGGCCCGGTGAGCAGCCGCGCCTCCGGCATGACCTGCGCGAGCCGGCGTACCTCGGCGTGCGCGGCCGGCCGGCGCGGGCCGGCGGCCAGCACCGGCGGCCCGGCCGGCGGCCCGCGCCGGTCCCGCGGCGAGCCAGATCGTGGCCGAGGGGGCGACGGTTACGGCGCGGCCGGCGCACGTCGGCAGCGCCGACCAGGGCACCGCGTGCGGCGCCCCGACCGGGACGATCACCAGGGCCCGGTCGGCCAGCCGCCGCCGGAGCGGGTCGAACAGCTGACGGTCCAGGGCGGCCGCGGCGTGCGCGGCCCCCATCCGTGCGGCAGCCGTGTCGCCGGTGGTGGCCGAGTCCGCGAGGTGGTGGCGTCCGTGCCGGCGGAACGGGGTCCGCCGACGGCCGGAGTCGATCACGCCGACCACCACGGTCGACGGTCCGGTTACGCCGGGACGTTGACGTCGGGCGTGAGGAAGGTATGGTGGTCGATGTCCGGGTCGGTGCGATCGGGGCGATTCCCCCTACCCCCCGTGGTTACGGACGGTGGTTGACCGCGAGAGTCGAGGTTGGGTATCCGCAGCCAGTCGGCCGAAATGCGTTGAAGGTCGTTTTCGGCACTGTACGAAGTGGCCGGTCGCCCGCACGCGCCTGATCTGGCCCGCAAGACGAGATGCCTGGTCCGAACGGCGGAACCTCGTCGACGGTCGGGGCGGCGGTACGCCCATGGCTTTTCTGGGTACCGCGACATGTGGCACGATCGTGGAACCTCCACCATCCCTGTGACACTTCCCCGACAGGAGCAAAGATGTCTGGTCGAAGGCTGGGCCGGCTGTTTGGCTCGCTACTCGCGCTCGCCGCTCTCGCAGGCGGTGTCTTCGTCGGTGACTTCTGGGAGTTCGGCGGTCTCCAAACCATGGATGTCATCTGGAACATGCCGGCACCTCGCTGACCAGCTCGATGATGTGAGCCGACGGGGCCGGTGAGGGGACACGACATGACGGGTCGTGGCCGTACTGGCCCCCGTCCAACTGAGTACGCCTGGTTGATCACCGGGCTGTTGGCGCTGCTGGCCGTGGTCTGTATGACGGCTGTCGGCCTGATCGCCTCGTCGCCGTTCGGCCAGTGGTCACTCGCGCTGCCGCTCCTGGTGGCCATGGTGGGTGCGGGCCTTCCGGTGCTGAACTTCACCGTCCGCCGACAGTCGCTGGGCGTGACGCTCAACGAAATCCCACTCGTCCTGGCGTTCTATCTCGTTGAGCCCCTCACGGTCGTCGTGATCTACACCCTCGCGGCGGCCATCACTCATCTCAGGCATCGGTTCGGCGCGACGAAGTTCTGGTTCAACGTGGCCCGGGCCGCCGCGGGTTCGTCGCTGGCCGTCCTCGTCCTGGAAGCGCTGCCGTCCGTCGAGGGTGTCGGCCCGGCCACATGGCTGAAGCTGTTCATCGCGGCCAGCATGGTGAACATCGTGAGCATCCTGTCGGTCGCAGGCGTGCACACGCTGTTGCAGGGATGGCAGGCGGGACGGGCCGCACTCCGGCAGTCGCCGCCCGCGCTGCTGGCGGCGGCGATCAACATCGCCAGCGGCATGGTAGTCCTCATTCTGATCGCCACCACCTGGTGGTCGCTGTTGCTATTGGGCGCTCTCGTCGTCGCACTGGCCCTCGTCTACCGCGCCTACGCGCAGTTCTTCCGGCAGCACCGCACCCTCACCGACATGTACGACCTGAGCCGGGCGGTGGCCGAGCGCGGGCAGGACGGCACGCTGGCCGACACTCTCCTCGGCCGGGTACGGGCACTGATGCAGGCGGAGTACGCCACGCTCTGGCTGCCGGCGCAGGGGCGGCACCCCGAGGTGCTGCTCACCGCCCGAAACGACGACCCGGGGCTGCTCGATTTCGCTAAGACGCCGGCGGCACTGCGGGAGCGGGCTCGGAAGGAGGGCCGGATCGTCGCCATCGGCCGGGGCATGGCCACCGACGCCGACCTGCGCGCTGCCCTGGCGGCGCACCGGGTCAAGGACGTGATCGTGCTGCCGCTGCGCTCCGGTCAGGCGGTGATTGGGACGCTTGAGGTGGCCAACCGGCTCGGTGACAGCAACAACTTCATACGCAACGACATACCGCTGTTTGAGACGGTGGCGGCGCACGCCGCGGTCGCGCTGGAGAATTCCCGGCTGGTCGACCGGCTCCGCCACGACGCGTACCACGACACGCTGACCAAGCTGCCCAACCGGCGCCGGATCATGGGCGCGCTGGACGAGTCGGTCAAGATCCGGGCGCCGGGCGAGGTGGTGGCGCTGCTGCTCTTCGACGTCGACGGGCTGCGCCAGGTCAACGAGTCCCTCGGCCACGCCGCCGGCGACAAGGTCCTCGTCGAGGTCGCCGACCGGCTCCGCTCCTGCGCGCCGTCCTCGGCCCTGGTCGGTCGCGCCGGCGGCGACGAGTTCCTGGTCACCCTGCGGCTGGAGAGCGCCGAGGCGGCGGTGGAGCTGGCCGTACAGCTGCGCGAGCAGATCCGCGACGAGATGGTCTTCGACGCGCTCACCCTGGACGTCGACACCGCGGTCGGGGTCGCCGTCCACCCGGATCACGGCAGCGACGCCGCCTCCCTGCTGCAACGGGTGGACCTGGCGGCGACGGCGGCCAAGTCGGTGCCGGGCAGCGTCCAGCTGTTCAACCCGGCGCTGGAGTCCCGGTCGCTGCGCCGGCTGGGGCTCGCCGGCGACCTGCGGCGCGCGCTGGACGACGGCGATCTGGAGGTCTACTTCCAGCCCAAGGTGACGCTGCGCGACCGCCGGCTGGTGGGTGTGGAGTGCCTGGCCCGGTGGGAGCACCCGGCCCACGGGTCGGTCGCCCCGGAGGACTTCGTCGCGGTGGCCGAGCACACCGGCCAGCTCGACCGGCTCACCGAGTTCATGCTCCGGGAGGGGCTGCGGCGCAGCCGGGACTGGACGCACGCGGGCCAGCCGCTCGCCGTCGCGGTCAATCTCTCCGCCCGTACGCTCACCGACCGGCACTTCCCCGCCCGGGTGCAGGAGCTGCTCGACGAGTACGGCGTGCCGCCCCAGCGGCTCACTCTGGAGATCAAGGAGTCGGGGGTGCTGGACGGCACGG
Source organism: Micromonospora deserti (assembly GCF_003236335.1). GTDB lineage: Bacteria > Actinomycetota > Actinomycetes > Mycobacteriales > Micromonosporaceae > Micromonospora > Micromonospora deserti. The sequence goes on from NZ_POUB01000091.1 coordinate 5,496, forward strand.
ACCGCCCGATCCCGACCCTGCGGCGGCTGCGCGACCTCGGCGTACGGCTCTCGGTGGACGACTTCGGCACGGGTGACTCGTCCCTGGCCCACCTGCGCCGGCTGCCGGTGCACGAGGTGAAGGTCGACCGCTCCTTCGTGCAGGGCATGGCGACGGATCCGGGTGACCTGGCGATCGTCAACGCGGTGGTCACCCTCTCCCAACAGTTCGGCCTCGCGGTGGTGGCCGAGGGGGTGGAGAGCGAGCTGACCCTGGAGCTGCTCCAGGACATCGGGTGCGAGATCGGGCAGGGCTTCCTGTTCAGCCGGCCGCTGCCGTACGAGCGGCTGGAGGCCTGGTTCGGCGCCCAGGTTGACCCGGAGACGATCTCCGTCGGGGAGCTGCCGCGGCTCCGTGTGGTGCCCTAGCTGCGGGAAAAACACCGAGGGGGATCCGATTTCACCTCCGGCGCGGGGCCGTGTACGCTTACCTCTGCGCGGCCACCGAGTGATCGCGCAGGCCCCCTTAGCTCAGTCGGCAGAGCGTCTCCATGGTAAGGAGAAGGTCTACGGTTCGATTCCGTAAGGGGGCTCAGAGGGTCCGGCTGGGCCCGTCACGGCGGTGTAGCTCAGATGGCAGAGCAAGCGGCTCATAATCGCTGTGTCGCCGGTTCAAGTCCGGCCACCGCTACTCTCGTCCTCCGGGCTCACTCCCGGTGGTCGGTGGGATGGGCGCCACAGGCGCCCACTTTGCATGTCCGCGCAGCCAGCGCGTAGGCTGATGCGCCGTAGTTGTTACCCGTAGCGAGGAAGGCACTCCGCCGTGGCGAAGGCGACCGATGTCCGGCCGAAGATCACTTTGGCGTGTGTGGAGTGCAAGGAGCGCAACTACATCACGCGCAAGAACCGCCGTAACGACCCGGACCGCATCGAGCTGAAGAAGTTCTGCCCGCGGGACGGCAAGCACACGCTGCACCGCGAGACCCGCTGACCTGCGGCCGGCTCCGCCGGCCGGGTCCCGGAACACCCACGATCGCCGATCTGTACGGCAGCGGCGCGGCTCTGAGCCGCCGCCGACCGCACAGATCGGCGATCGTGTTGTGCGTGTAGGTTCGCGGCATGTCCCTGGACCCGTCCTTCGTCGGCCGGACGTACCCGCCGACCGCCCCCTACCAGGTGGGCCGAGAGAAGATCCGTGAGTTCGCGACGGCGATCGGCGCCACCGACCCGGCCCACCACGACCCCGAGGCGGCCCGCGCGCTCGGCCACCGCGACCTGATCGCCCCGCCGACCTTCCCCGTGGTGGTCACCATGGCTGCCAGCCGGCAGATCATCGAGGACCCGGCCCTCGGCGTCGACTACAGTCGCGTCGTCCACGGCGACCAGCGCTTCGCCTACACCCGGCCGGTGCTGGCCGGGGACGAGCTGGTCTGCGTCAACACCATCGAGGACGTCAGCAGCCGGGGCGGGCACGGTTTCCTGACCACCCGCACCGAGGTCACCACGTCCGCCGGGGAGCCGGTGGTCACCGCCTGGTCCAAGATCGTCGTACGTGGGGAGGGCTGAGATGGAGCTGCCAGCCAAGACGTTCCGGGTGACCCGCGCGGACCTGGTCCGCTACGCCGGCGCCTCGGGCGACTTCAACCCGATCCACTGGAGCGACCGGATCGCCACCAAGGTCGGTCTGCCGGGGGTGATCGCCCACGGCATGTTCACCATGGCGCTGGTCGGCCGGGCGGTGGCGGAGTGGGCGGGCGCGCCCGACGCGGTACTCGACTACGGTGTCCGGTTCACCCGGCCGGTGGTCGTGCCGGACGACGACGAGGGCACCGAGATCGAGGTCACCGCGGTGGTCCGTGAGGTCACCGAGGACGGCCTGACCAGGCTCGACGTCACCGCCACCTGCCTGGGGGAGAAGGTGCTCTCGCAGGCCCGGGCGACCGTCCGGACGGCCCGCTGACCGGGTTTCCGACGCGCGGCGGGCAGACCGGTTGGGAAAGTCGTGCCGCTACCCGTACACTGGTCCGCCGTGGGGCAAACGACCCCTGTCCGGCCGTGCGTGGCGGGTGGGGCGAGCGTTGCCGCACAGGGGTGTAGCTCAATTGGCAGAGCAGCGGTCTCCAAAACCGCAGGCTGCAGGTTCAAGTCCTGTCACCCCTGCGCCTCAGGCCTGACCGTTCCCGTGGGTCGCGTCGCCATCCGGCGGCGTCCGGCCCGTGGTGGTGGTATCGGCAGGGTGGCTCCGAGGCATCGGGCCCTCCGGTCGATCCGCCGGCCGCGGCCCGTCGCGGGACGGTTGGTCCGGCCGGCGTGACCAAGCGCCGCGCACGCCGTTGGCGTGCGACCCGACATCCCGCACGGAGGGCGAAGTGGCCGACAACAAGCGCCGCGGCGAGGACGCCGGCGACGACCGTCTGCACGACGAGGTCGTCGACGACGTGGCCGACGACGACGCCACCGACGCCGAGGAGCCGGTCTCCCGGGGCGGCACGGCGACCCGCTCGCGGGCCAAGGCGGAGTCGGCCGACAGCCGGCCGAAGACCCGGACGGAGACCGGTCGGGTGGGTCCATTCGGCCGCATCGCCCGATTCATCCGCGAGGTCGTGGCCGAGCTGCGTAAGGTCATCTGGCCGACCCGCAAGGAGCTGCTGACCTACACCGCCGTGGTGGTCGCCTTCGTCGCGGTGATGCTGACGATCGTGGCCGGCCTGGACTTCGCCTTCGCGAAGGGCGTGCTGTGGGTCTTCGGCAACCCCAGCTGACCGGCTGACTGTGCCGATAGTGACGGAAGTGAGCGAGCGTGCCTGAGTACGACGAGACCGCCGGACCCGTGGACGAGCAGTCCACGGTGGCGACGGCGGCTGGTGACGAGTCGGTCGAGGCCGCCAGCGAGCCGGAGTTCCCCACCAGCGAGCCCGCCCCGGACGAGGAGTTCGACCCGGTCGCGGAGCTGCGCCAGAAGCTGCGCTACGCACCGGGCGACTGGTACGTGGTGCACTCGTACGCCGGCTACGAGAACAAGGTCAAGACCAACCTCGAGACCCGGATCACCAGCCTCGACATGGAGGACTACATCTACCAGGTCGAGGTGCCGACCCGGGAAGAGGTCGAGGTCAAGAACGGCAAGCGGTCGCAGGTCCAGGCCAAGGTCTTCCCGGGCTACATCCTGGTCCGGATGGAGCTGACCGCCGAGTCCTACTCGTGCGTGCGGAACACGCCGGGTGTGACGGGCTTCGTGGGTGCTACCGACCGGGCCGACCGCCCAGCGCCGCTCTCCCTCGACGAGGTGCTGAAGTGGTTGGCGCCGGCCGTCGAGACCGAGCGGAAGAAGGCCAAGCCAGAGGTCAAGGTCCTCGACTTCGAGGTGGGCGACTCGGTCACCGTGACCGATGGTGCCTTCGCCTCCCTGCCGGCGACGATCAGCGAGATCAACGCCGATCAGCAGAAGCTCAAGGTGCTGGTGTCGATCTTCGGCCGCGAGACGCCGGTGGAGCTGAACTTCAACCAGGTCACCAAGATCTGATCGACCGGTCGCCGGCGGTGGGCCTCGCCCACCGCCGGCGTCTCCGTTTCGTCCTCCCGCCCGCCCTCGGTCAGGAGGCCGGTCCGGCCTGCGCTACCCTAGAACGTCGCCGCTGTCGCACCGCGCTGACCGTGCGCGCCCGGACGGCGACGGTGAGCACCTTTCCCCAGTTCCAAGTCCCAGGAAGAGACATGCCTCCGAAGAAGAAGCTCGTCAAGACGTTCACGCTTCAGTTGCCGGCGGGCCAGGCCACCCCGGCGCCGCCGGTCGGCCCCGCGCTCGGACAGCACGGCGTGAACATCATGGAGTTCTGCAAGTCCTACAACGCGCAGACCGAGTCGCAGCGGGGCGACATCGTCCCCGCCGAGATCAGCGTGTACGAGGACCGCACCTTCACCTTCGTGCTGAAGACCCCGCCCGCCGCCCGGCTGCTGATCAAGGCCGCCGGCGTGCAGAAGGGCTCGGGCGTCCCGCACAAGGAGAAGGTCGGCTCGGTCACCCGCGCCCAGCTGCGGGAGATCGCCGAGAAGAAGATGGCGGACCTCAACGCCAACGACCTCGACCAGGCTGAGAAGATCATCGCCGGCACCGCCCGGTCGATGGGCCTCAACGTCGCCGACTGACACGGTCAGCGCCGGATCCCGTTCGTGGGAGGGCACGCGATCGTCGCGGCCCGCCAGAGACCACAGGAGTAACCAGAACATGCAGCGCAGCAAGAGCTACCGCAAGGCCGCCGACGTCATCGACCGGTCGAAGCTCTACGCCCCCGCCGAGGCCGTGAAGCTGGCCAAGGAGACCACCTCCGTCAAGTTCGACGCCACGGTCGAGGTCGCGATGCGCCTCGGCGTCGACCCCCGCAAGGCGGACCAGATGGTCCGCGGCACGGTCAACCTGCCGCACGGCACCGGCAAGACCGCCCGCGTGATCGTCTTCGCTGCCGGCGCGAAGGCCGAGGAGGCCGCCGCCGCCGGTGCGGACGAGGTGGGCACCGACGAGCTGGTCGCCCGGATCCAGGGCGGCTGGCTCGACTTCGACGCGGCCATCGCCACGCCGGACCAGATGGCCAAGATCGGCCGGATCGCGCGGATCCTGGGCCCGCGCGGTCTCATGCCGAACCCGAAGACCGGCACGGTGACCATGGACGTCACCAAGGCCGTCTCGGACATCAAGGGCGGGAAGATCACCTTCCGGGTGGACAAGCACTCCAACCTGCACCTGATCATCGGTAAGGCGTCGTTCTCGGAGAGCCAGCTGGTCGACAACTACGCGGCGGTCCTCGACGAGGTGCTGCGGGCCAAGCCGTCGGCGGCAAAGGGCAAGTACCTCAAGAAGGTTACCCTCACCACCACCATGGGCCCGGGCGTCCCGGTCGACCCGAACGCGGTGAAGAACCTGCAGGAGGGCTCGGCCGAGAGCTGAGCATCCCCCGCACCCGTGTCCGGGGCGTCGCCACGTCGTGGCGGCGCCCCGCGCGCTTTCGCTGTCCCAGGGCACGCCGGTGGACGGTGGCCGACGGCACGGTCACCGAGGGCCGGGCGCGGAGGAGTGACCCGGGCCACCCGGGGGGCGGTTTGGCGGTCACCGGGCGTGTCGCGTAACCTTGGCCGCGAAGTTCCACCCAGAGACCGCTGGTCACCGTGCCCCGGCACGGTCGAAGGTCCCGCGATGACGGGCGACCCGCGCAGGGCGGCAAGCGAAACATCGGCTGTGAGCACGGTCCGCCGACCGTGACCGCGTGTGCCGGCCCTCGCCCCGTGCGCCCTGCGCCGGGGCTTTTCTCGTTATCGCGTTGCCTCCGTCCCGTCGAAAGCTCCGGCCGACGACGGTGACCAGCCTCCGAGCAACGAGAGAGGAGGGACATGGCGGACAAGCCGATCCGGGCCGACAAGGCCACGGCCGTCGCTGAGCTGACCGAGAGCTTCCGCAACGCGGGCGCTGCGGTGCTGACCGAGTACCGCGGTCTGACGGTTTCCCAGCTCACCCAGCTGCGACGCTCGCTCGGCAAGGAGGTCACCTACACGGTCGCGAAGAACACGCTGGCGAAGCGTGCCGCGACCGACGCGGGTATCTCCGGCCTCGATGAGCTGTTCACCGGTCCTACCGCGCTGACTTTCGTTTCGGGCGACGTCGTCGAGGCGGCGAAGGGGCTTCGCGATTTCGCGAAGGCCAACCCGAAGCTCGTCATCAAGGGCGGCGTCTTCGAGGGCCAGGCCATTTCCGCGGCCGAGGTCACGAAGCTCGCCGACCTGGAGTCCCGTGAGGTGCTGCTGGCCAAGCTGGCCGGCGCGATGAAGGGCAACCTGAGCAAGGCCGCGGCCCTGTTCCAGGCCCCGCTGTCGAAGACCGCCCGCCTGGCGGCCGCCCTGCAGGACAAGCGCGAGAAGGAGGGCGCCGAGGCGGCCTGAGGCCTCCCGGCGCACCCACGTACCTAGCCAACAGATTTAGGAAAGGACGCCAGACATGGCGAAGCTCAGCACCGAAGAGCTGCTCGACGCGTTCAAGGAGATGACGCTGATCGAGCTCTCGGAGTTCGTGAAGCAGTTCGAGGACACCTTCGAGGTCACCGCCGCCGCACCGGTCGCGGTCGCCGCGGGTGCCCCGGCCGCCGGCGGCGCCGCCGCGCCGGCCGAGGAGGAGAAGGACGAGTTCGACGTCATCCTCGACGCCGACGGTGGCAAGAAGATCCAGGTCATCAAGGTCGTGCGCGAGCTGACCGGCCTGGGCCTCAAGGAGGCCAAGGACCTGGTCGAGGCCGCCCCGAAGCCGGTCCTGGAGAAGGTCAACAAGGAGACCGCCGACAAGGCCAAGGCCAAGCTCGAGGGCGAGGGCGCCAAGGTCACCCTCAAGTGACCTGAGGTACGACCCGGCGCGCGTCCGGCTCACGTGAGCCGGGGCACACCGCGCCCGCGGCGGGCGGTGATCCGACAACGGATCGCCGCCCGCCGTGTTGGTGTACCCGGCGGCAGCGCACGTGAGCAGGGCGTCGACGCCCGGTGCCGGATCTTGCCGGCGGTGTCTTCCGGTCGCCCGTCGGTGGGAAAGACACGGCGACCCGGAGACCGGCCCTTGACGCGGCCCGGCCCGCCAGGCACGCTGACACCAGCAAGACCTTCCGCGCTTGCAACGGCCACCACTCGGGTAATAGCTGCGGCGGCACCATCGGCCACGGCACCTGAGCGGCCCGGCGGGAACGACGCGTTCCGAGCGGCCCGGCGAGACCCGTTCGAGGGGTCCCGAGGCACGTTCCGCGACGACCTGCGGGGTGGGCTGGACAGCGGTTAGCCTCTCGGCTACACTGCTAGTTTGCGCTGCCTTCCGACTTGACCCCTGCTCGGAAATGTCCGTTTGTGGATATTTCTGGTGGGGTCATTGGAGTGCACGCGTACCAGCCGTTCTGCAGCACCGGTCCTCGGAAGGACGCATCTTGGCAGCTTCCCGCCCTGCGAAGACCAGTCGTACGTCGAGCGCTTTCGCTCCCCGCCGAGTCTCTTTCGGCAGGATCACCGAACACCTCGAGGTCCCCAACCTCCTCGCCATCCAGAACGAGTCCTTCGACTGGCTGGTCGGCAACGAGGCTTGGCAGGGCCGGTCGGCGGACGACCCGCACGCACGCTCGGGTCTCGCGGAGATCCTCGACGAGATCAGTCCCATTGAGGACTTCTCCGGCACCATGTCGCTCTCCTTCTCGGCTCCGCGCTTCGACGAGGTCAAGGCCTCGATCGAGGAGTGCAAGGAGAAGGACCTCACCTACTGTGCGCCGCTGTTCGTGACCGCGGAGTTCACCAACAACACCACCGGCGAGATCAAGAGCCAGACGGTGTTCATGGGTGACTTCCCGATGATGACGCCGAAGGGCACCTTCATCATCAACGGCACCGAGCGCGTCGTGGTCAGCCAGCTCGTCCGGTCCCCGGGCGTCTACTTCGACAAGCAGCCGGACAAGACCTCCGACCGCGACCTCTCCAGCGTCAAGGTCATCCCGAGCCGGGGTGCCTGGCTGGAGTTCGACATCGACAAGCGTGACACGGTCGGCGTCCGCATCGACCGCAAGCGCCGGCAGGCCGTCACCGTGCTGCTCAAGGCCATCGGATGGTCGGCCGAGCAGATCCGCGAGCGGTTCGGCTGGTCCGAGCTGATGATGACCACGCTCGAGAAGGACCACATCGCCGGCCAGGACGAGGCGCTACTCGACATCTACCGCAAGCTGCGCCCTGGCGAGCCGCCGACCCGTGAGAACGCCCAGACCCTGCTCGACAACCTCTTCTTCAACCCGAAGCGGTACGACGTCGCCAAGGTCGGTCGTTACAAGTTCAACAAGAAGCTCAACCTGGGCGTGCCGATCACCACCGGCACGCTGACCGAGGACGACATCGTCGCCACCGTCGAGTACCTCTGCCGGCTGCACGCCGGTGAGGACGGTTACGAGGCCGACGACATCGACCACTTCGGCAACCGGCGCCTGCGTACCGTGGGCGAGCTGATCCAGAACCAGGTCCGGGTCGGCCTGTCCCGGATGGAGCGGGTCGTCCGCGAGCGGATGACCACCCAGGACGTCGAGGCGATCACGCCGCAGACCCTGATCAACATCCGCCCGGTGGTGGCGGCGATCAAGGAGTTCTTCGGTACGTCGCAGCTGTCCCAGTTCATGGACCAGACCAACCCGCTGGCGGGCCTGACCCACCGGCGCCGGCTGAGCGCGCTCGGCCCGGGTGGTCTGTCCCGGGAGCGGGCCGGCTTCGAGGTCCGCGACGTGCACCCGTCCCACTACGGCCGGATGTGCCCGATCGAGACGCCGGAAGGCCCGAACATCGGTCTGATCGGCGCGCTGTCCACCTTCGCCCGGGTCAACCCGTTCGGCTTCATCGAGACGCCGTACCGGAAGGTCGTCGACGGTCGGGTCACCGACCAGATCGACTACCTGACCGCGGACGAGGAGGACCGGTTCGTCAAGGCCCAGGCCAACGCGCCGCTGAAGGCCGACGGCTCGTTCGTCGAGGACCGCGTCCTGGTCCGTCGGAAGGGCGGCGAGACCGAGGACGTCCCGCCGGCGGCCGTGGACTACATGGACGTGTCGCCGCGGCAGATGACCTCGGTGGCGACCGCGATGATCCCGTTCCTGGAGCACGACGACGCCAACCGGGCGCTGATGGGCGCGAACATGCAGCGCCAGGCGGTGCCGCTGGTCAAGGCCGAGGCCCCGCTCGTCGGCACCGGCATGGAGTACCGCGCCGCGGTCGACGCCGGTGACGTGGTGGTCGCCGAGGTCGGTGGTGTCATCGAGGACCTCTGCGCCGACTACATCACCGTCCACCAGGACGACGGCCACCGCCGGACGTACCTGCTGCACAAGTTCCGCCGCTCCAACGCCGGCTCCTGCGTCAACCAGAAGCCGGTGGTCTTCGAGGGCGACCGCGTCGAGGCCGGCCAGGTCATCGCCGACGGTCCGTGCACCGACGACGGCGAGATGGCGCTCGGGCGCAACCTGCTCGTGGCGTTCATGACCTGGGAGGGGCACAACTACGAGGACGCGATCATCCTGTCGCAGCGCCTCGTGCAGCAGGACGTGCTCACCTCGATCCACATCGAGGAGCACGAGGTCGACGCGCGGGACACCAAGCTCGGCCCGGAGGAAATCACCCGCGACATCCCGAACGTCAGCGAGGAGATGCTCGCCGACCTCGACGAGCGCGGCATCATCCGGATCGGCGCCGAGGTCGTCCCCGGCGACATTCTGGTCGGCAAGGTCACGCCCAAGGGTGAGACCGAGCTGACCCCGGAGGAGCGGCTGCTCCGCGCGATCTTCGGCGAGAAGGCGCGCGAGGTCCGGGACACCTCGCTGAAGGTGCCGCACGGCGAGACCGGCACGGTCATCGGCGTGCGTACCTTCTCCCGGGAGGACGGCGACGAGCTGCCGCCGGGCGTCAACGAGTTGGTCCGGGTCTACGTCGCCCAGAAGCGGAAGATCCAGGACGGCGACAAGCTCGCCGGCCGGCACGGCAACAAGGGCGTCATCTCCAAGATCCTGCCGATCGAGGACATGCCGTTCCTGGAGGACGGCACTCCGGTCGACATCGTGCTCAACCCGCTGGGTGTGCCGAGCCGGATGAACATCGGCCAGGTGTTGGAGACGCACCTCGGCTGGGTGGCCAAGACCGGCTGGAAGGTCGAGGGCGACGACGTCGAGTGGAAGCGCCAGCTCCGCTCGATCGAGGCGGACGAGTCCGAGCCGGACACCAACGTGGCCACCCCGGTCTTCGACGGTGCCCGCGAGGAGGAGATCTCCGGTCTGCTCGCGTCGACCCTGCCCAACCGGGACGGCAAGCAGCTGATCGGCTCCAGCGGCAAGGCGCGGCTGTTCGACGGTCGCTCCGGCGAGCCGCTGCCGGACCCGATCGCGGTCGGCTACATCTACATCCTGAAGCTCAACCACCTGGTCGACGACAAGATCCATGCCCGGTCGACCGGCCCGTACTCGATGATCACGCAGCAGCCGCTGGGTGGTAAGGCGCAGTTCGGTGGCCAGCGCTTCGGTGAGATGGAGTGCTGGGCGATGCAGGCGTACGGCGCCGCGTACGCCCTGCAGGAGCTGCTGACGATCAAGTCCGACGACGTTCTCGGCCGGGTGAAGGTCTACGAGGCCATCGTCAAGGGCGAGAACATCCCGGAGCCGGGCATCCCGGAGTCGTTCAAGGTGCTGCTCAAGGAGCTGCAGTCGCTGTGCCTCAACGTCGAGGTGCTCTCCAGCGACGGTGTGGCCCTGGAGATGCGCGAGACCGACGACGAGGTGTTCCGGGCCGCGGAGGAGCTGGGCATCGACCTGTCCCGGCGCGAGCCGAGCTCGGTCGAAGAGGTCTGAGGTGGTGGTTCGGGGCAGGGTGACCCGCTCCGGGCGGTCAGGCTTGACCCCTGCGCGGGTCACCCTGCCCCGAACCCCGCTGGTTAGCTAGCAGTACAGACGACGACATAGGGGACATAGTGCTCGACGTCAACTTCTTCGACGAGCTGCGCATCGGCCTCGCCACCGCCGACGACATCCGTCAGTGGTCACACGGCGAGGTCAAGAAGCCTGAGACCATCAACTACCGCACCCTCAAGCCGGAAAAGGACGGGCTCTTCTGCGAGAAGATCTTCGGTCCGCAGCGGGACTGGGAGTGCTACTGCGGTAAGTACAAGCGGGTCCGGTTCAAGGGCATCATCTGTGAGCGCTGCGGCGTCGAGGTGACCCGCTCGAAGGTCCGTCGTGAGCGGATGGGGCACATCGAGCTCGCCGCTCCCGTGACCCACATCTGGTACTTCAAGGGCGTGCCGAGCCGGCTGGGCTACCTGCTGGACCTTGCCCCCAAGGACCTCGAGAAGATCATCTACTTCGCCTCGTACGTCGTGACCAGCGTGGACGCCGAGGCGCGTCACCGTGACCTCTCGACCATCGAGAACGAGATCCTGGCCGAGAAGCGGCAGGCCGAGAACAGCCGTGACTCGGAGATCGAGAAGCGGGCCGCCAAGCTCGAGGCCGACCTGGCCGAGCTGGAGGCCGAGGGTGCCAAGGCGGACGTCCGGCGCAAGGTCAAGGAGGGCGGAGAGCGCGAGATGCGCCAGATCCGCGACCGGGCCCAGCGCGAAATCGACCGCCTGGACGAGGTGCTGGACACCTTCCGCAAGCTGGAGCCGAAGCAGCTGGTCACCGACGAGCTGCTCTACCGGGAGCTGCGCGACCGGTTCGGCGAGTACTTCACCGGCGGCATGGGCGCCGAGGCGATCAAGGCGCTGGTCCAGAACATGGACCTCGACGCCGAGGCGGAGAGCCTGCGGGAGACCATCCGCTCCGGCAAGGGCCAGCGGAAGATCCGGGCGCTCAAGCGGCTCAAGGTCGTGGCGGCGTTCCTGAACACCCGCAACTCGCCGCTCGGCATGGTGCTGGACTGCGTCCCGGTCATCCCGCCGGACCTGCGCCCGATGGTGCAGCTCGACGGTGGCCGCTTCGCGACCTCCGACCTGAACGACCTGTACCGCCGGGTGATCAACCGGAACAACCGCCTCAAGCGGCTGATCGACCTCGGCGCGCCCGAGATCATCGTCAACAACGAGAAGCGGATGCTCCAGGAGGCCGTCGACGCGCTGTTCGACAACGGCCGCCGCGGCCGGCCGGTGACCGGCCCGGGCAACCGCCCGCTCAAGTCGCTGTCCGACATGCTCAAGGGCAAGCAGGGCCGGTTCCGCCAGAACCTGCTGGGCAAGCGCGTCGACTACTCCGGCCGTTCGGTCATCGTGGTCGGCCCGAAGCTCAAGCTGCACCAGTGCGGCCTGCCCAAGCAGATGGCGCTGGAGCTGTTCAAGCCGTTCGTGATGAAGCGGCTGGTGGACCTCAACCACGCGCAGAACATCAAGTCCGCCAAGCGGATGGTCGAGCGGCAGCGGCCGGTCGTGTGGGACGTGCTGGAAGAGGTCATCGGCGAGCACCCGGTGCTGCTGAACCGGGCGCCGACCCTGCACCGGCTGGGTATCCAGGCCTTCGAGCCGCAGCTGGTCGAGGGCAAGGCCATCCAGATTCACCCGCTGGTCTGCACCGCGTTCAACGCCGACTTCGACGGTGACCAGATGGCGGTGCACGTGCCGCTGTCCGCCGAGGCCCAGGCCGAGGCGCGGATCCTGATGCTGTCGTCGAACAACATCCTCAAGCCGGCCGACGGCAAGCCGGTCACCATGCCCACCCAGGACATGGTCATCGGCCTCTACCACCTCACCCACCTCACCCCCGGTGAGAAGGGCGAGGGCCGGGCGTTCAGCTCGGACGCCGAGGCGCGGATGGCGTACGACAACGGCGAGCTGCACCTGCAGGCCCCGGTGAAGATCCGGCTGCGCGGCGTCGTCGGGGTCGACAACGGTGCCGGCGCCGAGCCGTGGACCGCCCCGGAGGGCTGGGTCGAGGGCGAGCCGCTGACCGTGGAGACCACCCTCGGTCGGGTGCTGTTCAACGAGACCCTGCCGCAGGGCTACCGGTTCGTGAACTACGAGATCCGCAAGGGTCAGCTCTCCGCGATCGTCAACGACCTCGCCGAGCGCTTCCCCAAGGTGGCGCTGGCCGCCACCCTGGACGGGCTCAAGGAGGCCGGTTTCCACTGGGCCACCTGGTCCGGCGTGACGATCGGCATGGAGGACGTCATCGCGCCGCCGCGCAAGGCGGAGATCCTGGCGCGGTACGAGAAGGAAGCCGACCAGATCGACAAGCAGTACCAGCGGGGTCTGATGACCCCGGAGGAGCGGCGCGGCGAGCTCATCCAGATCTGGACCAGGGCGACCAATGAGGTCGCCAAGGAGATGGACACCGCGCTGCCGCAGGAGAACCCGCTGTGGAAGATGATCAACTCGGGTGCTCGCGGTAACCTGCTCCAACTCCGGCAGATCGCGGCGATCCGTGGTCTGGTGGCCAACCCGAAGGGTGAGATCATCCCGCGGCCGATCAAGGCCAGCTACCGGGAGGGTCTGTCCGTGCTGGAGTACTTCATCTCCACGCACGGTGCCCGGAAGGGTCTCGCGGACACCGCCCTGCGTACCGCCGACTCGGGTTACCTGACCCGGCGCCTGGTGGACGTCTCGCAGGACGTGATCATCCGCGAGGAGGACTGCGGCACCGACCGGGCGATCCCGATGCAGGTCGCCGAGCGGTTGGACGGCAAGCTGGTGGTGCACGAGCACGCCGAGACCAGCGTGCATGCCCGTACCCTCGCCGACGACATCAAGGGGCCGGACGGCACCGTGGTCGCCGAGCGGGGCGCGGACATCAACTCGATCCTGGTCGAGAGGATCGTCGCCGCCGGGGTGGAGACGGTCCGGGTGCGCAGCGTGCTCACCTGCGAGTCGAAGCTGGGCGTCTGCGGTGCGTGCTACGGCCGCTCGCTGCCGACCGGCAAGACCGTGGACGTCGGCGAGGCGGTCGGCATCATCGCCGCCCAGTCGATCGGTGAGCCGGGTACCCAGCTGACGATGCGTACCTTCCACACCGGTGGTGTCGCGGGTGAGGACATCACCCAGGGTCTGCCCCGGGTCCAGGAGATCTTCGAGGCGCGCGTGCCCAAGGGCAAGGCGCCGATCGCGGAGACTCCGGGCCGGATCCGGATCGAGGACGGCGAGCGGTCTCGCAAGATCATCATCGTCCCCGACGACGGCAGCGACGAGATCGTGCACGACAAGATCTCCAAGCGGGTGCGCCTGCGCGCCCACGACGGAGCCCACGTCGACGTCGGCGAGAAGCTGACCGAGGGCACCATCGACCCGCACGAGCTGCTGCGCATCCTCGGCCCGCGGGCGGTCCAGGTCCACCTGACCCAGGAGGTCCAGGAGGTCTACCGCTCGCAGGGTGTGCTCATCCACGACAAGCACATCGAGATCATCATCCGCCAGATGCTCAAGCGGGTGACGGTCATCGACTCCGGCTCGACCGAATTCCTGCCGGGCGTGCTGGTCGACCGGGCGCTGTTCGAGTCGGAGAACCGCCGGCTCGTCTCCGAGGGTGGCGAGCCCGCGGCGGGTCGTCCGGTGCTGATGGGTATCACCAAGGCGTCGCTGGCCACGGACTCCTGGCTGTCGGCGGCCTCCTTCCAGGAGACCACCCGGGTGCTGACGGACGCGGCGATCCACGCCCGCAGCGACTCGCTGATCGGCCTCAAGGAGAACGTGATCATCGGTAAGCTCATCCCGGCCGGTACCGGCATCAGCAAGTACCGCAATGTCCGGGTCGAGCCGACCGAGGAGGCGAAGGCCAAGGTCTACTCGATGACCGGGTACCCGGAGACCGACTACGGCTTCGGGCCGGCCAGCGGCCAGGCGGTCCCGCTGGACGACTTCGACTTCGGGTCGTACCGCTAGATCGCGCACTGAACGACGCGGCCCCCGGCACCCGCCGGGGGCCGCGCCGTGTCCGGAGCCCGGGAGCCGCCTGCCGACACCACCGCGCGCCGGGCCGGGGCATGATGGTGGGCATGATGACCGCACCCGGGCAGGCGCCCACGGTCCCGCCGGGGCCGCGTCATCCGCTCGACCCGGACCCGGCCCGGGCCAGCAAGGCGAGGGCGGTCTTCGCGCTCGGTCTGCTCGCCGCGCTGACCGGCCTGTTCGTTGGCGGGGTGGTGCCGGCCACGGTGGCGCTCCAACTGGCCCGCCAGGCCCGCCGGGAGGCGTACGCCTCGGGGGGTTTCCTCACCGGCGCGGCCTGGCTGCGCCGGGGGGAGCGGCTGGCCTGGACGGGCCTGGCGCTGGTCGCGGTCACCGTGGTGGCCGCGGTGGTGGTCGGGGTGGTCCGGCTCGCCGAGGCGCCCTACGGGCAGGACTTCGCGCCCAACGTGGACTGACCGCCACGGGGGAACCGACCGCGCCGGGGGCGGGGACGTCGCCCGGCGGCGGTAGCCTGGCCGGTGTCCGTCGCGCGGCGGTGGACGCCGACTGCCGACAGGAGGATCCCGTGACGGAACCGGCGCGCTCCCCGGGGACCGATCCCGCGGCGCCCCACGTCGGCGGCCCGGACGCCGCCGCCCCCGGCGCCGACGGGCCACGGCCCGAGCGGGCGCCGGACGCCGCGCCCGGGACCTCTCCCGAGGGGTCCGCCGCGCCGCCGACATCGCCGTCGACGGCGCCCGGCCCGTGGGCCCCGCCGTCGGCCGGGCCCGGGGATCCGCCGCCCGCCTCGCCCTCGCCCTCCGGCTGGGGTACGCCGTCCTCCGGCTGGGGTACGC
>NZ_POUB01000092.1 GCF_003236335.1 Micromonospora deserti
GGCCGCGACGGCGGCGGCCGGGAGCAGCAGGACGGCGGCGGTGGCGAGGGCGGCGGCGGAGACGATCTTTCGGAGCAGCATGGCTGCACCTCCGGCGGGAGGTACCCGGCGAACCGGGGAGACGGGTGGGGTGTCCGATCGACCGTGGGACGATGATGCGGGTAGTGATTCAGGAACGTCAATGGCAAGTTACGCCTCGGTAACCCGTTGTTCCATCCGGGGCACAAATCGGCAAAACGGGCACCGCCGCTCCGCAGAGGACATCCGGTGGCACCGGCGGCCGTTGCGGCGTACCGGATCGGGCGCCGCGCTCCCCCTACGCCGCCGGCAGTGATGGCATGCTCGGGCCGTGCGCCGGACACACGACGAGCGGCTGCGGGTGATGCCCTGGTGGCTGGTGCTGGTCGGCCTGCTGCTCGCCGCGCTGCTCGGCTGGCTGGTGCTGGACTGGCTGCTCGACGAGGCCGACCAGGCCACCCGGGCCGACACCCGCGCGGCGCTACGGATCGACGCGATCCGCACCGGGCTCACGGTGGTGGCCGGCACCGGCGGCGGGCTGGCGCTGCTACTCGCCGCCCGTCGACAGTGGATCAGCGAACGCGCGCAGCGGCACCAGGAGGCCGTCGCCGGCCAGGACCAGGCGCACCGGGAGCGGGTCCAGGCGCACGCCGAGGCGGTCGCCGAAGCCGGGCAGCGCCACCAGGAGCGGCAGGCCGAGGCCGCCGAGCACGACGCCGCCGAGCGGCGGCTGACCGAGCTCTACACCCGGGCGGTCGAGCTGCTCGGCAACGACAAGGCGGCGGTACGCCTCGGCGGGCTGCACGCCCTGGAGCGGCTCGGTCAGGACAATCCGGCGCAGCGACCGACGATCGTGGCGGTGCTCTGCGCGTACCTGCGGATGCCCCCACCCGACGACGACGCGCGCGAGACGGAGGTGCGCCGCACCGCGCAACGGGTGCTCACCCGGCACCTGCGCGCGGACGACGAGAGCTGGTGGCCGGGGGTCAGGCTGGACCTGAGCGGCGCCCGGCTCGACGGGTTCGACGCCGGCGGCTGCACCCTGGTCGACGCGGACCTGACCGGTGCGGTCTGCGCCGGCACCACCAGCTTCGCCGGCGCCACCGTACGCGGGCGGCTGGCGCTGGGCGCGGTGTTCGAGGCGGCGGTCTTCGACGACCTGGCCGGGGACGCGGAGATCCTGCTCGACGGCGCCCGCTTCACCGGCCCCGCCAGCTTCGACCGGGCCGACGTCGGCGGGGGTTTGTCCTGCCGGCGGGCGAGCTTCGCGCGGGTGTCGTTCCGGGGCGCCACGTTCCACCGCCCGGCGAGCTTCGACGGCACCCGCTTCGGCGGCAGTACCTCCTTCCGGGAGGCGGTCTTCCACAGCGGACTCTCCATGGAGCACGCCGAATTCGCCGGGTACGTCGGGTTCCGCCAGGCCCGGTTCGCCGACATGGCCCTGTTCCGCTGGACCGAGTTCACCGGCGAGACCTGGTTCGAGCGGGCCCGCTTCGAGGGGGCGGCGAACTTCGGCCGGGCCCGCTTCGGCGGCCGGGTGAGCTTCGAGGACGCCACACTGAGCCGCCGGCCGCTGGTCGACCAGGCCCGGGCGGTGGCGGCCGTCCCGCACGTCTGGCCCGCGGGCACGACCGTCGAGCGCCTCGACGACGAGTGGCTGGTGTTGCTCGACCGCTGACCATCCCCGGCCACCCCGCCGGACCGGGTGGGTTCACCGTCGACCACCGCGGAGGTGGGTAGGCTGCGCAGGTGACCGAGACCATTGAGGACAGCCCCGTCGGCTGGGTCGCCAGCCACGTCCGTCGCTACCTAGAGACCGACGGCGCCGACGGCGGGAAGTACCACGGTTACGACGCCCTGCTGCTCACCACCCGGGGGCGCCGCTCCGGCACGCTGCGACGTACCGCGCTGATCTACGGCCGCGACGGTGACCGGTACCTGCTGGTCGCCTCCAACGGGGGCGCGGAGCGGCACCCGAACTGGTACCTGAACCTGTGCGCCGACCCCGAGGTCCGGGTGCAGGTCGGCGCGGAGCGTTTCCCGGCCCGGGCCCGCACCGCCACCGCGGCGGGACGTCCCCGGCTGTGGGAGCTGATGACCGAGGTCTTCCCGACGTACGCCCGCTACCAGCAGCAGACCGACCGGGAGATCCCGGTGGTCATCCTCGGCCGCGTCTGACCCCGGCCCTGCCGGCCCGAGCACGGCCCGCGCTCCCGATCCCGGTGGGAACCGCTCCCGAAAGGGCGTTGCCCATCGGGATCTGCAACGCCGGCACCGTCAGCGGAGCACGCGCAAGGCCAGCAGGTCGGCGCAGTAGGTGAGCGGCACCAGCAGGAAGCAGACCAGCACACCCAACATCGGATACCGGGGTGGCGTGCCGGCGACGACGGCGGGCCGGCCCCAGCGGCCGAGCACCAGCCAGCCGGCGACCAGCGACACGGCGGGCAGCCCGGCGCACATCCAGACGTAGTGGGTGCCGAGGTCGATCACGCCGGCCCCGGAGCCGAACAGCAGGGCGAGCATGAGCAGCACCCCGACCCCCACGGCGGCGAGGTAGACGGCCAGCGCCCGGGCCGGCGACGACCACGACGGCAGCAGCACCGGGCGTTGGGCGAGCAGTTCGGCCTGCTGCCCGTGCCGGTCGGCCTCGTCGGCGTAACGCCGGGCCAGCTCCAGCTCCATCGCCGGGTCGACCTCCGCCGGGGCCGCCACCCCGGCCGGAACCCCGGAGCCCGGCGGCGTGCCCGATGTGGACGGCAGGCCCGCCGGCGGCGCGGAAACCGGTGTCACGGGCGGCGCGGAAGCCAGGCCCGTGGGCGGCGCGACGGCCGGGCCCGCGGGCGGCCCGGAAGCGGGTGTCACCGGCGGGGCCGGCGCCGGGCGGGGCGGCGTGGCGGGTGGAGGCAGGCCGGTCGCGCGGCCGAGCTGGTCGAGGCGCTGCCCCTGGGCGGTGAGCCGGTGCTGGAGGTAGTCGGCGGTGGCGTGCAGGTTGCGCCGGCGCTCGGCCTCGGCGGCCCGCCGCTGCTCGGCCAGCTGCCGGGCCAGCGCCGCGTACTCGGCGAAGGTGGACACAGCTCAGTCCTCCCCGCACGGTGGGTGCCCGTTCCGGGTGTACGGGACGATCAGCCGGATGCGCTGGTCGTGCCGGTCGACCAGCAACGCCCGGTCGGGCCGCGGCGGGTATCCCGGGTCGGGCACGCCGAGGTGCAGCCCGAGCTCGGCGCCGGGCACGTTCAGCGCGACCAGGCAGGCGACGTCGTCGCGATGCGCACCGCCGAGGTCGCCGGCGAGCGCGCGCAGCCCCCGCCACCAGCCGAGCAGGTGCACCCCGTGCGCCGGCCCGGCCCGCAGCAGGGCGCGCAGGTCGTCGTGGCCGGAACGGAAGGTCTGCGGGTCGGCCACGGCGAGCAGCCCGCTGGCGGCGTCCACGCCGAACACGACGAGATAGGTGCGCCCGGCCGGCGACGTCCGCGCGGCGAGGGCGGCGACGTGCTCGCGCAGCCCGGTCGCGTCGAGCCGCTCGACGGCGTGGCCGACGGCGGTGAGCGTGGCGGCGGTGTCGTCGGCGGTCGGGTCCGCGGCGGCGACCAGCGGGGCGACCAGGAACCGGGCGTCACCGGGGGCGTGCTGCCGGGCCAGGCTCAGGGTGGCCGCCCGCAGCACCTCGGCGGCGGTGCCGGCGGCGCCCACCACGGCGAGGTGCCGGCCCGGGGTGGCGTCCATGATGAACAGCGCGGAGGTGCCGTCCACGTCGACGGTGCGCCCCACCAGGGCCAGCGGGCGCCGGCCACCCGGGCGCAGCCCGGCGAAGGTGGGATCGTCCTCGACCTGCGCCGTCTCGCACCCCTTGAACACCGATGGTGGGCCCGCGCCCGCCGGGCGGGCCTGCCACAGCTCGTGGCGTAGCCGGGCCAGGTCGGCCGCCGCGGCGTGCGCGTCGGGGAGGCGGACGACCGTGTCCGCGCCGGGCGCCCCCGCCGCGGTGTTGACCACGGCCGAGCCGATCGGCAGGGAGGAGCCGGCGTCGTTGCGGGGGTCGAGCACGCCGGCACCGCCGGGCAGCGCCACCCGGAGCGCGAACTGCCCGTGGATCGCCTCGGCCCGGCCGTGGAGCGCCTCGACGCCGGTGGCGCCCTGGCTGGCCAGCACCAGGTGCACACCGTGCGCGCGGCCCTTGCGGGCGAGCTCGTTCAGCAGGTCGACCGACTCGCGGGCCAGCGCGTCGTTGCCGGCGAGCAGCAGGTGGAACTCGTCGATCACCGCCACGACCCGCGGCACCGGGGGGTCACGGGGCAGGTCGGCGAGCGTGGTGACGCCGTGGCGCCGGAGCGTGGCGGCCCGCCGGTGCAGCTCCCGGCGCAGCTCGCGCAGCACCGCGACGCCGTACTCGCGGTCGGACCCGATGCCGACGGCCCGGGCGTGCGGCAGCCAGAACGGATCCCCGGCGGTGGGGACGAACTCGGTGAAGCTGCCGCCCTCCGTGAGGTCGAGCAGGTAGAGCTGGAGCTCCGCCGGGGAGTAGCGGGCCGCCAGCCCGTAGAGGACACCGAGCAGGAAGCGGATCCTGCCGGCGCCGCTGCGCCCGGCGACCAGCCAGTGCGGGGTGGCGTCGTCGAAGGCGGCGGTGAACAGGTCCCGGCCGGCCCGCCCGACCACCGTGCGCAACCCGTCGCCGGCAAAGGAGGCCCAGCGCCGCGCCGGCAGCAGCTCCGCGAGGCCCAACGCGTCGCCCTGCCCGGCGGCGGTGCCCAGGTGCTCGGCGAGGGCGGCCAGCGAGGCGGCCGGCGGGTCGCCGTCGAGCAGCACCGGGGCGGCCAGGCCGGAGCCGTCGTCGCTGAACGGGGCCCCGGGCGGATCGCCGACCTGCGCGTACCGCTCGGTCAGCCGCAGCGCGGTGGCGGCGCCGAGCGGCGGCGCCGGATCCGCCGACACGGTGGGGGGATGGCCGGCGCGCAGGACGCAGACCGCAGCGCCCGGCCCGGCGTGGGTGAGCACGGCGAGCCGGGCCGCCTCGCGCGGCGGGAGCGCCGACGCGGCGACCACCAGCAGCAGCTCCTGGTCGGGGCGGTCGGCGTGCCGGGCGGTGCGGGCGTGCCGTTCGACGGCGTCGAGCAGGGCGGTGACCTCGGTGCCGCTGGTGGCCGGCGGGTCGAGCACGCCCGCGTCGACCAGCGGGCGCAGCGGCCCGAACGCGGCGCCGAGCGCGACGGTGTCGATGCCGGCCACCCGCATCCCGCCCGGCGGCGCGGCGGCGAGCAGCCGCAGCACCAGCGCCCGCAGCAGCCCGGCCACCCGGGGGTCACGGGCGTCGGCGTCGACCGTCAGGTGATGGCCGCCGCCCAGCGGCACCACCACGGGAAAGCCACCGTCGGGGGTGGACGCCTCGCCGACGCGCACCGGCACCGGGGTGCGGGTGACCAGGGTGGCGCCGGGGGCCGGGGTGGCGAGCGCGCCGCCGAGCCGCGCCAACCGGGCGACCAGGTCACCGGCGCCGGCTGGCCCGCCCGGGGCGGCGCCGTCGGCGAGCACCCGGCGGGCCCGGTCGAGGTGCCCCCGGGCCGCCCGGTGGGCCGCGGCCGCCTGCCCGTATGCCGACGCGAGCCTGCCCACCGTCTGCTCCCTCGCCGTCGGCCGGATGTTCCCGGCAAACCCTAACGGAACCGGGCATCACCGCCACAGTGGCGAACCGGACGCGTCGCGGGACACGCCGTCAGGGTTGGGCCCCGGTGGCCGGGACGGCAGCGCAGATGGGCGGGGCCGGCCGGTCAGCGGCGCCGCAGTGGAACACCTCGACCGGCCCGGTCGCCACCTCCGGGACGCGCTCCACCCGCATCAGCGAGATCCGCTTGTCCACCGGCTCGCCCGAGTCGGGGGTGTACCGGATCAGCCCGGCCACGCCCGGGTACCCCTGGCCGGCGTTCTGCCGCAGCACCTCCGCGTGCACGCCGACCGGGTTGACCGCCGTCGGCTCCCAGCGCTGGCGGGGGTCGGCGTGGTGCAGCCGGGCGGCCAGGCTCTCCACCGCCCGGACCATCATCATCGCCGCGTCGTAGGCGAGGCTGACCCGCTCACCGACCTGGTGCGGCTGCTCCGGCCGGCAGCGCGGCGGGTCGAGCAGGTCGTCGGCCTGGATCCAGGTCAGGAAGCTGGCCCGGGCCTCGTCGCGGCGGGCCTGCGCGGCCCGCAGTGCGGCGCAGGTGCCCAGCGCGGCCTTGGAGACGTAGGTGACCGGGATGTTGCCCGGGGCGGACGCCCGCAGCCCCGGGTTGGCCATGTACCGGTTGACCGAGTCGTCGCCGACCAGGTGTGCCGGCGGGTTGTCGCCGCACTCGCGCAGCGCCCGCAGGAAACCGTCGAACTCCGACCAGCGGCCGGCGTAGAAGAGCAGCCCCGGGTAGCCGCACTCCGCGATGAGCCGGCGGCCGGGCCGCCACTCCTCCAGCCGGGTGATCCGGGTGCCGAACCGCTTCCTGAGCCCTTCGACCAGGGTGTTGACGTAGAGGTCCTCCGTCAGCGAGCTGCCTTCGCCGGTGGTCCAGTAGACGTGCGCCTCGTCCACCTTGAGCACCTGCCGGGCGTACGCCTCGACCATCCGGGCCTGGTCGGTGTTCGGGGCCGAGATCTGCAGGTAGAGCCGGGAGTTCGCGTCGAGCCGGTCGGCGGAGAGCGTCGGGGCGAGCACGGGCAGCCCGACGCGGTTGAGTTCGCGCATCGCTCGGGCGGTGCTGGTACGGCTGTCCACCAGGCCGACCACGCCGAGCACCGTGGGGTCGTCGCGGGCCAGCTCGGCCAGCATCGCGACGGCCCGCCCGGCGTGCCGCATCTGCCGGCCGCCGTTGGCGACGACGATCCGCAGCAGCGCCGCCCCGTCGGCGCCGGCCGACTCCTTCAACAGCGCGTACTGCGCGGTCGCCATGCCCTCCAGTTCCTCGCGTTCGGAGACGTACGACTCCTCGTCCGCCCGGGTCCGGTTGCCGGTGAGCGTGCCGAGATAGACCAGGGTGAGGTAGGGCCGGCGCCGGTCGCTGCGCTCCCAGACCTCCTCGGCGGCCCGGTTCTGCGCGAAGATCCGCTCCTGGATGGTCCGCAGCCGCTGCTGGCCGGGGTCGTTGTTGAACACCTGAGCGGCGCTGTCGCTGTAGCCGATGCACTCCCCCTCGACCAGTTCCACCGCCACCCGGCCGCCGCCGACCGACGGGTGACAGCCCGGCCCCCACCGGGTGGCCGCCCACGCCGTGCCCGCGGCCAGCACCACCAGGCAGAGCGCGGCCGGCAGGAAGCGCCGCGACCACCAGGGCGGCTCCGGCGCGGTGAAGGGACGCAGGCCGCCGCGCGGCGGCGGGCCGGTCTCGGCGGCGGCCGGCCGCAACACCACCAGCCAGGCGGCGGCGCGGCGCAGCCGCCGCATCTCCGGCAACGCCTCGGCCCATTCGTCGTACGCCTCGTCGGCCTCGTCCAGGGGATGCGGCTCGGGCAACTCCGGCGGCGGTCCGTCGCCGGCGACGACGACCAGCAGCGGGTCGTTGCGCCCGGTCTCGTTGCGGACGTCGTTGAGCAGCCGGATCAGCACGTGGCCGACGCCGCCGGGCGCCACGTGGTCGAGCAGCAGCGCCGGGTACGCGGTGCGCCGCCAGTCGGCGGGGCGCCACAGCCGCCGCCGGTAGGCCTGCCGCAGATCCTCAAGGAAGGCGTGCAGCAGCAGCTTGTTGACCTGGTCGGGCTGCTCGCCGTCGCGCCAGCCAGCGGTGAGCCGCTCGGCGAATCCGAGGAAGGTGACCGACTGCCGGGGGGCCAGGTACTGCTGGCGCATGAACCACCGGTAGTGCCGCCCGACCAGCGGCACCCGGCCGGAGACCGCCACCCGGAAGAGCGCCCCCGGCACCGCCCGCCGGACCAGCCAGAGCAGCACCTGGGAGACGACGGCGATGGCGTCCCCGCCGGGCGGGACGGGCTCTCCGGCGGCCCGCGCGCCGCGCCGGTCGCGCAGCCGGCGTACCAGCGTCGAGCGGCCCTCCTCGGCGTCCACCCCGAAGCTGAGGCTCTGGTGCATCAGCCAGTCGGCGAGCGGGTAGTGGCGGAACCGCAGCCGGGCCACCCCGAACGCCTCCAGCGACAGTTGCCGGTGCAGCTCCCGCAGCAGCATGGACACGTCCGTGCCGGGGGGCTGCGCCGCGACGTCGAGCACGGCGTGCGGCACCCGCCGGCGCTGCCCCTGGGCGAGGAAGCGGCGCAGCAGCGCCATCAGGTCGGGGCCGGCGCCGGTGTCGCCGTCGGGACGCACCAGCCACAGCAGCGGCAGCCGGCGGTCGCCGCGCCGGGGCCGGCGCAACAGCCGGGCCAGCAGCGCCACGAACTCCAGGCCGCCGGCCGGCAACCGGTCCCGGCCGGGTGGGGACTGTTTCTGACCGGTCGACTCCCGCATCGACATCCCCCGATCATGGCGCGCCGTGTCCGTCCAGTCCACCCAGTGTCGCCGTCCGGAGCAAGCGTCGCGGCCGGCGGTCCCGTCGGACCACCGGATCGTCACCACCGCCGGCACCACCCGTCGCCGGCGCTACCGGGGTCAGCCGGACCAGGGGCAGTCGGCCTGCTGGCTGCCCGGGCGGGTGGTGTCCGTCAGCCGGGAACGGCGGCGGGCACGGTGCGGCGCGCAGGCCGGACACCGGTGCCCCCCAGCACCGAACCGGCCGGCGGCCCGCCGGGCCGGCACGGGCCGGGTGCCGGGGAGGACGATCCCCGCCGAGAGCGCGGTCGGGGCGGGCCGGACGGCCCGGACCATGGTCGACGCGGGTCGGACGACGCGGGCAGCCGTCGAGGCGACCCGGCGGACCGGGCGCCGCACCGCCGGCGCGGCCAGCGCCCGGCTGATCCGGCGGCGCAGCCGGCGATCACGCAGCCGGTCGAGGGCGAGCGCCGCCACCGCGGTGGCGAGCACCGAGACCGCACCGGCCAGCACCAGGGTCTCCCGGGGCCCGGCGTGTTCGGACAGCCAGCCGAGCAGCGGCGCGCCGACCGCCGCGGAGACCGAGCCGGTCACCGCCAGGGCGGCCAGCACCCGACCGCGCATCGCGTAGTCGGTGTCGAGTTGGGCCCGGGCGCCGACGGTGGTGTCGATGACCACCGCCGCGGCGGCGACCGGCAGGATCACCGCGGCGAAGCTCATGGTGCCCGGGGCGAGCCCGGCGACGATCTGCAGCCCGCTGGCCAGTAGGCCGGCGCCGACCAGGACGCCGTAGCCCAGCTCACGCCGGCGCGCGGCGGCCAGCGCGCCGAGCACCGTGCCGACGGCGAAGACCGTGGAGAGCAGGCCGTAGCCGGAGGCTCCGCCACCCAGCGGCCCGTCACTCATCGCCGCCATGGTCACCTGGTAGTTGCGCCCCAGGCTGCCGAGTACGAACGACAGCGCGAGCGCGACAAGCACCACCGGCTGGCGGAGCAGGTAGCGGAAACCGGCCGCGATGCCGCCGGTTGCCGGCACCGGGTCGGCCGCTGGCTCCCCGGCGTGCAACTCCCGCTCGCGTACGGCGAACAGGGCCGCCACCACGGCGACGAAGCTGGCGGCGTTGATGCCGAAGAGCAGCGCGGGGCCGACGGCGGCCACCACGACGGCGCCGACGCTCATGCCGAGGATGCGCCCGGCGGAGTTGGTCAGCGAGCCGAGCGCCAGGGCGTTCCCGAGGCTCTCCCGGTCCACCAGCGTCGAGTACCAGCGGCCCATCACCGGGCCCTCGATCGCCGAGACCGCACCGGTGACCAGCGAGATCGCGTAGATCGCTGGCAGGCCGCCCGCGCCGGTGACGGCGACCACGGCCAACCCCGCCGCGAGGGCCGCGTGGGCCGCCTGGGCCGCGATCAGCAGCGGCTTCCCCGGCAGCCGGTCGGCCAACGCCCCGCCCCAGACGCTGAGCAGCAGCGTGGGGAGGGCCTGGAGCAGCACGGCCAGGCCCATCGACGTCGCCGAGCCGGTCTCGGCGAGCACGTACCAGTTGACCCCCAGGACCTGCATCCAGGTCCCGATGACGGACACGAACCCGGCGGCGGCCCAGATCCGGTAGTTCCGGTGGCGCAGCGCGGCGAACACGACAGATCCCCCCGTGGGAACGGCGACATGACGGCACCGGACCCTGGAGGCGGTACGGCAGCGGCCAAGTCTGGCCGCAGTTAAACCGATGTGCCCTAGTTCGTGAGGCGACTCACGCGGCGCCGCCCCGGCCTGTGCGGGCCGGGGCGACGCCCCGAACGGGTCGGGCGGGTCAGCGCGCGGCGAGCGGCTGGGCCGCCGGGTCCACCGGGGCCGGGAGCCGGCCGGCCCCACCGAGGTACCCGTGGATGGCAGCGGCCGCGGCCCGGCCCTCGGCGATCGCCCAGACGATCAGCGAGGCGCCCCGGTGCATGTCACCGGCGACGAAGACGCCGTCGGCCCCGGTCTGCCAGTCGGGCCGGGCGTCCACGGCCCCCCACGCGTTGCGGGTCACCCCGAACTGGTCGAGCAGCGGCTGCTGCTCGGTGCCCTCGAAGCCGATCGCCAGCAGCACCAGGTCCGCGGGGAGTTCCCGCTCGGTGCCGGGCAGCGCGGTGACGATCCGCCGGCCGTCCCGCTTCTCCACGGTCACCTCGGCGATCCGGACCGCCCGCACCTGGCCGGTGCCGTCGTCGACGAACTCCTGCACCGCCACCGCGAAGACCCGCTCGCCGCCCTCCTCGTGCGCCGGGTAACTACGCAGGACCCACGGCCACGTCGGCCACGGGTCCCGGGCCTCGTCCCGGGCCTGCGGCGGCTGCGGGTAGAGGTCCAGCTGGTGTACGCCCGCCGCGCCCTGCCGGTGCGCCACGCCGAGGCAGTCGGCGGCGGTGTCGCCGCCGCCGATGATCACCACGTGCTTGCCGGCGGCGTCGATCGGCGTGCCGTCGGGCAGTACGGCCGGTGCCGGCCGGCCGGCGCCGGCCGCGGCGACCACCCGGTTCGCGGCGACCAGGTGCTCCATGGCGTGGTGCACGCCCCGCAGCTGCCGTCCCGGGGTCTGCGGGGTGTCCCGGCCCTGCAGCGCGCCGCAGGCGAGCAGCACCGCGTCGTGCTCGGCGCGCACCTGCTGCGCGGTCACGTCGACGCCGACGTTCACCCCGGTGCGGAAGCGCACCCCCTCCGCGGCGAGCTGGGCCAGCCGCCGGTCGATGTGCCGCTTCTCCAGCTTGAAGTCGGGGATGCCGTAGCGGAGCAGCCCGCCGACCGCGTCGTCGCGCTCGTACACCGTGACGGCGTGACCGGCGCGGGCCAGTTGCTGGGCGGCGGCCAGGCCGGCGGGCCCGGAGCCGACCACGGCGACCGACCGCCCGGACGGCGCCGGCACCGGGCGCGGCAGCAGCCCGCCCCGCGCCACCGCCGCGTCGGCGATCTCGACCTCGACCTGCTTGATGGTGACCGGCTCCCCGCCGGCGATGCCGAGCACACAGGCGGCCTCGCAGGGCGCCGGGCAGAGCCGTCCGGTGAACTCGGGGAAGTTGTTGGTGGCGTGTAGCGACTCCACCGCGGCGTCCCAGTTGCCGGTGCGGACCAGGTCGTTCCAGTCCGGGATGCGATTACCCAGCGGACAGCCGGCTGTGACGCTGTGGCAGAACGGGATGCCGCAGTCCATGCACCGGGTCGCCTGCTCCCGGACCAGCTCCTCGCCCGCCGGCCGGTACACCTCCCGCCAGTCGGTGATCCGCACCGGCACCGGCCGGCGGGCCGGCATCCGCCGGGGGTAGCGCAGGAAACCGTTCGGGTCAGGCACGAGCCACCTCCTGGGCGACCGCCCGCGGGGCGGGCGGCACCGGCAACGCCGGCTGAGCGGGCGCGGTGAGCGCACTCATCACCGCGTCGTCGACGTCGTGGCCGGCGGCTTCGGCGGCCCGCATGATCTCCAGCACCCGGCGGTAGTCGCGGGGCACCACGGCGGTGAACTCCGCCACCGCCTCCGGCCAGCGCTTGAGCAGCTCCTCGGCGATCGCCGAGTCGGTCTCGGCGAAGTGCCGCTGCACCAGCTCGTGCAGCAGGGCCTGCTCCTCCTCGCGCAGCGGCGCCAGGTCGACCAGTTCGGCGTTGACCCGGCGACGGTCGAGCCGCCAGACGAAGGCCGTACCGCCGGACATGCCGGCGGCGAAGTTGCGGCCGGTGGGGCCGAGCACCACCACGGTCCCGCCGGTCATGTACTCGCAGCCGTGGTCGCCGACGCCCTCGACGACGGCCACCGCGCCCGAGTTGCGCACCGCGAACCGCTCCCCCACCCGGCCGCGCAGGAAGACCTCACCCGCGGTGGCCCCGTACAGGATGGTGTTGCCGCCGATGATCTGGTCCTCCGCCCGCCGGCCCGGCGCGGCGTCGCTGTGGACGAAGGGCGCCGCGGCATCCGGGCGGACGACGAGGCGCCCGCCGGAGAGCCCCTTGCCGACGTAGTCGTTGGCGTCGCCGTGCAGCCGCAGGGTCACCCCGCGCGGCAGGAACGCGCCGAACGACTGCCCGGCGGTGCCGCGCAGGTCGAACTCGATCGTGTCGGCCGGCAGGCCCGCGCCGCCGAAGCGGCGGGTCACCTCGCCGCCGAGCATCGCGCCGACGCTGCGGTGCTCGTTGCGCACCGCCACCTCGACCCGTACCGGCGTGCCGTCGCGCAGCGCCGGCCCGGCGAGGGCGATCAGCTCGTTGTCCAGCGCCAGCTCCAGGCCATGGTCCTGCGGCCGGACGCCC
Organism: Micromonospora deserti; assembly: GCF_003236335.1. Classification (GTDB taxonomy): domain Bacteria; phylum Actinomycetota; class Actinomycetes; order Mycobacteriales; family Micromonosporaceae; genus Micromonospora; species Micromonospora deserti. Next base: position 12,740 of record NZ_POUB01000092.1, read on the forward strand.
CGGCGGGCGGCCCCGGCGGGCAGCTGCGGCAGGTGCAGGACGGGGCTCAGGTCGAGTCCGTTGGCCTTCCAGTGCGCGATCGCCGGGGCGACGTCCAGCAGCTCGGTCTGCCCGATCGCCTCCTCGATCGAGCGCAGCCCCAGCTCCGCGAGATAGCCGCGGACCTCCTCGGCGAGGAACAGGAAGAAGTTCTCCACGAACTCCGGCGTACCGGTGAAGCGTTCCCGCAGCACCGGGTTCTGGGTGGCGATGCCGACCGGGCAGGTGTCCAGGTGGCAGACCCGCATCATCACGCAGCCCGAGACGATCAGCGGGGCGGTGGCGAAGCCGAACTCCTCCGCGCCGAGCAGCGCCGCGACGAGCACGTCCCGGCCGGTCTTGAGCTGGCCGTCGACCTGCACGGTCACCCGGTCGCGCAGCTTGTTGAGCAACAGCGTCTGCTGCGCCTCGGCCAGCCCCAACTCCCACGGGGTGCCGGCGTGCTTGAGCGAGTTCAGCGGGGACGCCCCGGTGCCGCCGTCGTGGCCGGAGATCAGGATGACGTCGGCCTTGAGCTTCGCCACGCCCGCCGCGACGGTGCCGACGCCGACCTCGCTGACCAGCTTGACGTGCACCCGCGCGGCCGGGTTGACGCATTTCAGGTCGTGCACCAGCTGGGCGAGGTCCTCGATGGAGTAGATGTCGTGGTGCGGCGGCGGGGAGATCAGGCCGACGCCGGGGGTGGCGTGCCGGGTACGGGCGATCCACGGCCAGACCTTGTTGCCCGGCAGTTGGCCGCCCTCGCCCGGCTTGGCGCCCTGGGCCATCTTGATCTGCAGGTCGTCGGCGTTGACCAGGTACTCGCTGGTCACCCCGAACCGGCCGCTGGCGATCTGCTTGACCGCCGAGCGGCGGGCCGGATCGTGCAGCCGTTCGACGTCCTCGCCGCCCTCGCCGGTGTTGGACTTGCCGCCGAGCCGGTTCATCGCGATGGCGAGGGTCTCGTGCGCCTCGGCTGAGATCGACCCGTACGACATGGCGCCGGTGGCGAACCGCTTGACGATCTCGCTGGTTGGCTCGACCTCCTCGATCGGCACCGCCGGCCGCACCCCGGTACGCAGGGTGAACAGCCCGCGTAGCGAGCCGGCCTTCGCGGCCAGCTCGTCGACCTTGGCCGTGTACCTCCGGAAGATGTCGTACTGCCGGCTGCGGGTGGCGTGCTGGAGCAGGAAGACCGTCTCCGGGTTGAACAGGTGCAGCTCGCCCTCGCGGCGCCACTGGTACTCGCCGCCGACCTCCAGCCGCGGCGTCGCCTCGGCGCCCGGCGCCGGCCAGGCGAGCGCGTGCCGGGCCGCGACCTCGGCGTGGATGCCGTCCAGGCCGATCCCGCCGATCGTGCTGGGGGTGCCGCGGAAGTAGCGCTGGACCAGCCGGGTGTCGAGCCCGACCGCCTCGAAGACCTGCGCCCCGCAGTACGACGACACCGTCGAGATGCCCATCTTGGACATGATCTTCAGGACGCCCTTGCCGAGCGCCTTGACGTAGTTGCGGATCGCCGTGGCCGGTTCGACGCCGACCAGCACGCCGGTGGCGATCATGTCCTCCACCGACTCGAACGCCAGGTACGGGTTGACCGCCGCCGCGCCGTAGCCGATCAGCACCGCGGCGTGGTGCACCTCCCGGCAGTCGCCGGACTCCACGATCAGCGCCACCTGGGTCCGGGTCTGCTCGCGGACCAAGTGCTGGTGCACCGCGGCGGTGAGCAGCAGCGACGGGATCGGGGCGAGGTCGGCGTTGGAGTCGCGGTCCGACAGCACCAGGATCCGGACGCCGTCCTCGATCGCCTCGGAGACGTGCCGGCAGATCTCGGTGAGCCGGGCCTTGATGCCGGCGCCGCCCTCGCGTACCCGGTAGAGCCCGGAGACCCGGACCGCCTTGAAGCCGGGCAGGTCGCCGTCCTCGTCGATGGAGAGGATCTTGGCCAGCTCGTCGTTGTCGATCACCGGGTACGGCAGCACGATCTGCCGGCAGCTCGCCGGGCCCGGGTCGAGCAGGTTGCCCTCCGGGCCCATGGTGGACGCCAGGCTGGTCACCAGCTCCTCCCGGATGGCGTCCAGCGGCGGGTTGGTCACCTGGGCGAAGAGCTGGTGAAAGTAGTCGTAGAGCAGCCGCGGCCGGGTCGACAACGGCGCGATCGGGGTGTCGGTGCCCATCGAGCCGATCGGCTCGGCGCCGCTGCGCGCCATCGGCGCGAGCAGGATCTTCAGCTCCTCCTCGGTGTAGCCGAAGGTCTGCTGGCGGCGGCGGACCGAGTCGTGGGTGTAGACGGTGTGCTCGCGGGCGGGCAGGTCGGTCAGCTCGATCAGCCCGGCGTGCAGCCACTCCTCGTACGGCTGCGCGGCGGCCAGCTCGGCCTTGATCTCGTCGTCGTGCACGATCCGGCCGGCCACGGTGTCGACCAGGAACATCTTCCCCGGCTGGAGCCGCCCCTTGGCGACCACCCGGGCCGGGTCGAGGTCGAGCACGCCCGCCTCGCTGCCGAGCACGACGAGCCCGTCGTCGGTGCGCCACCAGCGCCCCGGGCGCAGGCCGTTGCGGTCCAGCACCGCGCCGACGATCTCGCCGTCGGTGAAGGCCACCGACGCCGGGCCGTCCCACGGCTCCATCAGGCTGGCGTGGAAGCGGTAGAAGGCGCGCTTGTCCGGCCGCATGTCCGGGTCGTTCTCCCACGCCTCGGGGATCATCATCAGCACCGCGTGCGGCAGGCTCCGCCCGGCCAGGTGCAGCAGTTCGAGGACCTCGTCGAAGTTGGCCGAGTCGGAGGCGGCGGGGGTGCAGACCGGGAACACCCGGCGGATGTTGCCCGGCAGGTTCGGGGTGCGCAGCAGCGCCTCGCGGGCCTGCATCCAGTTGCGGTTGCCCCGGATGGTGTTGATCTCGCCGTTGTGCGCGATGAACCGGTAGGGGTGCGCCAGCGGCCAGGACGGGAAGGTGTTGGTGGAGAACCGGGAGTGCACCAGCGCGATGGCGCTGTCGACCCGCTCGTCGGTCAACTCGGGGTAGAAGGCCGGGAGCTGGTCGGGGGTGAGCATGCCCTTCCAGACCATGGTCCGCCCGGACAGCGACGGGAAGTACGCCGGCACGCCCCGCTCGGCGGACTCCCGCTCGGCCTGCTTGCGGACGCAGAACGCCACCCGCTCCAGCTCGATGCCGCGCAGCGGCGACCCGGCCGGCCCGGCCGGCGAGTCGGTGAGCCGGTGCGCGGCGAGGAAGAGCTGCCGGACCCGGGGCATCGCCGCGAGCGCCGTCTCGCCGAGGCCGCCCGGGTCGGTCGGCACGTCCCGCCAGCCGAGCACGTCCGCCCCCTCGACCAGGGCGTACTTCTCCACCACCTGGCGGGCGCGGGCCTCGGCGGTGGCGTCGTCGGGGAGGAAGACCAGGCCGGTGGCGTACTCGCCGGCCGGCGGCAGCGGAAAGTCGACCACCGCGCGCAGGAACGCGTCCGGCACCTGGATCATGATGCCCGCGCCGTCGCCGGTGTTCGGTTCCGCGCCCCGGGCTCCCCGGTGGTCCAGCCGGCACAGCGCGTCGAGGCCGTTGCCCACGACCGCGTGCGACCGCCGCCCGTGCAGGTCCGCCACGAACGCCACGCCGCAGGCGTCATGCTCCTGAGCGGGGTCGTAGAGGCCGGTCGCGGGCGCGCCCGGGCCGCGGTGCGGGGCCTGCTGCGGGCTGCTGTGAGGGTACGGAAAGGCCACCGGGCCTCCTGTCGTCGCTCAGGGTGGATCACGGTCGGGACGACGTCGGCCCTTATGGGACTATTGAGTCTACGTTAGGGCGGCCCGCGCAAGGCCAGTGCGGATTGATCACACCTTCCAGAGTTTGGGACGTGTAGTCTCGCGCGGTGGATCCCAAGCACAAGGACCTGTTCGACCGGTTGGAACGCTTCTACGACGCGGTACCCCGCGACGCCGCCCGGATCGAGGAGTACGGGTCCCTGGTGCTCTTCGTCCGCGACGGGGCCGGTTGGCCGTTCTACGCCCGGCCGCGGCGGGACACCACCGGGCCGCCCTCCCTGGCCGATGTGTCGGCGGTACGCGAGCGGCAGCGGGAGCTCGGCCTGCCGGAAGCCTTCGAGTGGGTGCACGAGACCACCCCGGACCTGCTCGCGGTGGCCCGCTCGGCGGGGCTGTCGGTGCTGGAGGCCCCACTGATGGTGCTCGACCCGGCCGCCCTGCCGGACCCGGCCGCGCTCGGCGGCGTACCGGTGCGGTTACTCGACCCGGCGGCGCCGGGCTTCGCCGCGGACGTCGCCGCCCGGCGGGCCGTCGCCGCCGTGGGATTCGCCGCCGCCGGCACCGAGCGGAGCGAGGCGGGCCCCGCCGAACGCGACGCCGCGGTCACCGAACTCGACGTGGCGGCGCTGGACGAGGAGCGGGCCCGAATCGCCGACGGCCGCCGGCTGTCCGCGCTGGCCGGCACCCCGGCTGACGGCGCGCTGGCCAGCGGGATGGCGATGCGGGTCGGCGACGTCGCCGAGATCGCCGGGGTCGCCACCCTGCCGGTCGCCCGCCGGCGTGGCCTCGGCGCGGCGGTGACCGCCGCGCTGGCCCGCGAACTGCTCGCCGCCGGCACCGACCTGGTCTTCCTCTCCGCCGGCAGCGAGGAGATCGCCCGGGTCTACCTGCGGGTCGGCTTCCGCCGCATCGGCACCGCCTGCATCGCCGAACCCGCCCCCGTCCTCCCCTGACCCCGCCGCACGCGAGCCGGCTGGGTCAGGTCGGGGGGCGCCACTGGGCGGCGGAGGCCGCCGCGCTGGAGAGCAGGCGAGGGGTGAGGGTGCCCAGGGCCGCGTCGCGGGCGCGCAGGGCGAGCCGGCCGCGGGTCTGCAGCACCGCCGACATGCGGCGGGCCTGCCGGACCACGGTCGCCGCGCGGGGCCGGCGTACCCGGTCGTACGCGGCGACAGCGTCGGGCAGCCGGGACTCGCGCAGCAGCGAGGCGAGGGTGGCGGCGTCCTCGAAGGCGAGGCAGGCGCCCTGGCCGAGGTGTGGCGGCATGGCGTGGGCGGCGTCGCCGAGGAGCACCACCCCGCCCGGGCCGGCCGGGAAGGCGTACGAGCGGGGCAGCGGACGCAGCTCCCGGATCTCCTGCTGCACCAGGTCGGCCGGGTCGGTGGCGTCGAGCAGGTCGGCGATCGGCGCGGGCCAGCCGGCGTACCAGCGGCGCAGCAGGGCCAGCTGGGTCTCCGGCGGCTCCGGCCGGGACGCCCCGGCGGCGGTGGCGACCCAGTAGATGCCGCCCCGGCTGGAGCCGCCGGAGGAGCCCCGCTCGCCCAGCGACGCGGCCACGAAGCGGTACCCGGCGCCGAGGACCTCCCCGCCGACGGACCGGTCGGCGGGCAGCGTGGGAGCCCGGTACCAGGGGATCACCGCCCGCCAGGCGGCGCAGCCGGAGCTGACCACCACGGCACCCGGCGCGAGTTGCTGGCGGATCACGCTGTCGGTGCCGTCCGCGGCGACCACCAGGTCGGCCTCGACGCTGTGCCGGCCGTCGCCGACCGCCGGGCGCTCCCCGGCACCGGCGCGGACCGTCCGCACGGTCACCCCGGTGCGCAGCTCGACCCCGTCCCCCAGGCCGGCGATCAGCGCGTCGTGCAGGTCCTCCCGGTGCACCACCACCGGCGTCCGGTCGGCCGGCGTGGGGCGCGGCTGCACCAGCCAGTGCCCGTCCGGGCGGCGCACCCCACCGTCGGGCAGCGGCGTGGCGATCGCCTCCAGGCCGGCGCCGAGGCCCAGGGCGCGCAGCGCGCGTACCCCGTTGGGCCAGAGGACGACGGCGGTCGGCTCGGGGCGGACCCGGTCGGCCCGCTCCAGGAGGGTGACCCGCCAGCCGGAGCGGGCCAGCGCGCCGGCGACCGCGAGGCCGCCGATCCCGGCGCCGACCACCACCGCGCTACGCATCGGTGCCGCTTCCCGGCTCAGCTGTCGCGGTCGGCGGGGCCGGCGGCCCCGGCCCGGTCGCCCCGCGTGGACCCGTCCCCGGCGTCGGTGTCGGCCGCGCCCGCAGGCTCGTCGGGCCCGGCCGCGCCCCGGTCGGCCGGGCCGCCGAGCGCCTCGTCGGCGCCGTCGGTGGACGCCTCGTCGGCGCCGGCGACCGGCTCGTCGGTGCCGGGGCCGTCGACGGGCGCCTCGCCGGTCTCCCGCCAGTGCCGGTACTGCTCCTCGCCGACCACCCGGTAGCCCTCGGGCGCGACCGGGCGGGAGCCGGCCTCCCGGGCGGAGAGGTCGACCTGGGAGACGTCGGAGTCGACGGGCGGGGCCGGCGCGGCGGCGGCGCCGACCGGGATCAGGTATTCGCGGGGGCCGTGGACGCGTACGAAGTAGGCCAGCGCGCCGAGGAAGACCAGGGCGGCGGTCCAGACGTTGAGCCGGACGCCGAGGATGGTGTTCGCCTCGTCGGTGCGCATCAGCTCGATCCAGAACCGGCCGGCGGTGTAGCCCATGACGTAGAGCGCGAACGCGCGGCCCCGGCCGAGCCGCAGCTTACGGTCGAGGACGAACACCAGCGCGGCGACGCCGACGTTCCACAGCGCCTCGTAGGCGAAGGTCGGGTGGTACAGGCCCGGTTCGAGGATCGGCCGGCCGGCCTCGTCGCGCAGCGCCTGCCCGGGATTGTCCGGGTCCATCCGGTGGATCTCCAAGCCCCAGGGCAGCGTCGTACGGCCCCCGTAGAGCTCGTTGTTGAACCAGTTGCCGAGCCGGCCGATCGCCTGGGCCAGCGGCAGGCCGGGGGCGAGCGCGTCGGCGACCACGGCGAACGGGATGCCCAACTGCCGGGCGGCGATCCACGCGCCGAGCGCGCCGCCGGCGACCGCGCCCCAGATGCCGAGACCGCCCTCCCAGATGGCGAACGCCTTCATCGGGTCGCCGCCGGTGCCGAAGTACTTCTCCGGGGAGGTCACCACGTGGTAGATCCGGGCCCCGATGATGCCGGTCGGGACCGCCCAGACCGCGATGTCGAGCACCGCGCCCGGGGCCACGCCACGCTGACGCAGCCGCCGTTCGGTGACCCAGCAGGCCACCACGATGCCGAGGATGATGCACAGCGCGTACGCCCGGATCGGTACCGGTCCGAGCTGCCAGACGGCGGTGCTGGGACTGGGCAGGGCCGCCTGGGGGGTCAGCGAGGCGAGGGTCACGGGTGCACACGCTACCGCTGCGGACCCCTCCGGCGGCACCCCGGTCCCGGCGCCGGGCACGAAGCTCGCTGACTTCTGGTTTGCACGGCCGTAGGCTCTTTGTCCATGAGCGCGCTCACCTGGGCCGTCGCCGCGGTCGTCACCGACGGCGCCGGCCGGGTGCTGCTCTGCCGGCAGGGCGAGCGCCGGTACGCGCTGCCCGGCGGCCGGCTGCGCCGCGCGGAGAGCCCGGTGCACGCGGCGGTCCGCGACGTCCGCACCGAGACCGGGTGGGACATCGAACTGGTTGACATGGTGGGGCTCTACCACCTCGCCGAGCCATGCCCGGCGCCACCCGCCGGCCGCGCCGGGCCGGTGCCGGACGTGCTGGTGCACGTGTTCCGGGCCCGCGTGCACGCCAACCGGCCGGTGGCCGGGCCGGCGGAGGGCTGCCGGCTCTCCTGGCACGACCCGGCCGGGCTGCCCGACGCGGTCACGCCCACCACCCGGGCGGCGGTCGCCGACGCGGTGGCCGGCCGCTCCGGCCTGCTGCGCACCTGCGCCGCCGCTGCCCGCCCGCCGGAACAGCGCGCCGACCAGTCCCCCAC
>NZ_POUB01000093.1 GCF_003236335.1 Micromonospora deserti
GTTCGGGGCCGCGGCGGGACTCGGGGGTGGTGCCGCGCAGACGGGCGATCAGGCGCATGCCGTGGAAGATGACCAGCGCGGCGGCGGTGCCCAGGGCGATGCCGTTGAACGACAGGTCCCCGGCGGTCAGGGTGTAGTTGGCGGCGCCGACGATTACCGCGACCGCCGCGGTCAGCAGGTTGATCGGGTCGTGGAAGTCGACCCGGTTCTCGATCCAGATCCGGGCGCCGAGGATGGCGATGAGGCCGTACAGCGCGGTGGTGGCGCCGCCGAGCACGCCCGCCGGCACGGTGAGGATCAGCGCGCCGAACTTCGGGCTGAGCCCGAGCAGCATCGCCGCCACCCCGGCCACCCAGTACGCGGCGGTGGAGTAGACCCGCGTCGCCGCCATCACGCCGATGTTCTCCGCGTACGTGGTGGTGCCGGAGCCGCCGCCGGAGCCGGCGAGCACGGTGGCCAGGCCGTCGCCCAGGAACGCCCGGCCCATGTCCCGGTCGAGGTTGCGGCCGGTCATCGCGGCGACCGCCTTGACGTGCCCGGCGTTCTCCGCGATCAGCACGAGGATCACGGGGATCACCAGCACGACCGCGCGCAGCTCGAAGCTCGGCGCGTGAAACTCCGGCAGGCCGAACCAGGCGGCCTCGCGCAGCCCGGTGACCGCCGCCGGGTCGAGGCCGCCGAGGACGGCGGCGAGCAGCCAGCCGACCGCCACGCCGAGCAGGATGGACAGTCGGGCCAGGAAACCGCGGAAGGCCACCGTGGCCAGCAGGATCGCGACCAGCGTCACCACCGCGATCAGAGGCTGGGCCTGCACGCCGGTGCCGCTGCCGCCGCCGTCCCAGGCCACCGGGGCGAGGTTCAGGCCGATCAGCGCGACGATCGCCCCGGTGACCACCGGCGGCATCAGCGCGTCGATCCAGCGCGACCCGGCGAGTTGCACGACCAGCCCGACGACGGCGAGCACCGCACCGGCGACCAGGATGCCGCCGAGGGCCGGCCCGATGTCGCCGCCGGCCTTCGCCGCCAGCACCGGCGCGATGAAGGCGAAGGACGAGCCGAGGTACGAGGGCAGCCGGTTGCGGGTGATCAGCAGGAACAGCAGCGTGCCCAGGCCGGAGAAGAAGAGCGTGGTCGCGGGCGGAAAGCCGGTGATCAACGGCACCGTGAAGGTGGCGCCGAACATCGCCACCACGTGCTGCACCCCGACGCCCAGCGTGCGCGGCCAGGAGAGCCGCTCGTCCGGGTGGACGACGTCGCCGGGCCGGACGGACCGGCCGTCGCCGTGCACCGCCCAGGGGGACCAGCGGGACCGTGCCTCGGTGGGGGACTGGGTCATGGCGCGCCCTTCACGTCGACGGAGCTGACGGGGGCGTGACCGACCCTGGACGTTGATTTTTGCACGACCGGCGGCGATCGGTGACGGCGGGCGGTGGCGAACGGTGGCTGCGTGCACCGCGTCGGCAGTCCGCTGCGGTGGCTGGCCGCCGAGCGGGCGGCTGGCACCCGGATCCTCGGGGTGGAGCTGGCCGACGAGGCGATCCGACTTGGTGACCTGCCCGCCGCGTGGCCGCGCCGTGGTGGTGCTCGGGCACGAGCCCACCGGTGCAAGATCGCCGGGAGCCGGGAGCCGGGAGCCGGGAGCCGGGAGCCGGGAGCCGGGAGCCGGGAGCCGGGAGCCGGGAGCCGGGAGCCGGGAGCCGGGAGCCGGGAGCCGGGAGCCGGGAGCCGGGAGCGGGTCAGGCGACGCCGGCGGGGCGGAACTGCACGCTGACCCGGGGGCCGACCGGGCGGGCGGTCTTGGGGATGGCGTGCTCCCAGGTGCGCTGGCAGGAGCCGCCCATCACGATCAGGTCGCCGTGGCCCAGCGGGAACCGCAGGCTGGCCCCGCCACCGCGGGGGCGCAGCAGCAGCGGCCGGGGCGAGCCGAAGGAGACGATGGCCACCATCGTGTCGGTGTGCGCCGAGCGGCCCTGGGTGTCGCCGTGCCAGGCCACGCTGTCCCGGCCGGTGCGGTAGAGGCACATGCCGGCGGTGACGAAGGGCTCGCCCAGCTCCGGCGCGTAGTGCCGGGTCAGTGTTTCGCGCGCCTCGGTCAGCACCGGGTGCGGCAGCTCCCGGCCGCCGGCGTACCAGCAGAGCAGGCGGGGCACGTCGACCTCGGCGTCGTACATGGTGCGGCGCTCGCCGCGCCACGGCACCTCGCGCAGCAGCGTGTCGAGCACCTGATCGGAGCCGCGTACCCAGCCGGGTAGGTGGTCGACCCAGGCGCCCCGACCGAGCGGGTTGCGGCGCAGCTCACCAGCGAGCGGCCCGAGTGAGGGCCCCGCATCGGTGAGGTCGAGCATCGAGGGCTGGTACGCGGCCTGCGACATGCGGCCACCCTACCAACCGTTTCGAACAGGCGTACGACCGTTCAGTTGGAGGGGGTGGCTGACGGCAGCGCGGCGAGCACCGCGTCGGCGACCCGGGCCCGGCCGCGGCCGTCGACGGCGGCCCAGGCCCGGGCCGAGAGCGCGGCGCGCCGGGCCGGGGAGGTGAGCAGCCCGTGCAGGGTCCGCGCGGCGGCGGCCCGGGCGGCCCGCCCGGCCATCCCGGCGCCGGCCAGCTCCGGTAGCTCGCCGAGGCCGGCGACGAGCCCGTGCGCCACCACCCGCCGGTACGACTCGCGCTGATTGTCCACCACGCAGACCAACGCGGCCGGCGCGCCCAGGCAGCACAGCTCCCAGGTAGAGGTGCCGGCGGCGCTGACCACCAGGTCGGCTTCGGTGATCAGGGCGGGCAACTCGTCGGTGGGCGGCACCGCGCAAAGCGACTGCCCCCGCCCCGGTCGCACCGTGGCGAGCTGGGCCTCGACGGCGGGCCGGCCGACGACGACGGTGAGGTCCATCGGGTGCCCGGTGGACAGCAGCACCCGGGCGAGCACCGGCGCGGCGCCGACCGCGTCGGTGCCGCCGAAGAACGCCAGCACCCGGGGCCGGCCCACCGCCGCCGGAGGCCGGGGCGCCGGCGGCCGCGCGGCCACCACCGAGTCCCGCAGCAGGGCGTACGCGCTGCCGGCGAGCAGCCGGCCGGTGGTCACCACGGTCGTCGTGGCGAAGTTCTGGTCGAGGTAGAGATCGGCGTCCTGCCCCCGGGTGTCGCCGTCGACCACGGCGAGGGTGATCACGCCCGCCGCCCGCAGCGCGCCCGCCCCGGCCGGGTCCAGCTCGTAGGAGTCGAGCACCATCACGTCCAGCGCGTGGCGGCGGGCCGCGGCGACCAGTTCGGCGGGCGTGTCCGGCCCGGGACGCAGCGGGACGCCCCGGGCGGCCAGCTGGTCCGCCGCCCAGGCGACGCCCTCCACCGCACCGAACATCTCGACCCGGGCCCCCCGGACCCGGAACTCCTCGCCGAGGGCGAGGGAGCGAACCAGGTGCCCGACGCCACGGCGCGGCCCGGCGTCGCAGCGCAGCCCGACGCGTACCGTGCTCAGGACTCCTCCAACCGCTTCTGCCGGACGCCGGCGTTGACCGCCCGCAGCGCCGGCTGCCCGTCGAGCCAGTCGGCGAGCTTGGCCAGCGGCACGCTGACGTCTCCGAAGTGGTCGGTCACCGCCCGCACCAGGGCCCAGTCGGCCTCGGTGTCGAGGGTCAGCCGCAACGCCGAGCGGTCCGGGGTGAGCGTCACCCCGAGCACCCGGAAAAGCTCCGGACGGGTGTACGCGTACGAGGTGACGTGCACCCGGTGGTGGTCGGTGGCGAGCCGGTCCAGGGTCCGCAGCGCGTCCGCCCGGATGATCTCCACGTCCAGCCCGCGCGGCAGTGTGCGCGCGATCGACGTGCTGGCGTAGTCCAGGCCCGGCACCGCCCGCCAGACCGAGGCCACCAGGCTGATGATCTCCGGGTCGAGCAGCGGGCAGTCGGCGGTGAAGCGCATCACCGCGTCGCCGGGGTGCGCGTCCAGCGCACCGACGAACCGGGCCAGCACGTCGTCGACCGGGCCGCGGTGGCAGGGCACGCCCAGCCGGGCGCACTCGGCGACCACCGCGTCGTCGACCTCGTCGGTGCTGGTGGCCACCACCAGGTCGGCGAGGACCCCGCTCTCCCGGGCGGCGCGCACCACCCGGCCGAGCACGCTGCGCCCGGCGAGCGGTCGCAGCACCTTGCCGGGCAGCCGGGACGAGCCCATCCGCGCCTGCACGATGCCGACGATCCGGGGCGGTGCGTCCCGGTCACCCGGCGCAGCACCGCCCGCCACCGGGCCGGTCGTCGCGTCGGCGGCGACGGCCGGGGACGCGGTCTGCGGGCTGGTCACTGCTGCTCCTCCTGCTTCGGGGCGAGGGCCTCGCGGGCCCGGCGCTTGGCGGCGCGGGCGCCGCGCCTGGCCAACCGGGCCGGGGTGATCGCCAGCCGGCCCACCCGGTAGCTGAGCGAGCCGCTGAGCAGGTTGATCGTGGCGTCGGCTCGGCGCAGGGCCCGTTCCCGAGAGGTGAGCAGCTCCTCGGTCCATTTCAGCAGGGCGGCCAGCCGGGTCAGCTCCTCGCGCTGGCGCAGCCACGCCTCGCGCAGCTGCTGGTAGCTGCGCGGGCCGACCGGCGGATCGGTCGGCTCCACCGCGCCCAGCTCGGTGGCGAGCGTGCCCCGACGGTCGGCGTCCAGGCCGTGCAGCGCGGCGGTGATCGCCGCCTCGGCGTCCACCGCCGCGGCGACCGTGGCCCGGTCCAGGTCGCGTCCGGCGACACCACCCAGGACGACGGCCACGCCGGCGACGTCCAGGGTGGACGTCCAGGGGTGGGCGTACCCGCCGGTGAGCAGCTCGGCGGCGAAGCGCCACAGGGCCCGGGCCAGCACCACGTCGCCGGCCAGCGGCTCGCTGGCCTGCCAGCTCGGGTCGAGCACCGCGAAGGCGTCCCCCGCGACGACCACGTTGTCGGCGCCGGCCAGCGCCACGGCGCCGCCGATCCGGCCGTCGTCGCGGGCCTGCCCGGTGAGCCAGTCCGCGTACCCGCGCAGCACCCGGCGCAGGGTGTCGAGGTCCCGGCGCAGGCAGGCGTCGAGCAGCACGGTGCGCAGCAGACGCCCGGCCGGCACCGGGCCGGCGAGCACCGCCGGGTCCCGGTACGCGGCCTCGCGGGTGGCGAACGGCGCTGCCGGCCCGGCCGGTGCGGCCGGGCCGGCCCGCCAGCACCAGCCGTCCGGGCCGTCGACCACCTCGACCACGCCGACGTCCGGCGGCCCGGTCTGCACCAGCGCCACCGGCAGCTCGGCCCGACCGGCGGCGGCCGGCGCCGCGGCGTCCGCGCTCCGGCGGGCCAGCACCAGCCAGCCGGGTGCCAGGTCGGCGGCCCGGCCGGCGTGCAGCGCGTCGACCGCGAGGCGGGCCGGGTCCTGAAGCACGTCCCGGCGGGCGTAGCCGCCCGCGCAAGCGCCGTGCAGCACCGCGTCGAGGAGCCCGGAGGTGGTCCGTTCGGCCAGCGGGCCGGTGGCCACGAGCGCGGTGGCCGCGGCCGGCTGCGGGTACGCGGCCCAGCTGCCGTCGACCCGCACCCCGGCCCGGTCGAGCCGGTCCCGTGCCTGCCCCAGGTTGGCCGGCCGGTCGGTGTCGAGCACCCCGCCGACCGCCCAGGCATCGTCGTCGCGCCGGGCGTACCAGGGGGAGGCGGCGACCAGCCGGTGCAGACCGAGCGGGTTGTCCAGCCGCAGCAACAGGTCACCGCCGGGGCGCAGCGCCGCCACCAGGCGGTCGAGCACGCCGCCCCAGCCGAGCCGGGTGCCCTCGACCGACTCCACGGCGTCCAGGCCGGCGCCGGCGATCACGACGTCGAACCGCTCACCGTCGGGCAGCCCCGCCGGGCCGCCCACCACCACCCGGGCCGCCCGCTCGGCCAGTGCCACCCCGTCCGGGTAGCTGCGCAGCAGGCAGGTCACCTCGGCGTGCGCCAGCCGGTCGAGCAGCGCCGGGTCGTGCGGGCCGGCCAGCAGCACCCTTGCGCCCGCGGGCACGATCCGGGCGGCCAGCGCCGCCAGCGGCCCGCCCGCGGCGAGGCGCTGCTCCGGCAGATCGGACCAGGCCAGCATCTCCCCGCCGGGCAGCGCGATGCGGGGCGCCGTCTCAGTCGTCAACTCGTCTCCTCCTGGAGGTTCGCCCACCCGAGCAGCTCGCGCAGCTCGGCCGGCGTGCAGCGGTGGTCGGTGCCCAGTTCGGACCGGGCGATCCGGACGGCGGTCGGCAGGTCCACCTGCTCGCCGTGCAGCTCCGGCCACTGCCGGCGGATCCGGGCCGTCCCGCCGAAGGTCGGGTCCTCGTTGGCCAGCACCATCGGGTCGCCGTAGACGGCGGGCTCGCAGCCCGCGGCGATGCCGTAGAAGATCGCGCTGGTCAGCCGGTTGGAGGCGACCCGGCGGTGCCGGCGCAGCTCGGTGAGCTGCTTGTCGAGGAAGTACGGGTCGGTGTCCCTCCACCAGTGGCCGCGGTAACCGTGGCAGATCACCCGGAAGCCGGCGTTCTCGTAGAGCCGGCGCACCCGGCGCATGCCGTACTCGTGCCAGTAGAGGCAGACCGTCACGGGGCCGGGCTCGGTGTCCCGGATCCGGGCGATCAGCTCCTTGTGGTCGCCCTTGACGTGCTGGCCCTCCCAACCGTGGAAGGGGTACCAGATCGTCCCCTCCCGCTTGGTGGGCGGCGGGTCCGCGGGGCGCATCGCCAGCAGGTAGACGAAGGGCGCCCCGATGACGACCACGTTGCGCCGTCCCACCGACCAGGCCCGCCGCCGGGTCTGCTCGGACCAGAGCAGGCTCGGGGTCCGTTCGGCGTACGGGTGGCCGGGGGCCAGCCCGTCGCCGATGTTCCAGCCGTGCTGCACGTACCCGTTGATCCGCGGCGGGTGCCCGTCGCCCAGCCCCGTGTAGCGGGCCAGTACGTGGGCGTGGCCGTAAAAGTGGTTCGCGTGGTGCATCGGTCGTTCCCTCAGGCGGCCGACCGCGCCGGGGCGGCCCGCAGCGCCGCGCTCAGCGCGTCGATGACGCGGTCCTGGTCGCTGTCGGTGAGGTCGGGAAAGAGCGGCAGCGACAACTGCTGCTGGTAGAACGACTCGGCCACGGGGCAGGATCCGCGCCGGTAGCCCAGGTCGGCGAAGGCCGGGTGCCAGTGCACCGGGATGTAGTTCACCTGCACCCCGATACCGGCGGCGCGCATCCGGTCGTACACCTCGCGGCGGCGCCCGTCGAGCACCCGGATCGGGTAGAGGTGCCACGCCGGGTTCGCCCAGGACCGCCGCCCCGGGGTCAGCACGCCGGGCAGGTCGGCCAGGGCCTCGTCGTAGCGTGCGACGAGCCGGGCCCGGGCGGCGAGGAAGTCGGCGAGCCGGCGCAGCTGGCTGCGGCCCAGCGCGCAGAGCACGTCGGGCAGCCGGTAGTTCAGCCCGAACTCGTGCACCTCCTGGTGCCAGCCGCCCTCGTCGGGCCAGCGCTGCTCGTCGCGGTCCCGGACCAGCCCGATGTTGCGGAACCGGCGGGCCCGCTTCAGCAACTGCGGGTCGCCGCTGGCCACGGCGCCGCCCTCGGCCGTGGTCAGGTTCTTGGTCGGGAAGAACGAGAAGGTGGTCAGGTCGGCCAGCGTACCGACCGGCCGGCCGCGGTAGGTGGCCCCGATCGAGTGGGCGGCGTCGGCGAGCAGCAGCGCGTCGCCGCCGGTGGCCGCGCGCAGCGCGTCGTAGTCGGCCGGGTGGCCGGCGTAGTCCACCGCGGAGACCACCCGGGTCCGGGCGGTCACGGCCGCCGCCACCGCCGCCGGGTCGAGGGTGAACGTCTCCTCCTCGACATCGGCGAAGACGATCGTCGCGCCGAGCGCGACCGCGCTGCTGGCGGTCGCCACGAAGGTCATCGGCGGCACGATCACCTCGTCGCCGGGGCCGACGCCGGCCGCCGCGTACGCCACGTGCAGGGCCGCCGTGCCGTTGGAGACCGCGGCGCAGCCGGCCCCGCCGGTCCACCGGGCCAGGTCCGCCTCGAAGGCGTCGACCTGGGGGCCGGTGGTGAGCCAGTCGCTGCGCAGGGCGGCGACCACGGCGGCGACGTCGTCCTCGGTCACCGACTGCCGGCCGTACGGGAGCAGCGGCGTCATGCGGCGATGCCGAGCATGTCACGCAGCTGCGCCACGCTGAGCCACTCGTCGTTGCTGTCCGACTGGTACGCGAAGCCGTCCGGCACCGGCTCGCAGCCGACCGGCGGCTGGTAGCCCCAGGTGGCGATGGTCGGCTGCACGATGAACCGGTCCTTCGCGCGCAGCGTCCGCCGGCTGTCGTCGGGGGCGATCATCTCCTCGTGCAGCTTCTCGCCGGGCCGGATGCCGATCTCGTGAGTGGTCGCCGCCGGGGCGACCGCCTCCACCAGATCGAGGATGCGCATGCTCGGGATCCGCGGGACGAACAGCTCCCCGCCCTGCATCTGGTCGAACGAGTCGATGACGAACTGCACGGCCTGGTCGAGGGTAATCCAGAAGCGGGTCATCCGCTTGTCGGTGATCGGCAGGCTCTTCCCCTCGGCGGCGAGTCGGCGGAACAGCGGGACCACCGAGCCGCGGCTGCCCACCACGTTGCCGTAGCGCACCACCGCGAACCGGGTCGGGTGGTGCGCGGCGTAGTGGTTGGCGGAGACGAACAGCTTGTCGCCGACCAGCTTCGTCGCGCCGTACAGGTTGATCGGGCTGGACGCCTTGTCGGTGGAGAGGGCGATCACCTTCTTCACCCCGGCCTCGATCGCCGCGTCGACGACGTGCTGCGAGCCGGTGATGTTGGTGGCGATGAACTCCGACGGGTTGTACTCGGCGGTGTCCACCTGCTTGAGCGCGGCGGCGTGCACCACATGGTCCACCCCGTGCATCGCCCGGGTCAGCCGGTGCCGGTCGCGGATGTCGCCGATGAACCAGCGCAGCCGGGGGTCGTCGCCGAGCTGCTGGCGCAGCTCGTACTGCTTGAGCTCGTCGCGGGAGAACACCACCACCCGGGCCGGGTCGGCCTCGGTGAGGACGTGCCGGAGGAACGTCCTGCCGAAGGAACCCGTTCCTCCGGTGATCAGAATGGACGACCCATTCAACTCACTCAATTTGGTGCTCCCGTGTCCGTGGATGATCCGGCGGCCCTCGGCCCGCTGGCCGGGTGGGAACGCTAGACCGGGCGGGTTAACGGGCCGACGCCCGCGGGTTAACCGATCGCGCTTCTCCCGTGAATGCCGGACAGCGGGCAGGCGAACACTTCCGCCCAGGTCAGCGGCGGACTGACCGGGCCGGGGCGGCTCGCTACAGTAGCCGCGCGTGACGGCGCGGGCGGTCAGCGGGCCACTGGCGCGTCGTCCGTTCCCCGGCCCGCCGCGGCGGCAGGGCAGCGCGCTCCGCGCCGCCGGGACAGCACAGTGGACCTCGCCGGCGGCCGTCCCGGGCACCGCGGGTCCGGGGCGGGGCGGCGAGGAGATCAGGGAGGCGGCGATGGTGGCCGGCAGCGACGTGAGGGAGCGGGCACCGGCCCCGGTCGGGGCGCCCGAGGGCGTACGACGCCGCTGGGTGGTGCCGCTGCTGCTGGTCCTCGGCTGGCTGCTCGGCGTCGCGTGGCGGATGTGGCTGGCCCGGCACCTCACCCTG
Source organism: Micromonospora deserti (assembly GCF_003236335.1). Taxonomy (GTDB): domain Bacteria; phylum Actinomycetota; class Actinomycetes; order Mycobacteriales; family Micromonosporaceae; genus Micromonospora; species Micromonospora deserti. Next base: position 9,613 of record NZ_POUB01000093.1, read on the forward strand.
CCGATCGCGCACACCGACGAGGACAGCTACCTCAACACCGCCCGGGCGCTGGCCGGCGGCCCGGGCGGGTTCAGCAGCGAGAACGGCCCGTTGCGCCGGGTCGGCTACCCCATGCTGATCTCCCCGGCCTTCCTCGGCGAGCGGGACTTCACCGCCAGCTACCGGCTGGTGCAGCTGATCAACGCGATGGTGAACGCCACCCTGCTGCCGCTGGCGTACCTGCTCGGCCGGCGGCTGCTCGGCCTGCGCCGGCGGCACGCCCTGGTGGCCGCCGTGGCCGCCGCGACCCTGCCGGCGGCGGCCTTCTACGCGAGCGTCGCCATGATCGACGCGGTGCTGGCGCCGCTCGTGGTGGCCTGGCTGCTCGCCGTGCACCGGTGGGTGGACCGGCCCGGGCCGCTCGCCGCGGCCACCGTCGGGCTGCTGGTCGGCGCGTTCCACCTGCTGCACTCGCGGGGGCTGGTCATCGTCGCGGTGCACGCCGGGCTGGTGCTGCTGCTGCTGGCCCGCCGCCGGATCAGGCCCGCCGCGGTGCTGGCCGCGGTGCTGCCGGTGCTCGCCCTGGCGCTGGTCAACGAGGCGGGCATCCGGCTGCTCGGCGACCGGGTCTACCTGCTGGGCGACCCGCCCGGCGGGGGGACCCTCCAGGCCGTCGCCTCCGGCCGGGGGATGCTGCGCCTGGTCGCGGCGGTCGGCACCCAGCTGTGGTATCTGGTGGTCATCACCTTCGGCCTGGCCGGCGTCGCGTGGGCCGCCGCGGTGCGGGAACTGCGCCGGCCGGAGCGGGGCGACGCCGCCCGCTGGACGGTCGGCGTCGCGCTGGTCACCACCGTGGGGGTGGCCGGTGGCGCGTCGGTGATCCTGGCCGGCATCACCTCGAAGCCGCTGGACGCGATCTACGGCCGTTACGTGCAGATGCTCGGCCCGTTCTGGCTGCTGGTCGGCGTGGGAGTGCTGCTGACCGCGGCGTACCGGGTGCTGCTGCGCCGCACCGCCGTCGTGGTCGCCCTGCTGGTGGTGGGCGCCGCGCTGATCAGCGCCCGGCTGGCGTACGTGGCCGCCCGGGGCAACAGCCTGCGCTACGGCGGCTTCGGCGCGCCCGACCTGATGGCGCTGACCGGGGGCTGGCGGGAGTTCCGGCCGCTCACCGGGGCGGCGGTGGGCGTCGCCGCCGTGCTGGTGCTCGTCGCCGCCGTCCGGGTGCCCCGGCTGCGGGTGCCGGTGCTCGCCGCCCTCGTCGCGGTGAACCTCGCCACCATGCAGGTGATCTCCGCGCGGCTGGTGCGGCCGATGACGGCGGCGACTGCCCCGACGCCGCTCGTGGCCGACCTCGGGGTACGCCCTGGGGAGCGGGTCTTCGCCTCCACCGGGGTGCACTACATCCTGCGGTTCAACCTCAGTCACCAGGTGACCTGGACCGACGTGCGCTGGTTCCGGGAGGAGCCGCCGGCCGCCGCCGACGTGGTCCTCGTCCGGTGGGCGCCGGGGGAGCCGGACGACTGGGACGGTGGCCGGTACGGCTTCGTCCGGCTCGGCGGCAACCCCGAACAGCACTGGGCGGCCTGGCGACGGGGCTGACCGCGGGACAATTCGGCCGGGCGCAGTTAACGGAGGATGTCGCATCGGGTGACGCTTGGTTAATGGTGCATGGACAATTATCGCCCGGCCGGGAAATCACCGTCGACGACGATTCGCCCGCTCCAAGGAGATGGGGATGACCGTGATTTCCCGGCCGTCGGAAATCTCCTGCCGCGGGGTGCCCTCGACGAACCGGAAACGGCGGTTCATCTGCCGTACGACCGTGTTGTGGCCGAGCACCTCGCCGTCGAGCCGGTCGAGCGCGAGGTCGTCGAAGGCGTAGTCGACCGCCTCCCGCATCACCGCCAGCCAGGCGGGCAGGGTCTCACCCCGCTCAGCCAGCCCCTCGGCGTCCAGGTAGAAGCCCCAGGAGCCGGTGCGGGACCCGTCCAGCCGCAGGTCGAAGAAGGTGACCACGCCGCAGGGCCGGCCGTCGCGCAGGTATGTCAGCACCCGCCGGGTTGGGTCGGTCCGCACCGCCGACCACCACCGGGCGTGCTCCTCCGGGGTGATCTCGTGACAGGTCTTGCTGACCTGCCGGTTGGTTTCCTGATTACGCCAGGACAACATCAGGTGAACGTCGTCCCCGGTCGCTTCGCGCAGCACGTACCCCTCGCTTTCCACGTTTTTCCTCCGGTCGCCCGGCACCTTACCGGTGGGCCCCGGGAAATGAGCTGTCCATTCTCCGCGCGGTACACTCCGCCGCATGAACGAATTGAGTCGCGCGCAGATCCGCGACCTCATGGCGCAGGTGCTGGGGAACCAGGGCAAGGTGCTCCCGGGCGACGACGCGGCGGAGCTTCGGGAGATCGGCTTCCGGTCGCTGGACTTCTCCGAGCTGGCCCTGCGGGTCGAGGACGAGACGGGCGAGGAGCTCAACTTCGACGCACCCGGGCTGCGGCGGATCGCCACCGTGGGCGACGTCCTCGACTTCCTCGTCGACCTACAGCGGCAGCAGTGACCCTCGCGACGCCCCGCCCCTCGACCGCCGGGCAGCCGGAGCCGGCCGGCGTGGACAACCCGGTCGTCGTCGGGGGCGTCACACTCACCTGGCGGGCGCTGCCCGAGCTGACGCTGCCCGCCCCCGCCGCCGTCCTCGCGCCCGACGCCCGGTGGGCGCTCGCCGCCGCCCGGCACCACGCGGTGCACGGGACCGAGCTGCTGCTCACCGGGGCCGGCCGGGTCGACGAGGCGATGCGGGCCGAGCTGCTCGACGCCGGGTTCACCGTCACCGCCCTCGGCGACAGCGGCGCGGCGCACAGCTCGCCGGCCCGGCCGCGTCCCGCCGAGCCGGGCCGGCTCTGGCTGCTGACCTCCGGCTCCACCGGCCGCCCGAAGCGGGTCGGGCACACCCTCGACTCGCTCACCACCGTCCGGGGCGCCCAGCCGGAGCGCACCTGGCTATGCCCGTACGCGCCGGGTACCTACGCCTGGTGGCAGGTGGTGACCCTGTCCCTGACCCAGCCGGGGCAGCGGCTGGTGGTGGTCGAACCGGAGCAGCTCGACGACTGGCCGGCGCTTGCCGCCGCGCACGGCGTGGACGCCGCCTCCGGCACGCCCACCTTCTGGCGCCGCACCCTCTACCGGGACGCCGCCGCGCTGGCCCGGGTGCCGCTGCGCCAGCTCACCCTCGGCGGTGAGCCGGTCGACCAGGCGATCCTCGACCAGCTGCGGGACCTCTTCCCAGCCGCCCGGATCTCCTGGATCTACGCCTCCTCTGAGGTGGGCGCCGCCATCGTGGTGCACGACGGGCGGGCCGGCTTCCCGGTCGACTGGCTCGACCGGCCGGCACCGGGCCGCCCCACACTCTCCGTACGCGACGAGGAACTGGTGATCACCTCGCCGTACCACGGCGCCGGCCTGGCCGGAGCGGTCCGCACTGGCGACCGGGTGCAGGTGGTCGGCGACCGGGTGCTGATCACCGGCCGGCTCGACTCCGACGAGATCAACGTCGGCGGCAGCAAGGTCTCCGCCGGGCTGGTCCGCGACGTGCTCACCGCGCACCCCCGGGTGGCCTGGGCCCGGGTCACCGGCCGGCGGGCGCCGGTGCTCGGCCGGATGGTCGTCGCCGAGGTGGTACCGACCCCGCACGCCGCTCCGGCCGTCGGCGAGGCGCTGGACGAGGCGGCGCTGGTGCGCTGGTGCGCCGGCCGCCTGCCCGAGCACGCGGTGCCGCGCCGGATCCGCGTCCTGACCGAGATCCCCGTCAAGGAGACCCTGAAGAGCGATGTCTGAGCACGCCGAACCCCAGCCCGTCCCGCCCTCCTCCGTGGTCCTCGTCTCCGGCGGGTCCCGCGGGCTGGGCCTCGCCATCGTCGCCGACCTGCTCGACCGGGGTGTACGGGTCGCCGCCTTCGCGCGTACCGTCACCCCCGAGCTGGACAAGCTCGCCGCCGAGCACCCCGACCGGCTGCACGCCGGCCCGGTCGACGTCACCGACCTCGCCGCCGCGCAGGCGTTCGTCCGGGACGCGGAGGTGCGGCTCGGCCCCATCGACGGCCTCGTCAACAACGCCGCGATCGGGCAGGACTCCCTGCACGTGCACACCGCCACCGGCGACATCGCCCGGATCATCGAGACCAACCTGACCGCGCCGTTGCAGCTCACCCGCCTGCTGGTGCGGCGGATGCTCGGCCAGGGCCGGCGCGGGCGGATCGTCAACATCACCTCGATCTGCGCGCAGCGCGGCTTCCCCGGCCTGGTCGCGTACTCCGCCACCAAGGGCGGCATGGACGCCGCCACCCGCTCCCTGGCCCGGGAGTTGGGCGGCCGGATGCTGGTCAACGCGGTGGCCCCGGGTTTCTTCGCCTCCGAGATGTCCGCGGTGCTCGGCCGCACCCAGCTCGACCAGATCGTGCGTCGCACCCCCAGCGGGCACCTGACCGAACCGGCGGAGGTCGTCCCGGTGGTGCGGATGCTGCTGCGCGAGCAGACCAACATCAACGGCCAGGTCATCGTGGTCGACGGTGCCGCCTCCGTCTGAGCCGGCCGAGGCCGTCCGGCCCGGGCGCCCCGCCGGTCCCGGGCCGGACGCCGGGCGCCGGCCGGTCGGGGTCGGGCTGGTGGGTGTCGCGGAGCCGGCGGTCGGTTCCGGGCCGGTGCGCGCCGCGCCGCCGCGACCGGTGCCGGCGCTGCTCGCCGCCGCCGAGCGCCACCTGCGGGTGGACGGCGCGGGCGGGCTGGCCGCCGCGATGACCCGTAGCCACCTCGACGACGGGCGCTGCGTCGGGTGGTACGGCCCACCGACCCCCGGCTGGCGGGTGGCGGTGGACGCGGAACGCGCCGGCGCGCCGGTTCCGGCGGCCCTGGCCCGTCGCTTCGGCCGGGCCGACTTCTGGGCCCGCTGGACCCGGGCGGAGTGCTTCTGCAAGCTCGCCGACGTGCCGGTGGCCGCCTGGTGGCGCCGGCACGGCCTGGGCGTACCGCCCGAGACGCCCGCCGTCTGGCGCACCCTGCGCCTGGCCGACCTCGTGGTCACCGTCGCCTTCGCGCCGCTGCCCCACCCGCCCCGCGGGTAGGTGATCCCTATCCCCAGATCCTGGTCGGCGTCGGCCGCGACAGGGGCCGACGCCGACCAGGAGCTTCGGGCATGGTCGGGACGAGCGTCAGATGAGGTCCCAGGTCAACGGGGTGCCGCGGGGGACGTCGGTGGCGAAGGTGCGCCCCAGGACCCGGTCGATCTCCACCGGCGGCAGGCCGCCGGCGGGACGGATGGAGCGGACGTTGTCGGCGGTCACCGGATCGCCGGCCCGGACGTCCTGCACCACGAAGAGGGAACGGCGGAAACGCAGCCCCTCACGCTCGGCCGGGGTGGGGCCGATCGCGGTGCCACCCAACGCCGCGTACGCCCGCCCCGACTCGGCGACCAGTGCCGCCAGCTCGGTCGGGTTGAGCGAGAAGTCGGAGTCCACGCCGCCGTCGGCGCGGTCCAACGTCACGTGTTTCTCGATGAAGCAGGCGCCCAGCGCCACCGAGGCGACCGCCACCCCGATGCCGGGGGTGTGGTCGGAGAGGCCGACCGGCACGCCGAACGCGTCCGCCAGCACCGGGATACGGCGCAGGTTGCTGTCGGCGGGCGGCGCCGGGTACGAGGCGGTGCAGGCCAGCAGCACGATGCCGCCCGCGCCGCCGTCCCGGGCGGTCCGCACGGCCGCGTCGATCTCGGCGGCCGTCGCCATGCCGGTGGAGATGACCAGCGGCTTGCCGGTGCTCGCGACCAGCCGGATCAGCGGCAGGTCGACCAGCTCCGACGAAGCGATCTTGTACGCCGGGGCGTCCAGCTCCTCTAGCAGCTCAACCGCCGTGGCGTCGAATGGCGAGGAGAAGACTGTCAACCCCCGCTCGCGGGCCCGCGCGAAGATCGGGGCGTGCCACTCGTACGGAGTGTGCGCCCGCTCGTAGAGCCGGTAGAGATTCTCCCCGCCCCAGAGCTCGTGCCCCGAGGAGATGCGGAAGGCGGGGGTGTCGACGTCGATGGTGATCGTGTCCGGGCGGTACGTCTGGAGCTTCAGCGCGTGCGCGCCGGCCGCCGCGACCGCGTCCACGATCGCCAGAGCCCGGTCCAGGTCACCGTTGTGGTTGCCGGACATCTCGGCGACCACGAAGGGTCGCTCCCCCGCACCGACCGCATGCGGTCCGATCTTCAGTGTCGCCGTCATGTCCCGTCCTGCCGTTCAGGTACGTCCGCGCCTGGGCGCGGCCTTGCCGTCGTCGTCCATGTGGACGACCTGGAAAACATGGGCGCCGGGGAGCGGTCGGGCCCCGGCGGATGATGCCGGACCCGCCGGCTCACCGCGGTCCGCGACCGGCCAGCGCGTCGGCCTGGTCGGGCGCCTCCGATCCGGCCGACGCGCCGGGCGCGGAGGATCCCCGGTCCCGCGCGGGATCCCCGCCACCGGACCGGCGCAGCCGCCCGGCCACCCGGTGCGCCTGCCGCAGCGCCGCGTACGCGAGGTAGTTGTTCCGGCCGACCAGGCGGTGCTTGAGCCCGGCGACACCGCCCGGGCGAGGGTAGCCGCCGGCGGGCAGATGCCGGCGGTAGTGCTCGGCCACCCGGCGGAAGAACGCCCGGCGCAGGTGCGGGTGCAGCCGGTCGTCGTTGCCCACCACCACCAGGCAGTGGCTGATCATCAGCTGGAACAGTTCGGCCTGCAGCCGCTCGTCCGGGTGGCGTCGCCGCACCCAGTCGAGCAGCCGGTCGTACTGGTCGAAGGCGTCGAAGTGCCGGCCGCTGCGGGTCGAGGTGATGGCGCCCTGCCGGCCCTGGCGGTACAGGTAACACACCCGGTCCAGCACCGAGATCTTCTCCGCGCCGATCAGCAGCGGATGGCTGAACGGGATGTCCTCGTACCAGCCGGGGAAGAAGCGCAGCTCCAGCTCGTCCAGGAAGGCGCGGCGGACCACCTTGTTCCACGCGGTGTGCTGCACCCGCAGCAGCTGCGGCTGGTCGGCCAGCCGGACCACGCCCGGCACGCCGCGCAGCAGGTGGCTGCTCGCGTCGACCTCCCAGCGGCCACCCTCGTGCACCCGCAGGTGGTCCACCATCAGCACGTCCGGCTGGTGCTCGCGCAGCCGGTCCAGCACCGCCGGGATCGTGCCCGGGGGTAGCCAGTCGTCGCTGTCGACGAACCACACGTACCGGCCGGTCGCCACCTCCAGGCCGGCGTTGCGGGCCAGGCCCAGGCCCACGTTCTCGGTGAGCTGCACGACGTGGACGCCGGGCCGGCCGGCGGCGTACGACCGGAGCATCTCCCCGCACCGGTCCGGGGAGGCGTCGTCGACGGTGACCAGCTGCACCGCGCCCTCCGCGCCAGCGGGGATGTCGGCGCGGATCGACTCGAGGCACTGATAGAGGTACGCCTCCACCCGGTGGACGGGCACGACGATGCTGAGCAGCGGCGCGCGCGTCGGCTCAATGACCACGCCGACACCTTCGACCCCGCGGGTGGCCGGACCCGGAACCTCACGTGGCCGGCGGAGGTGGAGTCATCGAACAGCCGCCGACCGGCGGGTTAACGGTTCAGGATGCGGCGTACCGGCCCGCCGATGGCGCGCCGGACCCGGGCGCGCAGGCGCTGCTCCTCCAGCGTCTCCACGTCCCGCCGCAGCTCGGCGTTGCGGTCCCGCAGCCACTCGATCCGGCTCAGCAGCACGTCCTTGGCGGTCGCGGCGACCGGCCGGACGGCGGGCGGGAAGGTGGTGGCCCGGACCTGCGCGTCGAAGCGGGCGGCACTGTCGCCGTCGGCGAACGAGTGCCCGAGGTCGTGTCTGGCGAGGAAGGACAGCATGGTCTCGAAGCGGGCCTTGTGGCCGTCGTTCAGCGCGGTGTAGTCCGCCTCGTCGTAGAGCTGGGCGGCGTCGACGTCCGCCGGCACCTCCTTCATCACGCGGTGGGGGATGTCGAAGTACCGCGCGAGTTCGAGCGTGCGCGAGTCGTGCGCGAAGAGGTAGCCCGGCGTACCGGAGATCAGCGCGGTGATGGTGCCGTGGATCCGGGTGCCGAAGGCGAAGTCGAACCCGGAGAGGTAGTCCATCCACGGCCACGGGTCGACGAACATCCGCACCTTGTCCTCGGTGAACAGCGGGTGCGAGGTGTGGACCGGGATCGCGCTGGACCTGCCGCGGTCCTCCGGTGCGTCGCCGTAGAGCAGCGTGCCCAGGGTCTTCAGGTCCTGCGGCAGGTAGCGCAGGTTCGGGTACCGCTCGTGGTGCCGGGCGATGATCTTCGCCATCGACTTGACGTACGGGGAGACGGTCAGCGCCACCCGGTCGTGCGGCTCCAGGGCCGCCTTCTTCTTCTCCACCCGCAGGCTGTCGCCGTGCAGGAACATCGACGGGCAACCGATCACGTCGACCGCGGAGAAGCCCAGCGCACGCAGGTAGCTCTCGGTGATCTCACCCCGTACGCCGATGCTGTGTGAACGCTCCAGCACCGCCCGAACGAAGCGGCTGACCACGTCGTCGAGCGGGCGCAGGTACTCCCGGTCGCCCGTCACGTCGGTCTGCACGCCCACACCGAGCACCACCACCGGGATGTTCAGCCGTTCGATCAGCCGGGTCATGGTGACGATGCGGTGTGCGTAGCTGCGCCGGAAGGCGTTGGCCAGCGGGACGACATAGACGTCGTACCGCTCGTTGATCATGTCGGCGTCGCGCAGATCGACCTTGAACTGGGTCGAGGTGATCTCCGCGGTGGCGGTCCGGAGCAGCTTGTGCGCAGCGTGGCTGAAGACGAGGTTGCCGTTGTTCTCGCCGATCCAGTTCCCCTCGAACGCCTCCTCGGCGGAGTAGACGTCGAACGGGCCCTTCTTCGCCCGCATCAGGATTCGTTGGTGCATCCGCACTCCGTCTCTCGACCATTGCCGGGTCCCGGAATACTAGGACACCGGACATTCCGCGTACAGGTGCTCGAAACCGTGGCGTCACCGGCCAGTCAGGCGCCTGCCCAGGCGGCGGGTAGGGTGCCCGGCGGGCGGCACCGCCGCGGGCCGCCCGGCCGTGGGGCCGTTCGACGACGCGGCCGAGGGGAGTCATGCGTGCTGTCTCTGCACCCGGTCGGGACTCCGGCATGACGGGCGCGGCCCCCGCCGACCGGCTGCCGTCGCTGACCGGCCTGCGCTGGATCGCCGCGCTGCTGGTCTTCGGGTTCCACGCGGGAACCATGCGCATCATCGCCGAGCCCGACCACCAGGCCGTGGTGAACTGGCTGTTCACCCTGGGCCTGAGCGGCGTGCAGTTCTTCTTCATCCTCAGCGGCTTCGTGCTGGTCTGGTCGGCCCGTCCCGGGGACTCCCGGCGGCGGTTCTGGCGGCGCCGGGTCGCCAAGATCTGGCCCAACCACGTGGTGCTCTGGGGGCTGGCGCTGCTGGCCGCATTCTGGTTCGCCGACCCGGTCGACCTCGGCGCCGCCCTGGAGAACCTCTTCCTGCTCCAGGCGTGGGACCCCCGGCCCGGTCACTTCTACAGCATCAACACGGTGAGCTGGTCGCTGTCCTGCGAGTTCTTCTTCTACCTCTGCCTGCCACTGGCGCTGCCGCTGATCCGCCGGGCCCGGCCGTGGGCACTGTGGGCGGTGGTGGTCGCGGTGCCGCTGCTGATCCTGGCGCTCTGGCCGGCCCAGGCCCTGGTGCCCGAGGCCAGCCGCTGGTGGTTCACCCAGGTCTTCCCGCCGGTGCGGTCGCTGGAGTTCTGGATGGGCGTGGCCGCCGCCGAGCTGATGCGGCGCGGCCGGTGGCGGGGGCCGGGGCTGCCGCTGGCCAGCCTGGTCTTCGTGGCCACCTGGGTGGTCGCGGCGCAGTGGATCCGGGCCGAACTGTGGGCGGCGCTGCTCTCCGTCGCGTACATCCTGGTCATCACCGCGGCGGCGGACGCCGACGTGCGCGGGCGGCGCTCGCCGTGGCGGTCCCGCCCGATGCTCTGGCTCGGCGAGGTCTCCTTCGCCTTCTACCTGGTGCACGTCTTCGTGATGGTGACCGTGCTCCGGCTCACCGGTGACTGGGGGGTCGGGTTCCGCGGCTGGTGGGGGCCGGCGGTGGTGCTCGGCTTCCTGCTGGTCACCCTGGCGCTCGCCGGGTTGCTGCACCGGTTCGTGGAGACGCCGGCGATGCGCCTGCTCGCGCCGCGCCGGCGAAACCGGGTCGCGCCGGAGGGCTCCGGTCCGGCGGCCGGCGACCGGCGCCGCGGCACCGCGGTGGGGGAGCGCGCCGTGCCGCGCCCCCGCACCGCCGACCCCGAGGTCGACCACCGACCGGCGTACGTCGACACGCGCTGACCCGGTCCACGGTGGCCGGCGCGGCCGGGGCGACACGCCCGGCGGGCGGTGTGGGCCTGCGGAATTCCGGATAGCGTGGTCGCGTGCTTCCCGTCGCGCTCACCTGTCCCCTGTGGTGGGTGGCGCGGTGGGCCGCGCGGCTACTGACCGGCTTCGCCGTCGCGGTCGCGTTCGCCCTCGGCGCCGGCGCACTCCCGTCGGCCGGCGCGCCGTCGTCCGCGGCCACGTGCGACGCGTCCGCCGCCGCCCCGACCTGCCCCGTGGCGGTGGGCGGGGGCGGGGCCGCCGCGAAGGCGGAAGTCTCTCCGGCCGGCGACCCGGTCACCGCCGGGGCGGTCCACGCCGACGCTCCGGCGGCCGTCACCGCCGCGCCGGTCCCGGCGGGTGCCCCGGCCACCCGGTCGGGCGATCCGCTGCGGGCGCCGGGCGCGACCGCTCCGGGCCCCCGCGCGTCCCGGGCGCCGCCGCCCGGCTGAGGCGCGCCGTCCCGCCCCGCGACCCGTACCCGTCGAACCTCGCCACCGCACCC
>NZ_POUB01000094.1 GCF_003236335.1 Micromonospora deserti
TCTAGCTTCGTCGGCAGCGTCAGAAGTGTATAAGAGACAGCCCCGAAGCTGGTGGATCATGCAGTTGTGGTGCCTTCCAAAAGGTGTTGAACCGCCGCGTACCGGCCACCACAACTCCATGATCGACGCGGGTAGGGTTCGCTCGGCGGGCGATGGTGCGGGCGGACCGCACGTGGTGCCGGGACTGGGCGGTGCACACCTGGTCCGGGAGACGTTCGACACGTTCGCTCTCGGGTATCCGCCTGCCGGTTTTGGCGTCCGGCACGAACGGGAGCGGCTGCTGGGAAGTGGGGGAACGTCGGAGATGAACGGCAGGTGAACGGACAATGAATGCCGCCTGGCCGGGGGGAGGCCGACGAATTCCAGGTTTCACCGTTTCCTAGCATTCCCAGGCGGGCACCCCCTCGGGGTGCCGCCACCCTTCCACCGACACGACGAGGTCCGTGCTGTGAAGTTTTCCTTCCGCCCGAACGAGGGCGCCTTCTACGAGCTCTTCACCAGGGCCGCGCAGAACCTGGTGAAGGGCACCGAGCTGCTCAACGAGCTGGCCCTGCCCGGGGTCGAGGTGCAGTCGGTCAGCGAGCGGCTCACCGAGGTGGAGCACTCTAGCGACCAGATCACCCACGAGCTGTACAAGAAGATCAACTCAACCTTCATCACGCCATTCGACCGGGAGGACATCTACCGGCTCGGCTCGCTGCTCGACGACGTGATGGACCACCTGGAGGCGGTCGGGAACCTCCTCTACCTCTACGGCCTCACCAAGCTCCCGTCGCTGCCGCGGGAGATGCACGAGCTGGTCAACGTCCTCGACCAGCAGGCGAAGCTGACCGCCGAGGCGATGCCGCGGCTGAAGTCGATGAAGGACCTCGAGGACTACTGGATCGAGTGCAACCGGCTGGAGAACGACGGTGACCAGGCGTACCGGATGCTGCTGGTCCGCCTTTTCTCCGGCGAGTACGACGCGCTGACCGTGCTGAAGATGAAGGAGGTCGCCGACGAGCTGGAGGCCGCCTGCGACGCCTTCGAGCACGTGGCCAACACCGTCGAGACCATCGCGGTCAAGGAGTCCTGATCCTGTGAGTCCGGAACTCATCGCCGTGCTGGCGGTGATCGCGGTGGCCCTGGCGTTCGACTACACCAACGGTTTCCACGATGCCGCCAACGCGATCGCGACCAGCATCTCCACCCGGGCCCTGACACCCCGGGTGGCCCTGGCCATGGCGGCGGTCGGCAACTTCATCGGCGCCCACTTCGGCGCCGAGGTCGCCAAGACCGTCGGCAGCGGCCTGGTGAAACTTCCCACCGGTCAGGCCAGCCTCGGCATCGTTTTCGCCGGCGTGATCGGTGCCATCGTCTGGAACCTCATCACCTGGTACTTCGGCCTGCCGTCGTCGTCCTCGCACGCGTTGATCGGCGGCCTGGTCGGCTCGACCATGGCCGCCGCCGGCACGGTGCTCTGGAGCGGCATCGGGGAGAGCGTCATCATCCCGATGGTGCTCTCGCCGATGGTCGGCTTCCTGCTCGGCTACGTCGTGATGATCGCCGTGCAGTGGATCTTCCGGAGGGGGCACCCGGGCAAGCTCAACCGGGGCTTCCGCTGGGCGCAGACCGCGTCCGCGGCGGCCATGTCGGTCGGCCACGGCATGCAGGACGCCGCGAAGACCATCGGCATCGTGGTGCTGGCCCTCTACGTGGGTGGCTACCAGGACGACGCGACCTTCATCCCGGAGTGGGCGTTCTGGACCTCCGCCGCCGTGCTCGCGGCGGGCACCTACGCCGGAGGCTGGCGGATCATCCGGACCCTCGGTCGGAAGATCATCGACCTGCGGCCGCCGGAGGGCTTCGCGGCCGAGACCGTGGCCAGTTCGGTGCTCTACTTCAACGCGCTGGTCCTGGGGGCCCCGATCTCGACCACCCACACGATCACCTCGGCGATCATGGGTGTGGGTGCCACCAAGCGGCTCTCCGCCGTGCGCTGGGGCGTCGCCGGCAACATCATCGGGGCGTGGATCCTCACCTTCCCCGCCGCCGGCTCCATCGGCGCCCTGATGTACTTCCTGGTCCGTCCCTTCTTCAGCTGACCGGCCACCCGGAGGGCCCCCGCCGCACACCAGGGCGGGGCCCTCCGGTGGCTCAGGGGTAGTCCACCCCGATCCGCGTGCGGATCCGGTCGAGCAGCGCCATCACCTCCAGGGTGGCGGTGTGCGGGACCAGCGGGCTCTCCAGCAGGCCGCCGGCGAGGCAGCGCTGCACCTCCAGCGCCTCGTACTGGTAGCCGCCGCCGGCCAGGTCGGCGGGGATCGTCTCCGGCTCCGCGCCGGCCCGGTGCAGGGTCACCGACCCCGGCCGGAAGAACGGCTCAGGCAGCTCGATCCGGCCACCGGTCCCGGTAATCGCGGCGACCACCGGAGTCGCCCCGACCATGCCGCAGCCCAGGGTGGCGACCGCGCCCGAGTCGTAGCCGAGGACGATGCCGGTGTTCTCGTCCACGCCCTCCGGGCTGAGCTTCGCCCAGGCGTGCACGTGCTGCGGCACCCCGAGCAGCAGGTGGGCCAGGCTCACCGGGTACACGCCCAGGTCCAGCAGCGCCCCACCGCCCAGGGTGCGAGCCCGCATCCGGTGCTCCGGTGGGAACGGCCCGGCCACCCCGAAGTCGGCCCGCACACTGGTCACCGTGCCGATCGCCCCGTCGGCGACCAGCTCGCAGACCCGCCGGACCTCCGGGTTGGTCCGCATCCACATGGCCTCCATCAGGAAGACGCCGGCCGCGCGGGCGGCGTCGACCAGCTCGACGCTGGTGGCCAGATCGAGGGTGAACGGCTTCTCCAGCAGCACCGCCCGCCCGGCCCGCAGGCAGGTCAGCGCCGCCTCGTGGTGCGCCGCGTGCGGGGTGGCGACGTACACCACGTCCAGGTCGGCGTCCGCGGCCAGTTCCGTCCAGGAGGCGTACGCCCGCGGGATGCCGTGCCGGCTGGCGAAGCGTTCCGCGCTCTCGGCGGTCCGTGAGCCGACGGCGACCAGCTCGGCGCCCGGCACCAGCCGGAGATCTTCGGCGAACCGGCCGGCGATGTGGCCGGTGGCCAGGATTCCCCATCGAGTCATGCCGGCCAGGCTAGCGAAGATCATTCGACTGCGGCTCGGATGATCCACCGGTCGGGACTAGGCTCGCCGCATGACGATCGACAGCGACGGCTTCCCCGCACCGCCGGCGCTGGTGGAGCACGCGCGCCGGTTCCGCGCCGAGGGCGGCGTCCCGGCGGTGCCCCGGGTCGCTGCCACTGTGCTGCTGCTCCGTCCGGCCGGCACCGAATTCGAGGTGTACCTGATCCGGCGGGTCGCCGCGATGGCCTTCGGCGGGATGTACGCCTTCCCCGGCGGCGGCGTCGACCGGTCGGATTCGCAGGCGCACCTGGACTGGGCCGGACCGGTGCCGCGGAACTGGGGCGAGCGGCTGGGGGTCGCCCCGGACGCCGCCCAGGCGGTGGTCTGCGCCGCGGCCCGGGAGGTCTTCGAGGAGGCCGGCGTGCTGCTCGCCGGCCCGGACGCCGGGACCGTGGTGGGCGACGTCAGTGGGGACGACTGGGAGGTGGCCCGGGTTGCCCTGGAGCAGCGCCGGACCGGCTTCGCCGACCTGCTCGCGCAGCGGGGGCTCACCCTCCGCTCGGACCTGCTGCTGCCGTGGAGCCGGTGGATCACCCCGGAGTTCGAGCCGCGCCGCTTCGACACGTACTTCTTCGTCGCGCTGCTGCCCGAGGGGCAGCGGACCCGGGACGTCTCCGGCGAGGCCGACCACACCCTGTGGATCCGCCCGGCGGAGGCCCGCGTCCGGGCCGAGGCGGGCGAGCTGACCATGCTGCCGCCCACCCTCGTCACCCTGGCCCAGGTCGCGGCCTGCGGCGACCTGGCCGGCGTGGCCCGGGCGGCGGCCGGCCGCGACGCGGCCACTCCGGTCACCCCCCGACTCGACCTCCCGCCCCACGGCAGTCCCCGTTTCGTCCTGGGCTGATCAGCCCCGGGTGCCGTCGAAGCCTGTCGTGCGGCCAGCGGCAGCGGTGCGCGGGCGCGCGACGGCGAGGCGACCCGGGCGACACCCGGCTGGCCCGGCTGCGCGCGCTCACCGAGAGGCGGGTCGCCACCGGCCTGGGACGCGTCGTCCGGCCCGGCCGCCGGTCAGCCCAGCCGGTAGTTGACGTGTGCCGACCAGCGCGCGAAACCGAGCCGCTCGTAGAGGGCGACCGCGCCGGTGTTCGACTCGTCGACGTAGAGCATGACCCGGTCGAGACCACGCCGGTCCCGCAGGTACGCCAGGCCTGCCGCGGTCAGCGCCTTGCCCAGTCCGCCGCCGTGCGCGGACGGGTCCACCCCGAGCACGTAGACCTCGCCGATGCGGGCCGAGCCGGGGCGCTCGTGCACCTTCGTCCAGTGGAAGCCGAGCAGCCGACCGGTGGACTCCTCGACGGCGAGCAGGAAGCCGGCCGGGTCGAACCACGGTTCGGCGAGACGTACCCGCAGGTCGGCGGGGGACCATCGGCCCTGCTCCGGATGCTCGGCGAAGGCCCGCGCGTTGAGCGCCAGCCACGCCTCGTCGTCGAGGCCCGGGCGGAACGCGCGCAGCGCCACCCCGTCGGGCAGCCGCGGCTCGGGGACCGGGGCGGTCAGCGGGCGGCGCAGCTGCCAGAGCACCCGGGCCCGACCGAAGCCCAGGTCGACGGCGAGCGCGGCGGCCGACGGGTGGTCGCCGTGCGCCCAGACCCGCAGTGGGCCGTCGGCCGCGGCGAGCACCCCACGGGCCAGTGCCCGCCCCGTCCCGCGGCGCCGGTACGCCGGGTGCACGACCAACTCCACGCCGACCCCGGTCGCGGGGTCGGTGGTGTCCAGGTGGGCGTACCCGGCCAGCGAGCCGTCGTCGGCGCGGGCGGTCAGGTGCACGGCCGGGGCCTCGGGATCCCTCAGCCGGAGCAGGACGTGCTCGTCGAGCGGGTCAGCCCCGTCGGCGTCGCCGGCGGTGCGTGCGAGGGCCAGCACGTCGGCCGCCTCCGTCGGGCCGAGTCGGTCGGTCCGGGTCACCTGGGCGCTGGTCGGTTCGGCGCTGCTCATGCCGTCACCGTAGTCGGGGGCCGGTGGCCGGCCGCCGTCCCCGGGCCCGGACGGGACTCACGTCGGGTCGGCCGGCAGGGCCTCCACCTGGAACCGGCTGGTCAGGTCGCGCAGGATCCGCGGCAGCGAGTCGACGGTCCCCTGCCGGTCGCCGCCGGCGTCGTGCAGCAGCACGACCGAGCCGGGCCGCACGGCGGTGAGGATGGTCGCGGCGATCCGGCCGGCTCCCGGCGCCCGCCAGTCCGACGGGTCCACCGTCCAGTGCAGCGGGATCATCCCGAGTTCCTTCGCCACCGCCACCACCGAGTACGTCCACGCGCCTCCGGGTTGGCGGTAGTAGGCGATCGGGGCGTCGGGCACCGCGGCGCGGATCGCCTCGGCGGTGCGCAGCAGGTCGGCCCGGATCCGGTCCGGCGACCGGGCGCCGAGGGTCACGTCGTGGTCCCAGGTGTGGTTGCACAGGGTGTGCCCGTCGGCCACGATCGCCCGGATCAGGTCCGGGTGGGCCTGCGCGTTTTCGCCGACCACGCAGAAGGTGGCCGTGACGTGGTGTTCGCGTAGCACGGCGAGCACCTGCGGGGTGTACTGCGGGTCGGGCCCGTCGTCGAAGGTCAGCGCCACGGTCGCGGTGCCGGTGGTGCTCCGGGTGCCGAAGGCGCCCTCGGCCGGGTCGTCGTCGGGGGACGGGCTCGCGCCGTCGCGCCCGGAACCGTCCTGGCCGGCCGCGGCCGGCCCGCCGTCGAGGTCGCGCCGGCGGGAGTCGTCCACCGGCGGCTGGTCGGCGTCGTGCGGGCGTTCCGCACTGGTCGTGACCCCGCTGTCGCGCCGGGGCGGATCGGGAATCAGGCTGCGCCCCAGCGCGTACGCGGAGCCGAGTAGAGCGGCCACCACCAGCGTGACGACGCCGGCGGCGCGGGTGGCCGGGGAGATCCGCATCAGCGGTCCCGCCCTGGTCGGCCCGCCGCTGCTCCCGTGATAGATGCGTGCACCATCGCCCCTTCCTCGCGAAACCGGCATTCAGAATAGAGCCGGCGAGACGCGCAAAAAGGGCAAACGTAACGCTTTCCTTCTAGGGTGCGAAGGTCAGACGGGCAGCGGCGCGGGCTCCGCCTCCGGCAGCGACCGGGACGGCGGCACCACGAACTTGTAACCGACCTGGCGGACGGTGCCGATCATCGACTCGTACTCGGAGCCGAGCTTGGCCCGCAGCCGCCGGACGTGCACGTCGACGGTGCGGGTGCCGCCGAAGTAGTCGTACCCCCAGACCTCGCGGAGCAGCTGGTCGCGGGTGAAGACCCGGCCCGGGTGCTGGGCCAGGAACTTCAGCAGCTCGAACTCCTTGTAGGTCAGATCCAGCGGGCGGCCCTTGAGCTTCGCGGCGTAGGTGTCGGGGTCGATGGTCAGCTCGCCGGCCCGGATGGAGCCGCCGGCCCCGGCGGTGGTGTTGCTCAGCCGGCCGACGGCGAGCCGCAGCCGGGCCTCCACCTCGGCTGGGCCGGCGGAGGCGAGGATGACGTCGTCGACGCCCCAGTCGGCGTTGAGCGCGATCAGCCCGGCCTCGGTGACCACCGCGACCAGCGGCACCCCGAGCCCGGTGGCGTGCAGCATCCGGCAGGTGGCCCGGGCCTCGCTCAGCTCGGAGCGGGCGTCGACGAGCACGGCGTCCGGGCTGGGGCCGGCGACCAGGGTGCGGACGTCGCGCGGCGCGGTGCGGACCGAGTGCGGCAGCAGGTCCAGTGCCGGCAGCACAGCGGATGGTTCCCCTGCGCGCGCGGTCACCAGCAGCAGGATCTCCACGATCACCTCCGTCCCGGCGGCCCACGGCCGCGCGCGACCAGCGGCACTCCTCGCGGGGTGTGGCGCTGAGAACTTGCCTGGTCCCGGCGTCGCTGACGGGCGGGTAACGGCTTGAGCGTAACCGATCGCCCCGGCTTGACCTTCGCGCCCTTTCCCGTTTGCCCGGCTTGCCCCTGATCGCGCATCAGGTTTTAACGTTGCCGAAACCGTGACCTCCGGGTTGGGCGGCCGGTCTGGCACGATCGGGGCGTGTTTCCCTCCAGCTCCCCCGAGACCGGCCGTGATCCGTGGTCGGACGGGCCGCGCCCCGCACCGGCCGGTCCGCCAGCAGGCCAGCCGCCGGCGCCGCGTACCGGCCCTCAGGTGGACGACGACGGCGACCGGCGGGAACGCACCGGGCCGCGCCGCGCGCGGCGCGGTGGCCAGCCGGCGCGCCGGTCCAGTGAGGAATCGAGTGCCGAGCCCGAAGAGGAGACGGCGCCCCCGGTCGAGGTGCGCCGCCCGCTCGCGCTGGCCGTCGCCGGGTTCGCCGCGCTGCTCGGGGTCGGCCTGGTGCTCGGGGCGCAGACCTCCGGCCCGGGACACCGGCTGCCCTTCGCGGCCATCATCCTCAGCGTCCAACTGCTCTTCGTGCTGTCCTGGACGATGGCCGCGCGACCGCCCGCGTTCCTGACGGTCGCGCTGGTCAGCGTCGGGGTGGCGGTGGCCGCCGACGCCGCCGCCGTGCAGACGGACATCGCCGGCCTCGCGCCGCTCGGCTACGTCGCGGCGGGCGGGTTCCTCCTCGGGGTGCTCGGCCAGCTGGTCCGCCGGGTCGACCGGGTACGGGTGACCGACTCGCTCGGCACCACCCTGCTCATCGTGGTCGGCGTGGTCGCCTTCGCCACGCTCATCGTGCTCAGCCGGATCCCGGCGGGCACCCAGGCGATCACCGTCTGCCTCACCGCCAGTGGCGTCGCGCTCACCATCGCCCGGCTCACCGACGCGGTGGCGCCCTGGCCGCGGCTGGCGCCCCAGGTGCCCCGAGGCGCGGCGGGCGTGGTCGTCGGCGCCATGGTCGGTACCCTGGTCAGCGCAGTCCTCGGCAGCTACCTGGTCACCCCCTTCACCCCCACCAAGGCCGCGATCATCGGGCTGGTGGCGGCGGTCGCCGCCGTGCTGGCCGACCTCGCGGTCGGGTACGCCGAGGCAGGCCGGCTGATGGCGGGGGAGCTGCCGACCATGTGGGTGGCCCGGCACATGCAGGGCCCGCTCGGCGGTTTCGCCCTGGCCGCGCCGGCGGCGTACGCCATGTGCAAGCTGGTTCTCTAACGCCCGATTGAGGATTTCCCGGTTCGGGTACCACCGGTGGGGCCGTTTCGCGGCACCCGGCACGGAGACAGGAGGCGGTGTGGCGCAGGACTACGTGTACCAGGAGCGGCCCCGGCGGCGTGGGCGCAAGGTGCTCGTCGCCCTCGTCGTCCTGCTGCTGGTGCTGGTCGGGTTGCTGGTGGTGGCTGACCGGGTGGCGGCCGGGGTGGCTGAGCGCGCCATCGCCGACCAGGTGCGGCAGCAGGTCGCCCGGCAGGACGCCCAATCCTCCCCGCCGGAGGTCGAGGTCGGCGGCTTCCCGTTCCTCACCCAGGTGCTCGATGGCCGCTACGAGCGCATCACCATCAGACTGCGCGAGGTGCGGGGGTCGGTGCAGGGCGACGCGGTCAGCCTGCCGACGCTTGACGTGGACGCCCGCAACGTCCAGGCGTCCCTGGACACCCTCCGCTCCGGCCGGGGCGACGTGATCGCCGAGACCGTCGCCGGCACCGGCACCATCAGCTACGACAGCCTGGCCAAGCTGCTCGACCGCCCCGGGCTGACCCTCGGCGAGCAGGGCGGCAAGCTCGCCGTCACCGCCCCGGTCGACATCCTCGGCCAGCGGCTCACCGTCACCGGCACCGCCGACATCACCGTCCGCGAGCAGGGGCAGGTGGCGCTCCGGTTCAACGACCTGAACGCCGAAGGGCTGCCGAACGTGCCGCTGGCCCGGACGCTGCTGAACAACTACGCCCAGGGCATCTCGGTCGACGTGCCCCTGCCCGACCTGCCGTTCCAGCTCGCCGTCCGCGAGGTCCGCCCGCTGCCCGAAGGGCTGGCGGTGACCGCGGACGCGCGGAACGTGCCGATCAACGCCGTGGGCTGAGCCCGGCGGAGGCGGGGCGCGGCCACCGGCCGGGGAGGCCGGGTGACCGGCGGTGTCCCGGATGGTGGTCGGCTCGGTGGCGGTCCCCACGACGGCTGGTAGGCTCCCTGCTCATGGGGACGCTCCTCACCAAACGGCGCGCGGTCGACCTGTGCCGCGTGGCCACCTGCCTGTGTCGCCCCGTCATCTGACGGCGGGGCTGTCCTCGGCCGCCTGAGGCGGTCAGCGGCACTCAGGGTCCGCGTACCCTCTCGGTGCTCTCCCACCGCACGCCCGGCAGCGGCGCCGTCGCACGAACCCGTGATCCGTTCCTAGCTCTGGGTCCCGCGCGTGGTGCGACACTCACATTTCATCGATCTCCGCGCGCTGGCTCACCATCCATCCTCACCAGGGAGTGATCTGATGAGTCGCGACACCGCACTGGTCTCGGCCGAGTGGGCCGAGAAGAACCTCGACGCCCCGGGCGTCGTCTTCGTCGAGGTCGACGAGGACACGTCGGCCTACGACACCGGCCACATCGCCGGCGCCATCAAGCTGGACTGGAAGACCGACCTGCAGGACCCGGTGCGCCGGGACTTCGTCAACAAGGGTCAGTTCGAGGCGCTGCTCTCCGAGCGCGGCATCAGCAACGACGACACCGTCATCCTCTACGGCGGCAACAACAACTGGTTCGCCGCGTACGCGTACTGGTACTTCAAGCTCTACGGCCACCGCGACGTCAAGCTGCTCGACGGCGGCCGCAAGAAGTGGGAGCTGGACGCCCGCCCGCTGGTCAAGGACGTGGTGACCCGCCCGCGGACCCAGTACGTGGCGCAGCAGCCGGACACCTCGATCCGCGCCTTCCGCGACGAGGTGGTCGCCGCGATCGGCACCAAGAACCTGGTCGACGTGCGCAGCCCCGACGAGTACGCCGGCCGGCTGCTCGCCCCCGCCCATCTGCCGCAGGAGCAGGCGCAGCGGGCCGGCCACGTGCCCACCGCGATCAGTGTGCCGTGGTCCAAGGCGGCCAATGAGGACGGCACCTTCAAGTCCGACGACGAGCTGCGCAAGATCTACGCCGACGCGGGGCTGGACGACAGCAGGGAGACCATCGCCTACTGCCGGATCGGCGAGCGCTCCTCGCACACCTGGTTCGTGCTCCAAGAGCTGCTCGGCCACCGCAGCGTGAAGAACTACGACGGATCCTGGACCGAGTACGGCTCGCTGGTCGGCGTGCCGGTCGCGCTCGGCGACGAGCCCGGGGAGGCCTGAGCCATGACCGCTCCTACCGCTGCCGGCTGCGCCGCTCCCGACCAGGCCGCCCCGCTGCCCGCCAGCCTCGACCTGGAGAAGGAGACCGTCATCACCGGTGTCGTCCGCTCCGGCGAGGGCGAGGTCGTGCCCGGTGCGTACGTCCGCCTGCTCGACGCCACCGGCGAGTTCACCGCCGAGGTGGTCACCTCCCCGGCCGGGCAGTTCCGGTTCTTCGCCGCGCCGGGCACCTGGACCCTGCGGGCACTCTCCCGGCATGGCAACGGCGACACCTCGGTGACCGCCGGCCGGGGCATCAACGAGGTGGCCGTCACGGTGGCCCTGGCCTGACCCACGCTCTGACCGCCGCGTGGCCCGCATCCTCGTCCGCGAGGGGCGGGCCACGCGTCGCGGTCCGCTCGCACTCCTTCGGGTGCAGTTGTCGCCGCTGGAGCGACAACAACTGCACCCAGAGCGCGAGCGGCCGGCCCCGATTGGGGCGGCGCCGTGATGGTGGCTCCGGGAAGACGAGGGGACGCCGGGGCGGTGACGCGGCGGCCGGTGGCCCGCCGCCGCGTGACACGATGAGCGGGTGAGCGGTGTCGTCTACCCGGGGTACGCCCCGCCGACCGGTCCCGACCAGCCGACGTCGCCCCGGCGGTGGCCGCGCTGGCTGCTCGTCGCGACCGTGGCCTGGGCGGTACTGCTGGCGGCGTTCACCTGGATCTCGGTGCGGGACGACCCGCCGACCGTCCGCGAGCAGCGCAGCCTCGACCAGGCCGGCCCGGTCGAGGTCGAGCACCTGGCGCACGTGCAGGCCGAGCGCGGTGGCCTGCACGGTCAGGTGGGCGACGGCCTGGCCCAGGTCGTAGGCGGCGTACCTGGCGGGCTCGGCGTCCGGCCTCAGGTGGGCGGCGAGCAGCAGGGCCGAGGCCCGGGCCGCCCATCGTTGGTCGCGTTCGGGCAGGTTGACCAGGATCCGCTTCCAGGTGTCGTCGTCGCGGTGCCCGAGCGCGAACCGCCAGGGCTGGCCGTTGCCCGCCGAGGGCGCCCAGCGGGCCGCTTCCAGCAGGGCCGACGCCTCGGCCGGGGTCAGCTCGGCGGTCGGGTCGAAGGATCGGGGGCTCCAGCGGAACGCGAGCAGCGAGGTGAGGTCGGCCATGCGAGGACTATCCCCTATGGGCGATTTGCACCATGAGGTGGGGTGGACGAATGTGGGCAACACCACCCGTAACGGGATCAGGGTCAGAACGTTCCCGCGCTCGGGCTCGCAGTCGGGTCCGGCGTCGCCGTGCCCAGTGGCTCGCCGTCCATCACCGGGCCGGCGAGCTGCACCGTCGCCGGGGCCGGCCCGGGCGGACCGGCCAGGACCAGCGTGCCGGTGGCGGTCCGCACGGCGGTGGGCGTGCCGTCCGGGGCGAAGCAGTAGATGCCCGCGTCCAGTGGCGCGTTGATCGAGGTCGAGGTGGTCTCCACCGAGTAGCAGGAGCCGGTCGCGCCGGGCGGTGGCTGGGCGGGCGACACGGCGAGCGGGGCCCGTCGGTCGGTCAGCACGCCCAGCCAGTCGGTGAAGGGGTGCTGCACCC
Organism: Micromonospora deserti; assembly: GCF_003236335.1. Classification (GTDB taxonomy): domain Bacteria; phylum Actinomycetota; class Actinomycetes; order Mycobacteriales; family Micromonosporaceae; genus Micromonospora; species Micromonospora deserti. The sequence goes on from NZ_POUB01000094.1 coordinate 11,890, forward strand.
GGGGGTCCAGCCGCCGGGGCACCGCGTCGTCGCGGTCGCCGAGGCGTACGCAGCCGGGCGTCCCGGGTCGCGTGGCCGAGGGCAGGGCGCACTGGAACAGCCCGTCCGCGGTGACGGCGTACGACACGTCGGCGGTGCCGCCCAGCGCGCCGCCGGGCACGTCGACCCGCCAGGTGCCGTCGGTGGCGAGGGTCACCAGGACGGTGCGGTCCGGGGCGCCGGGCGTGCGCAGCGTGTAGCCGGCGACCAGGTGCCGGTCCTGCGCCGCCGCGGCGAGGGCGGCCAGCTCGTCCCGCGCCGGGTCCAGCCCGACCGGGGCGGGCGCCGTGGTGGGGGTCGGCGGCACCGCCTCCGGTGCGTCGGCGGTGCAGGCGGCGAGCAGCGCCGGCAGGGCGAGCGCGAGCGGGCCGGCCAGGCGCCGGGGCGTACGCCCCGGCGGGCTGGTCGCGGCCGTGGGTCCGGTCCGGGGGAGGTGGGCGTGCACCCGGACATTCTCCGGTGCCGCCGCGGCGCGCGGGGACCCCTGCGGCGGGGCGGGCCCGGCGTGTCGTGCCCCACCCCACCGCCGCCGCCGGGCCGGATGGTGGGATCACCCGACCCGGCGGCGCGGGCCGCCCGATACGCTGAACACGTCCGACACGCGCCGCCGGCCCGCAACCCGGCGGCGCCGGCACGCTCAGGGTCGTCGCTGGGAGGGGAGTGCACCGTCGTGGCACTCGTGGTGCAGAAGTACGGCGGGTCCTCCGTCGCCAACGCCGAGCGGATCAAGCGGGTGGCCGAGCGCATCGTCGCCGCCCGCAAGGCCGGCGACGACGTCGTGGTGGTGGTTTCCGCGATGGGCGACACCACCGACGAGCTGCTCGACCTGGCCAACCAGGTCAGCCCGCTGCCGCCGGGCCGGGAACTGGACATGCTGCTCACCGCCGGTGAGCGGATCTCCATGGCGCTGCTCGCCATGGCCATCCACAACCTCGGGTACGAGGCCCGCTCGTTCACCGGCTCGCAGGCCGGCGTGATCACCACCTCGGTACACGGCAAGGCGCGGATCATCGACGTCACCCCGGGGCGGCTCAAGGGCGCGCTCGACGAGGGTGCGGTGGTCATCGTCGCCGGCTTCCAGGGCGTCTCGCAGGACACCAAGGACGTCACCACGCTCGGCCGGGGCGGGTCGGACACCACGGCGGTGGCGCTGGCCGCCGCCCTCCACGCGGACGTCTGCGAGATCTACACCGACGTCGACGGCATCTTCAGCGCCGACCCGCGGATCGTGCCGAACGCCCGGCACATCAAGCAGATCACCTACGAGGAGATGCTGGAGCTGGCCGCCTGCGGCGCGAAGGTGCTGCACCTGCGTAGCGTGGAGTACGCGCGCCGGGCGGGCTTGCCGATCCACGTCCGTTCGTCATACTCGACCAACACCGGCACGATGGTCACCGGATCGATGGAGGACCTTCCTGTGGAGCAAGCACTGATCACCGGGGTCGCCCACGACCGCAGCGAAGCCAAGATCACGATCGTCGGGGTGCCCGACGAGCCGGGCGCCGCCGCGCGGATCTTCGACACCGTGGCCGGCGCCGAGATCAACATCGACATGATCGTGCAGAACGTCTCCACCGAGGGCACCGGGCGTACGGACATCTCCTTCACCCTGCCCAAGACCGACGGCCCGACCGCCATGGCCGCGCTCAGCAAGATCCAGGAGTCGGTCAAGTTCAAGGGCCTGCTCTACGACGACCACGTCGGCAAGGTGTCGCTGATCGGCGCCGGCATGCGGTCGCACCCGGGGGTCGCGGCCGGCTTCTTCGCCGCCCTCGGTCAGGCCGGCGTGAACATCGAGATGATCTCCACGTCGGAGATCCGGGTTTCCGTGGTCTGCCGCGACACCGACCTCGACGCGGCCGTCCGTGCCATCCACGAGGCCTTCGACCTCGGCGGCGAGACCGAGGCCGTCGTCTACGCGGGGACGGGACGGTAGCGCGCATGGCGTCGCTGCCCACCCTGGCCGTGGTCGGAGCGACCGGTGCCGTCGGCACCGTGATGTGCGAGCTGCTCACCGGGCGCAAGAACGTCTGGGGCGAGATCCGGTTGCTCGCCTCCGCCCGCTCCGTGGGCAAGCGGGTGCGCTGCCGGGGCGAGGAACTCACCGTCCAGGCGCTCACCCCGGAGGCGTTCGACGGCGTCGACGTGGCGATGTTCGACGTGCCGGACGACGTCTCCGCGCAGTGGGCCCCGATCGCGGTCAGCCGTGGGGCGATCGCGGTGGACAACTCCGGAGCGTTCCGGATGGACCGCGACGTCCCGCTGGTGGTGCCGGAGATCAATCCCGAGCAGGTCCGCAACCGGCCCAAGGGGATCATCGCCAACGCCAACTGCACCACCCTCGCGATGATCGTCGCGGTCGCCCCGCTGCACCGCGAGTACGGGCTGCGCGAGCTGGTGCTCGCCTCCTACCAGGCGGTCTCCGGTGCCGGCCAGGCCGGCGTGGACACTCTGCACACCCAGCTCACCAAGATCGCCGGCGACCGGGTGCTCGGCTCCCGTCCCGGCGACGTCCGTCAGGCGGTCGGCGACGAGCTCGGCCCGTTCCCCGCGCCGCTGGCGCTGAACGTGGTGCCGTGGGCCGGCTCGCTCGCCGACGGCGGCTGGTCGTCGGAGGAGGTGAAGCTGCGCAACGAGTCGCGCAAGATCCTCGGGCTGCCCGACCTGAAGGTCTCCGCCACCTGCGTACGGGTGCCGGTGGTGACCGGCCACTCGGTCGCGGTGCACGCGGTCTTCGCCACCGAGGTCGACGCCGAGGGCGCGCGCGAGGTGCTGCGCAACGCGCCCGGGGTGATCCTGGTCGACGACCCGGCCGCCGGCGAGTTCCCGATGCCGATCGACGCCGTCGGCACCGACCCGTCCTGGGTAGGCCGCATCCGCCGCGCCATCGACGACCCGCGCGCCCTGGACTTCTTCGTCACCGGCGACAACCTCCGCAAGGGCGCGGCCCTGAACACCGCCCAGATCGCCGAACTCCTCGCCACCGAACTGACCCCCCACTGACACGGCTTACGTCTCAGGCGGGGGCGAGGCGGACGCCGTCGCGGCCGTGGCGCTTGACGGCGTAGAGAGCCTGGTCGGCGCGGCGGAGGGTGAGTTCCGGGGACTCGCCGGGGCGGGGTAGGGCGACCCCCACGCTGATGGTGCGGCCGGTGCGCCGGGCCGCCTCGGTGAGCCGCTCGGCGATCCGGACCGCCTCCTCGGGGCGGTTCACCTCGATCACCGCCACGAACTCGTCGCCGCCGATCCGGTAAAGCTCGTCGCCCTGCCGCAGTGCCCCCTCCAACGCCCTGGCCAGCCCGATCAGCACCCGGTCACCGGCCTGGTGGCCGTACGTGTCGTTGACGGTCTTGAAGCCGTCCACGTCGATCGCCAGCAGGGCCGTACGCCCGGGGGTGGCCGTGGCGATCCGCTGGCCGAACGGCCCGGTATGCCGCAACCCGGTCAGTGGGTCGGAGCTGGCCTGTTCACGGAGCCGGGCCAGGGTGCGCAGCCGGTCCAGGCAGCTCCACGCCTGGCCGGCGAGAAGCTCCACCAGGTTGACGGTGGTCGGGTTGGGGCACAGCAGCCGCTCGTCGGCGACCAGCAGCACCCCGCCGGTGTCCGGCGGGCCGACCGGCACCGCGACCAGGGTGCGTACGCCGGCGCGGGCCAGCGGGGCGTAGTCCACGGTCGGCGGGTGCCCCGCCTCGCCCAGCGTGTAACCCGCGCCGTGGCGGTGGGCGCGGCTGGTCATCCGGTCGAGCGCGCCGGGGCCCGCCTCGACCAGTTCGGCCCGGATCCGGGTCTCCAGCTCGCTCGGGGCGGCCGCCGGGGTGCCGAGCCGGCCGGCGAGCACCAGCGCGGCAGCGGAGAGGGTCGACACGTCACGGGCCGCGGTGAGCGCCGCGGCCCACAGGTCCTCCTCGGTCGGCGCGGAGGTCAGCGCGGCGGCGTGCCGCAGCAGCTTCTCGCTCCGGCTCTCCGCCGGTGGCCCGCCCAGCGCCACGATCCGGGCGCCCAGCCGGGCGGCCAGCCGTTCGGCGGTCTCCCGCCAGGGGGCCAGCTCGACCGGCTCGCACCACTGCAGGTCGAGCACGCCGACCGGTCGGCCCGCCGGGTCGAGCACCGGTACGCAGACCTCGGCGGTGACGTCGGGGCGCACCGGGAGGTAGTCCGGGTCCGCCGCGACGTCGGGGACGACCGCGGTCTCGCCGGAGGCGTAGACCCGACCGACGATGCCGGTCTTCGGGGGCACCGTCGAGAAGACCTGCCAGGAGCCGGTCGCCGCGACGCAGCGCAGCCGGTCGTGGACCTGGAGCAGGACGGAGATGGTGGCCGGGGTGTGCCGGGCGAGCGCGGTGACGGTCCACTGGCAGGCTTCAACGGCGGTCGACGCCATCGGCAGGCGGACCGTGACGGCACGGATGACTCGCTGGTGATCCACTCGTACGTCGTTCCAGGTAGGGGAGGGGCCGGCCGGTGCCGGGGCGTGAGGATCAAGCGTACTCAGCAGCGAGTGACCCGCCGGTAACCAAGATCGCTCACCGTCTTCGTACACATGTGCCATCCACAGGGTGTGGACGCGGCCGGTGGGTGTGGAGGCCGCGCTGGCCGGCGCGTGGACGATAGCGTGAAGGTCCCGGTCGAGTGGAGGCACGGATGCTCATCGCCCAGCTCAGTGATCCGCACGTGACCACCGGCGTGCTCGCCGCCGAACCGGCCGCCGGGCTGCACCGCGCGCTCGGCCGGGTGCTGGCGCTGCGGCCCCGTCCGGACTGCGTGGTCATCACCGGCGACCTGGTCGACCACGGCCGCCCCGACGAGTACGCTGCGCTGCGCGAGATCATCGGCCGATTCCCGCTGCCGGTGCACCTGGCGACCGGCAACCACGACGACCGGGAGTCGATGCTCGACCTCTTCGGCGGCACGCCCTGGCTGGGCGGCGGCTTCTCGGCGTACTACCACGTCGACCACCCGGACGCGACGGTCGTGGTGCTGGATTCCCTCACCCCCGGCGCCGGCGGAGGCAGGCTCGGCGAGGAGCAGCTCGGCTGGCTGGACGGCGTGCTGGCCGGCCGGCCGGAGGTGCCCGCCGTGGTGTGCCTGCACCATCCGCCGATCGCGGTCGGCATCCCGGCCGCCGACGCCATCCGGCTCGCCGACGGCGACGCGCTGGCCGAGGTGATCGGCCGGCACCCCCATGTGGTACGGGTGCTCGCCGGGCACCTGCACCGGCCGGTCACCGCCGCCTTCGCCGGCACGGTGCTCACCACCGCGCCGAGCACCTGGCGGCAGAGTTCGCTCACGATGAGCGCGGACGAGCAGATCGGGTGGGTCGCCGAGCCGACCGCCCTGCTGCTGCACCAAGTCAGTGCGGACGGCTGCGTCAGTCACCTGGTGCAGTCGAGCCACGCCGCCGGCATGACCTGCGGCTTCTGACCTGGCCGGGGGCTGCCCGCCCGGCGGGCGCCACACCTACCCCGACTGCCGGGATCCGCGGCCGCCGAGGCGTACGTGCCGGTGTCGTTGCCCGGCCGGGTCTATTTCGCCGGCGAGCCCGGGCGTGGACGTCAGCCGAGGAGGAAGGCGCGCAGTTCGGTGGCGAGCGTCGCGGCCGGCACGTCATGGAAACCGCCGTCGAGGCTGACGTGCCGCGCGCCCGGAACCGCCTCGGCGGCGGCGCGCGCCCCGTCGCGCAACCACTGCGGGCTCGCCGTGCTGTCCACCAGCAGCGTGGGGACGGTGATCGTGGCCAGCAGGTCGGCCGGGAGCACACCGCCGGCGCTGATCTGCGTGTCGTACGGCAGGGTGTGCGCCATCGACTCCAGGTAGGGCCACACCGGCTGGTCGCGCATCCCGGCGACCGCCTCGGGAGGCAGCCCCACCGCGGTGACGACGAAGTGTTGCACCGCTCCGCCACGGTCACCGGCCGCGATCAGCTCCGCCACCCGGGCCGAGACGTCCGGTCGGGAGCCGGCGTGCGGCCCCACCTGGAACGGTGGCTCGAACATGACCAGCCCGGTGGCGGGCACCCCGTGCGCCGCCGCCCGGGCGGCCAGGATCGCCCCCGAGGAGAGACCGTAGAGGTGGGCCTTGCCGCCGGCCGCCTCGACCAGCGTGGCGATGTCCTCGACCTCGCGGCGGATCTCGTACGGCGCGGTGTCGCCGCTGTCGCCCCGGCCGCGTCGGTCGTAGCCGATGACGGTGAAGTCCGGCGCGAGCGCCTCGCCCAGCTCACGGGTGGTCGACCGGTCGTTGAAGGCGCCGCCGACCAGGATGACCGGCGGCCCCTCGCCCGAGCGTTCGTACGCGATCCGCGTGCCGTCGGCCGACCGCACCGCGTGCACGGCCGGGGAGGTGCCACTCATCCGATCGTCCTTCCCGTCGTCCGTCGTCCGTCCGGTCCTTTCTAGACGACCCCACCGACATCCGCGAGGAACCGCCGCCACCTGCCGGTCATGTCGGAATCACCCATCGATACCGGCCCGGTCATCGCGGGTATTCGCAGCTCTGATGTGCTGCCCCGGTCGACCGACGGCGGCCTGCGATGAGAGGCTGTCCTGCGACTCCGGCGGCGGTCCCCCACCGCTGCCACCGCGACCCGAACCCTGCCGACGGCGCGGGCCGGCCCCGGGGCGAACCACCGCCCGGACGCCCGTGCCGGCTTCTCACGAGGAGTTCCATGTCCAACCCCGGGATGCGTCGGGCCATCGGCCTGACCGCGCTCGCCGTGACCGCGTTCGGCGCGCTCGCGACCACCCCCGACCAGGCGGACGCCGGACCGAAGCCGGTCAACGTCACCCTGCTCGCCCTGAACGACTTCCACGGTCACCTCGAGCCGCCCAGCGGATCGAGCGGCACCATCGCCGGGCAGGCCGCCGGCGGTGCCGAGTACCTCGCCACCCACCTCGCCGAGCTGCGCGAGGCCAGCAGGAAGAAGAACACCATCACCGTCGCCGCCGGCGACCTGATCGGGGCGTCGCCGCTGCTGTCGGCCGCGTTCCACGACGAGCCGACCATCGAGGCGCTGTCGCTGGCCGGGCTGGACTACGCCAGCGTCGGCAACCACGAGTTCGACGAGGGCGCCGACGAGCTGCTGCGCATCCAGAACGGTGGCTGCCACCCGGTGGACGGCTGCGCCGACGGCACCCCGTACGAGGGCGCCGGCTTCCAGTACCTGTCGGCGAACGCGTTCACGACCGCGACCGGCGAGCCGCTGCTCGCCCCGTACGCCATCCACAACGTGCAGGGCGTCAAGATCGGCTTCATCGGGATGACCCTGGAGGGCACCCCGCAGATCGTCAGCCAGCAGGGGGTCGCCGGCCTGACCTTCTCCGACGAGGCCGACACCGCCAACCGGTACGCCGCGGAGCTGCGCGCCAAGGGCGTGGAGACGATCGTGGTGCTGCTGCACGAGGGCGGCAACCAGGCGTCCGGCGGCGGCATCAACGACTGCACCGGCTTCACCGGCCCGGTCGTCGACATCGCCAATCGGATGGACCCGTCGATCGACGTGGTGGTCAGCGGGCACACCCACCAGGCGTACAACTGCAACATCAACGGCAAGCTGGTCACCAGCGCCAGCTCCTTCGGCCGCCTGGTCACCGACATCGATCTGCAGATCGACCGGCGCACCGGCGACGTGCTCACCGCGCGCGCCGAGAACCTCGTGGTCACCCGGGACGTCGCCAAGGACCCGGCGCAGACCGCGCTGATCACCCGCTACAAGGACGTGCTCGGCCCGGTCGCCAGCCGCGAGGTCGGCCGGACCAGCGAGGCGATCACCCGGACTCAGGAGATCCTCTACGGCACGACCACCGGTGAGTCGGCGCTGGGCAACCTGATCGCCGACGCGCAGCTCGACGCCACCGCCGACGAGCAGGGCGCGGTCGCCGCCTTCATGAACCCCGGCGGCGTCCGCGCCGACCTGGACGTCGGTACGGTCACCTACGAGGAGGCGTTCACGGTGCAGCCGTTCGCCAACAACCTGGTGACCCTCGACCTCACCGGCGCGCAGCTCTACTGCCTGCTGGAGCAGCAGTTCGTCACCGGCCGCACGCTCTACCCGTCCTCGACCGTCCGCTACGTCGTCGACCCGGCCGGCGCCACCGGCGCCACCGCCGACCCGTGCGTGGGCAGCCGGGTGGTCCGGGGCAGCCTGACCTTCGGCGGTGCCGCGGTGGACACCGACGCCACCTACCGGGTCACGGTGAACAACTTCCTGGCCGGCGGCGGTGACGGGTTCAGCGTCCTCACCGGCGGGAAGAACCAGGTCACCGGCATGATCGACCTGGACGCGTTCGTGGCGTACCTGACCGCGAAGTCCCCGGTCTCGGCCCCGGCCCTGGACCGCATCCGTACCACCGCCGAGGCCGCCGCCTGACGGCCGGTCCTTCGACAGTGGGCCCCGGAGCACCCGCTCCGGGGCCCACTGTCGAAGGACCGGCCGTCAGGCGG
>NZ_POUB01000095.1 GCF_003236335.1 Micromonospora deserti
GCACCGCGCGGGACGGGTGGGGGACCGGCGGTACGGCCACGGCCGGGAGTGCGATCCCGGCGTCGTCCAGGTGGGCGGCGAGCGGCGAGTCGACGGTGACCGGGGGCCGGGTAGCGCGGGCGACCAGCCGCGCGACGGCCGGCGGCACGCTCACGGCGTCGCCCCCGCGACCAGGGCGGCCAGTCGGCGACGGCGCTCGTCCGGCAGCGATTCGATCACCGCGAGGTCCCAGCCGTATCGGGAGGCGAGCAGGTGCACCTCCCGGTCGATGTCGACCCGTAGGCCGCTGAGCGCCCGCAGCACCAGTGCGACCACGTCGACGTCCACCTCCAGCGGCGCACCGCAGTCGCAGCACGACGAACGCAGCGGTCCGCACAGCGACCCCTCGACGCGGGCCAGGTCGTCGAGCGTGGCGCCCTCGCCGACCCGGCACAGCGCGAGCAGCCGGTGCGGGTCGCCCCCGGCGGCGAGCAGGTCCGCGTAGCTGGGCTCGCGTACGCCGACGCCGGGCGAGCACCATGCGCTGCGCGGGTGGTGCTCGCCGACGTCGGCCCGGCCGAGCTGCAGGGTGGTCAGCGCGCCGCAGGCCGGGCAGGCGACGGTGAGTTCGAGCGGACGGCCCACCGCCCGCTCGTGCACGGCGAGCAGCTGCCGGTCGGCGGTGCCGGCCGGCAGGCACGCCGGGTCGGGCTCGGGTACGGCGGCGCGCAGCACGGCGATGGCCTGCGTGAGGAGGCCGTCGCCGTCGTCGAGCGCGGCGACCAGCCGCGCCAGACCGGGTGCCGCCGGCATGACCGGGCCTGCCTCAGACACTTTGCTCGGCGGGCTCGGTGACCGACGTGTCGCGCTCCCAACCCTCCAGCTCCAGCTTGATGCTTTGGATGGCGACCACTGCCGTGGCGGCGTCCAGCGCGGGCAGCGCCTGGTACTCGGAGACCCAGCAGCGGAACAGTTTGTAGCTGAGCACCTTCTGGTTCGCCTCGTTGAACACGTCGACGATGAGGTCCTTGCGGAAGTCCCGCAACGAGATGCCCGGCTGGCGCAGGCTGGAGACCTTGTTCGCCCAGGCTTCAAAGGCGAGGTCGTGCGTGACGCCGCGTTCCAGGGTGACCGCGTCGTACGTGGTCAGGCCCGGGCTCTTGCGGTCGTGGCCGGGGTCACCGCCGACCCGGTGCGTGACCGGCGCCGTCGACCGCTTCAGCGGGGACATCTTCGACAACCCCGCCACGTACACGCCGTCCCAGCGGACGCGGAACATGTGGCTCTTGTACGGGTCGAAGCGCGTGGGGTTCACGCTGAACTCGGCCATGTCACTCTCCTGCCTGGCTCAGCTGGGTGATGGTGATGATCACGAACTCGGCGGGCTTGAGCGGGGCGAACCCGACCACGACGTTGACCCGGCCGTTGTCGATCTCGGTCTGCGGGTTGACCGACGAGTCGCAGACCACGAAAAAGCTGTCCGACTCGGCGTGCTTCTCGGACTGCTGGAACGCGCCCTGCCGGAACAGCCCGCGCATGAAGCCCCCCACCGCCAGGCGCAGCTGCGCCCAGAGGTCCGGGTCGTTCGGTTCGAAGACTGCGAACTGCGTTCCCAGGTAGAGGCTGGCCGAGATGTAGTCGGTGAGCCGGCGGACCGGGACGTACTTGGAGTCGCTGGAGAGAACGTCGCTGCCGGCGAGGGTCCGGGCGCCCCACACCACCATGCCGACGCCGGGGAAGGTGCGCAGCACGTTGAGCCCGAGCGGGTTCAGCACGCCGGAGACGTCGTCGTTGGTCGGGGCGGTGAGCCCGACCGCTCCGGCGATGCCGGCCTCCAGCCCGGCCGGGGCCTTCCATACCCCGCGCGACGCGTCGGTGCGGGCCATGATCCCGGCGACCGCGCCGCTGGGACCCCACCCGTCCGCGCCGCCGTCGGCGGTGACCAGCCGGGGCCAGTAGACCGCACCGTGAGCGCCCTGCGCCCGCAGCAGGTTCGCGGCGCTCTTCAGCTGCACCGGGTTCAGCCCGGGCGCCGGGTCGATCACCAGGAACGCATTCTGCCGGCGGCAGTAGTCCAGTGCCATGTTGACCGAGGCGGTGTCCGCGGTCGTCACGCCCGGCAGGCAGAGCAGGTTGAACCGGGGGAAGTCCAACGTGTCCAGGGCGAGCAGGCCCTGGCCGGCGGTGGCCGACACTATCTCGTTCGCGCCGACGGTCGCCCCGTCGGAGCCGCCGGCCAGTGGCGCCGCCGCGGCGACGGCCGGCCGGTACGGCGCGCTCGCACTCACCTCGACGCCGCCGCGGGCCACGCCCAGGCCGAGGTCGGCCGACGCGTCGTTCAGCCCGCTCAGCCCGACCACGACGGCACTGTTCAGGTCGCTGGTCTTGCTGGTCAGCACGAGCTTGCCGCCGGACACGCTGGCGGTCACCGGCCAGATCGAACCGGGCGCGTTGATGTGGTCGCGGACCTGCGCGAGGGTGTGCGAGACGGGCGGGTTCTCGGTCGGGAAGAGGACGTAGTCGTTGGCCGGGCCCTGGTCGACCGAGAGCCGCAACGCCTTGCCGGTCACCGTGACGTTGGCGGGGCTCAGCGCCCCGGTGGACGTCCCGGCCGCGGGCGCGGGCGCCGGCGTGCCGGTGACCTGGGCGGTTACCAGGGTGCTGGCGTTGAGCACCGACACCAGGTAACGGGTGCTGGCGGGGGACATCGACAGCTCCCGCCAGACCTCCTTGACGGTCACCGTCGCCGGCCCGCCGCCGGCACCGGGCGTCCACTCGGTGAGCTCCAGGTTGAACCGGTCGGACGGGAAGTCGTCGGCCGCCTTCACTTGGGCGAAGAGGCCGGTCTGCCCGGTCGTCCCGGCGCCGCTGCCGTTGGCGTACGCCCCGCGCGAGCGGGCCGTGAGGGTCACCGTCAACCCGTTCACGGCGGGCAGGGCCAGTGTCGCCGCAGCCGCGCCCGCCCCGAGCGCCCGGACCACGACGGCCTGGGCGCCGCCGTTGACGAAGAACTGCCCGACGGCGTGACCCATCGGGTGCGCGGTGTCCATCACGTCGCCGAACCGCCGCAGGTAGTCGGCGAAGCTGGACACCGGCACGGGGGTGTCGCCCGGGCCCTTGCGGGCGGCGCCGACGAACGCGGTCAACGACGTCGACACACCGGTGATCGCGTGGCTGCCGGACGGACGTTCGAGGACGTACACGCCGGGGTATGTCGTCTGCACGCTCATGGGCGGATTCTCGCCGGCGATCGTCGTCGGCCCGTCTCCCGATCGTGGCCGGGCCGTCGCGCGCGCGTTGTCGAGCCGTCGCGCACGCGTTGTCGGCGCGTCTCCGCTGACGCCCGCGCCGAGCTTCGACGGACAGCCGGCACCCCGGTCGGGACGATACGCGGAGCCGACGATGGCCGAAAAGGTAGGAAGGATCGCCTGCGTGGTGGAGGGATGGATCAGCCGGGCGGGTGCGCGTGGGTCAGCTGGCCACTTCGGGCAGCATCTCCTGGAGCTGGCGGCTGGGCCGCAGCTGCAGCTCTTCCCACAACAGATCGCGGAAGCGGACGTACTGGCGGACCGCCTCCGCCGTGTTGCCTTCGGCGAGGTGAGCGGCGATCACGATCCGTCGGGCGCTCTCCCGCAACTGGTCGAGGCCCACCGCGGCGAGCGCGGCCACCAAGGCGGTCGCGGTACGGCCGGCGTTGAGGTCGTTGCGCGCTAGTGCCTCCAGCGTGTGCAGGCGCACCTGGCGCAGCGACTCGCGGTGACCGTCCAGCCAGTCGTACGACCACTCCGGCAGCAGGTCGCCCTCCAGGAGGCGTACCGCCTGCCGGTTCACTCTCGGCTCGCTCTCGGAGACCGCCTCGGAGAGCCGATAGATCTCGTGCAGGTCGACCTCGGTGCCCCGGGCCAGCCCGATGTGCTGGTTCTCCTGCTCCAGCAACCCGGACACGTTCCGGTTGAGCCGCCACAGTGCCTGCCGCAGCGACGCGTGCGCGTCGCGCTCGCTGCGCTCCGGCCACAGTGTTCCGGCCAGGGTGGTGCGAGGGCGGGGTTGATCGGCGACGGCCAGGCAGCCGATCAACCGTTGGCTGCCCTCGGACAGCGCGACGAACCGTCCGTCGACCAGCACGCGGAAGCGGTGCAGTACCTCGACGCGCACGTGCCGGACCTGAGTTGTCGACGTACCCCCCACCGGCCCTCCCGCAAGTGTCGCTTCCAAACGCCGCGCACCGGGACACGGCCACGTCGTGGCGTGACCAGCACGGGTGCTCGGGCTACGACCGGAGCTGAGAGTTGCTTCGCGATCTTTCTGAGGGAATCTTGGCAGGCCCGGCAGCGGGCGGGCGAGGGTGTGTAAGAAAGCCGATGCAAGCTTCCGTGGCTCGGGTTGTCCGCAAAGACGGTCCGCAACTACGTGTCCGACGTTCGGACCCAGCTGTGATCTTCGGCTGTGGCAAGGTCCAGCGAGGTCGGCGGTCTTGGCTGGGCCCATTCAACGCCAGCTTCGTTTCAGCCGCATGCTTCTTGTGGATCTATTCACTCTCCGCATCGGTTTCGAGAAACAATTCTGAGAGGGGGTGATCTGAGGGTCCGGCAATGTCGTGGCTGGCGTCCGGGCTGAGGTGGTTGCGGAGAGGATGGTGATCACACCTCACCATGACTCATCGCTCGCGCGACACCAGCCGATTCCGGATCTGCCGCCGCCGGGCGTCCCTGGCGCGTGACGGCCGGCCAGCCGCCACAGCACGCCTAACATCAAACCGGATCCCGCGACGGCCGTCTCCTAACAACACCGGTATCCAGACCAATCTCCGCCTTGCCGGACGCCGCCTGGACTCCGCCTCGGCGCGACCGAGGACTTCGACACAGACCCTAACGGCAGTAGCGTGGACACTCGACGGCGTGGCACCGGTGCCCGGCACAGCGAGGAGGTCCGATGCGGCAACCGCCCGGGACGCCCGCCGCTGGCGGGGTCGCCGCCGACCCGGGGTTCGAGCACGGCGACTGCCGGGACACGGCGCTCGGCACGCTGCTGAGGCTCGCCGGCGTCGCGCATCCCGAAGACCTGCTCCTCGGCGAGCTGGCCTTCGAGGTTCCGGTGGATCGCAGCGTCGCGGACGGGCTCGCTCCGTCGTTCCGGAGCGGGGACCCGCTGCCCGCAGCCACCGGTCCGGCGGGCACCGGGATCGAACTGGTAGAACAACGGGCCGCTGGCCTGCCGCAGCTCTACCAGCAACTGCGCGACCGAGTCCGCGACGGGCGGGCGGTCGCGGTCACCATCGACCAGTACGGGTACGAGCCGGCCCAGTTTCACCGGAAGGCGCACGTACCGCACGACCTGGTCGTCACCGCCGTCGCCGGCGCTGGTTTCGACGTGCTGGACAGTTTTCCCCGGTCCCGGTTCGCCGGCCAGGTCGAGGCGTCCCAGTTCACGCGGTGGGTCGACTCGCCACACTTGGGTGAGGCGCGGTACCGCACCGTGGAGGTGACGGTGCGCCCCGGTGCGGCCGGGGTAGCGGCCGGCTGGCTCATCCGCAACTGGCGGGACCGGATCAGGCGCAACGTCGCGGCGATGCTGGACCCGTCGGATCGGCGCGGTGTGGCCGCGATCGAGCTGGTCGCCGACCGGCTGGCGGAGTGGCTGGCCGGGCCGGACTTCCGGTCCGACCCGGGCAGCCGAAGGGAGCTGCCGGTGAGCAGCTTCACCGACCTCGGCGCGGTACGCCGCGGGCACGCGCTCTGGCTGTCCCGGGTCGGCGGGCTCGGCTACCCGGCGCTGGCCGAGTGCGCCGACGGGGTCCGCGCGCTGTCCCGGCAGTGGGACGTCGCCGCGTCGCTCTGGCTCGCCGGTGGTCGATCCGGTTCGACGGTCGACCCGGCCGCCGCCGACCTGGTCGCCAGGGGACTGCATCAGGTGCCGAAGCTGCTGCGGCTGATCGCCGCCGCCGAGCGGCGGATGATCGAGCGGCTCGACACCGCCGCCCGGACCGGCGACGACCGCCGCCGGTCCGGCCGCCATTGACCGGCTGGCGGGTGAACGGCTAGGTTCTGGGCTGTCGAAAGGCTTCGATGCCCGCCCTGACGGACCACCGGGCGGAGTGTCCGGCCGGCGTGGCAAGCCACCACCCCATCGCGCCCGGCCGCCGGGAAGGAGCGGGAGGAGTCTGATGCCCACCAACCAGGCGCCGGTCCGCGAGGACGGGCCCGCGCCCGGGGCGGTTTGGGCAGCGTCGGTCATCGCCCTGCTGGAGCGGGTGGTGGCCCGGACCCCAGACGCCGCCGCGCTGGTCGAGGACGGCACGGTCACCGACTACCGGATCCTCTGGCGGGACGTCGAGGCGATGGCGTGCACGCTGGCCCGGGACGGTGTCCGGGCCGGCGAACCGGTCGGTGTCACGGTACGGCGCTCGGCCAACGGAATCAGCTCGCTGCTTGCGGTGCTGCGGGCCGGTGCGGCGTATGTGCCGCTGGATCCCGCCGATCCGCCGGATCGCCTCCGTGACATCGTTCGGACCTGCGGCCTGCAGCGGATCCTGCTCGCCGCGCCGCTCCTCCCGGCCGTCACCGCCGGCCTCCCGGTGCGCACGATCGAGCCCGCACCGGCCCCCGCAGCCGCCCCGATCCCGGGGCCGGGGGCCGGTGGGGCACCGGTCGGGCCCCCGCCCGAGGCGTCCGGCAACGGGCTGGCCTACATCATCCACACCTCCGGCTCCACCGGCCCTGCCAAGGGGGTTCTGGTCGGACACCGGGCCCTGGCGACGGCGGCTACCGCGCTGACCGAGGCGTGGCGCGTCACGCCCGGCGATCGGGTTCTCAGCTTCGCGGCGCTGACCTGGGACACCAGCGGCGAGGAGATCTACCCCTGCCTGATCGGCGGGGCGGCCCTGGTCATCGACCGGCGGGCCACGGACGGCACGGTGGCCGGGCTGCTCACGGCCGTGGCGGCGAACGGGGTCACCGTGGTCGACCTGCCGACCTCCTTCTGGTATGAGGTGGTGGAGTTCCTTCGGCTGACCGGCCGGTCGTTGCCGCCGTCGCTGCGCCTGGTCGTGATCGGCGGCGAGGAGGTGGCCGCGGGCCCGGTCCGCACCTGGTGCGAGCTGGTGCCCGCCCGGGTTCGGCTGGTCAACACCTACGGCCAGACCGAGACCGTGCTGGTCACCCACCAGGCCGAGTTGGGCGGCGCCGCCGGCCGTAAGCTGCCCGACGGCGTGCCGGTGCCGATCGGCCGGCCACTGCCCCACGTACGTCAGGTCCTGGTCCCGACAGCACCCGGTTCCCGGATCGCCGAGCTGTACGTCGGCGGGCCGACGCTCAGCTTCGGTTACCAGGCCCGTCCGGCGGCCACCGCGGAGCGGTTTGGTCCCGTGCCCGGTGCCGGCGGCGAACGGATGTTCCGGACCGGCGACCTGGTGACGACCGGCCCGGACGAGCAGCTCGGCTATGTCGGCCGGGTGGACCGGCAGCTCAAGGTACGCGGCCACCGGGTTGAGCCGGAGGCGGTGGAACGTGCCCTGCTGGGCCACCCGGCGCTGGTCGCCGCGGCGGTGCACGGGACCGGTTCGGCGGACACCGGCCGGCAGTTGGCCGCCGCCGTCGTGCCCCGGTCCGGCGTGACCGTGACCGGGGCGGAGCTGGCCTCGTGGCTCCGCGACCGGCTGCCCGACCACCTGGTTCCGACCCGCTGGTCGGTGCATGCCGCCCTGCCGTTGCTGCAGAATGGCAAGGTCGACCACGCGGCGCTCGCGACGGCGGGAAGCGGCGGCACGTGCGAGGCGCCGGAAACCGGCGGCGATCCTGTCGTCGCCGAGGTCGCGGCGATCTTCAGCCGGGTCCTCGACCGGGCACACGGGCCGGACGACGACTTCTTCGACGCTGGCGGCGACTCGCTGCTCGCCGCCAGGCTCATCTCCCGCCTCTACCGCCGGTACGACATCGAACTCACCTTCGTCGACCTGTTCGAGTGGCGTACGCCGCGCGGCCTGGCCGACGTGCTGCGGCAGGGCGGCCGGATACCGGACGGCGAGCCCGCCGGCGGCGGAACGGAGCCGGGGGGTGAGTGAGCCGATGGCGACCCGGTACCTGGCGGCGATCCTCGCGACCTGTGCTGACGTGCTCGGCCGACGCCCTGGCGCCGAGGAGAACTTCTTCGAGATCGGCGGTGACTCGGTGACCGCCACCGATCTGTTCCTGCGGCTGGAGTCCCGGCTCGGCGTCGAACTCGACGTCGCGCTGTTCTTCGAGGCCCGGGACTTCCGGGAGCTGGCCTCCCGGCTCGCGGAGTCCACCGGCCGACCGGTGGACCGGTCCATGCCCGGTGCGTCTGGATGACCGGGTCATCGGATCCGGCGCAGCCGCACCGCCAGCCGGGTCAGCGGCACCGGCCGGGCGAAGTCGTCCGGTACGAGTCCGGACCAGCCGGCCGCGGCGAGCCGGGCGAGGACCGCCGGCACCAGCAGCAGCCGGCCGCCGGTCGCCAGGTAGCACCGGTCCGGGTCGACGTGGTCGAGCCGGTGGAGCTGTGCCACCGCATCGCGCAGCGCCTGCGCCGCAGACGGTGGGCCGGCGTCCAGGCTCCCGTCAGGGCCGTCCGCCGGGCCCAAGTCCTCGCCGGGGCCGAGGTCCACCAGCACCGGACAGCCGATGCCACTGCCGAGCCGGGCTGCCACCTGGTCCAAGGTCAGGTCGGGGCCGTCGAGGTAGGCCCGCAGGATCAGTTCCGGACCGGTCAACAGCGCCCGCATTTGGCCCGGATCCAAGACCATGCTGTTGAAGCTGGCGAGGATCCACATCGCACCGGATTCGACGGTGCACATCAGGTACGCGTCGAAGCCGATCCTGTCCGGGGTCGTCTCGCAGCGGCCCATCGCCAGCTCCAGCTCACCGGCCCTGGTCAGCAGGTCGGTCAGCTCCCGGTCGCCGCGTCGCTGCAGCTCGGTCAGCTCCGGGCTGTGGTCGAAGTTGACGGTCGTCCCGACCGCGAAGGCGATGCCACGCCGGCGCTCCTCGGCAGCCAGGATCTCGCGCAGCGCGAGTTGTCCCAGCCGGTACCGGCTCTGCACCTGGAACGTCCGCAGCCGCAGCCGTTCGATCAGTGCGCCCAGCGACGGGCGGTCCGAGACGTCGACTGTGGTGGGGAGGATGCAGTGGTAGCAACCGACCACGTCGCGCTCCCGGGAGGTGCGCCCGAGGAAGTGGTTGTGCACGACGGTCGCCGGGGCCCGGGACATGATCGCCAGCAGCGCGTGCACCAGCGCCGAGTAGACCACCGCGGGGCTGGTCCGGTGCCGGCGGGCGGCGAGCACCAGGGCCGGCGGGAGGGCGGCGGAGCGGTAGCTGGCGCCGTACCGCTGGAAGACGTTCGGGCGGAGCGGGACGAACAGCCGGGCGGGAATCCGGCGTACCTCCTCCCGCCAGAACCGCTCGGCGGCCGCGCGGCTCGGCAGCAGCTCGCCGGACTCCTCGTCGAGCGCCGAGTCGGCGGGCTGGTGGCTGCCGGGCAGGTGGTCGCCGGCCGTGGCTCGGCACGCCGCGGCCAGGTCGGCCAGCACGATCCGTTCGCTGTGCCCGTCGAAGACCGCGTGGCTGACCACCATCAGCAACTCCACTGCGAGATCGCCCGAGCGGACCACACCGAACCGGACCAGCTCGGTGTCGGCGTCGGTGAACGGCGGCTCGGCCAGCGTCCGGCGGAACGCCGCCCGGGCGGCGTCGGAATCCTCGTCGCAGAGCCGAACCACCGGCTCGCCGGGGGCGTGGACGACCTGCACTGGCACCCCGGCACCGGTGAGCCGGAACGCGGTACGCAGCGCCTCGTGCCGGACGAGCAGCCCACGCAGCACCGCCACCGCCCGGTGGTGCGGGATCGGTGGATCGGGCCGGTACGCGACGGTGATGTTGTTGCAGGTCCCGGTGAGCAGCTTCCACCACTCGAACTGCTGCGCGCCGCCGAGCGGTGCCCGTCGGACCTCCGTACGCCCGCCCATCGCACGATGATGTCACGGCCGGCCAGCAGGAGCGGGCGATGACCACCGCTATTGCCGACATGGACGGTCCGGACAGGACGGCAGCTGGGGCGCGCGCCACCCCGGATGGCTCCGGGGACTGGGGTGGGCCGCCGCTGCCGCCGGACGAGCTGGCGGCGACGCTGCTGCCGCCCGGGCGCGCCCGGGGACTTCCCGCCGTGGCGTACACCAGCGACCGGGTCTTCGCCTGGGAGCGGGACCGCTTCTGGCGACGGGACTGGGTCTGCCTCGGCCGCGACGCAACGCTCGCCGAGTCGGGCGTCCAGGCCGGCCTGGACGTGGCCGGCGCGGGTGTACTCGCGGTGCGGGACGCGACCGGCCGGCTGCGTACCTTCCGCAACGCCTGCCGGCACCGGGGACACGAACTGGTCGCCCGGGGCTGCGCGGTGCGCCGCTCGACCATCTGGTGCGCGTACCACGCCTGGGTCTACCGGCTGGACGGCTCGCTGCGCAAGGCCCCCCGATTCGACCCGCCGCCGGACACGGACCTGGACCTGCTGCCGGTCCGCTCGGCGCAGTGGCAGGGCTGGCTCTTCGTCGACCTCTCCGGCAACGCGCCGCCGCTGGCGGACGTGATCGGCGATCTCGACGCCGCGCTCGCCGCGTACCGGCCCGGTGAGCTGCGGGTGGTGGCCTCCGAGGAGTACGACGTGGCGGCGAACTGGAAACTGATCGTCGAGAACTACCTTGAGTGCTACCACTGCCCGAGCACCCATCCGGAGCTGAGCCGGGTGCAGCGGACCGAGGGCGGCGAGAGCTTCCCCGCGACCGGTCGCTGGCTCGGCGGGCACCTGGACCTGCGTAACTCGGCCACCTCGATGTCGCTGGACGGCGCCGGCCCGGGCTGGACCTTCCCGGGTCTGGACGAGGACCAGGCCCGCCAGGTTCGCTACCACCTGCTGCTGCCCAACCTCTTCATCACCGCGACTCACGACTACCTGGTCACGCACCGACTGGTCCCGGTTGCGGCGGACCGGACCCGGGTCGAGTGCGAGTGGCTCTTCCCGGCGGAGCTGGTCGTCGCGGACGTCGATCCCGGCTACGCCGTGGAGTTCTGGCGCACCACCAACCGGCAGGACTGGGCGGCCTGCGAGTCGGTGCAGCGGGGAGTCTCCGGCGGCGGCTACCGGCCCGGGCCGCTCGCCCCACACGAGGACCTGCTGCACGCTTTCCTGGTCCGGCTCGCCGCGGCGTACCAGTCCGGTGGCCCGCTGTCATCGACCGGTTCGGCCGCCTCCACGGAGCCGGCCCGGTGACCGGTGTCCGGTCGCCCGGCGCCTCCCCGCCGGAGCAGACCGCGATGGATGTGGTGGTCGTCGGCGCGGGCCTAGCCGGTCTGGCCGCCGCCACCGAGCTGGAGGCGGCCGGGCGCCGGGTGCAGGTGGTCGAGGCGCTCGGCCGGGTGGGCGGCCGGACCGCGAGCCATCACCGGTACGGACAGGCGCTGGACGCCGGTGGCGGCTACGTCGGCGTCCGCCACGTACGGGTACGCGAGCTGGCCGGACGGTTCGGCTTGGCGCTGACCCCGACCGCAGCGCCCGGGGCGAGCCTTTTCGATCTCGGTGCCGGCCCGGTCCGGTCGGACGCCCGCCGGCCGGCGTTCAACGCGCTCGCCGTCGGCGACGCGCTGGACCGGCTGGACGATCTCGCCGCCGGCGTGCCGCCCGCCGACCCCGGCGCCGCTCCGGACGCCGCCGAGCTGGACCGGCTCACCGTCGCGGCGTGGGCGCGGCGGGAGTTCGCCCATCCGGACGCCCGGCTCCTGATCGACCTGCTGGTTCGGCAGATGCTCGCCGCCGACCCCGCCGAGGTCGGCATGCTGCATTTGCTCTTCTACCTGGCCTCCGGCGGCGGGGTGCATTATCTGACGGCGTTCTCCGGCGGCGCCCAGCAGGACCGGTTCGCAGGCGGCGCGCACCAGCTGGCCGAGCGGATGGCGGCGGCGCTGGCCTGGCCGGTCCGGCTCGGGAGCCCGGTCACCGACCTGCACGCCGAGCATCCGGCCAGCGGTGGCGCCCGGCCGGCTACGGGTTCGATCCGCGTCGTCGGCCCCAATCTCACCGTCCGCTGCGCCCGGGTGGTCGTGGCGGTGCCGCCGGGGCCGGCGGCCCGGATCCGGCTGCACCTGCCGGGTGTCCGGCGACCGCCGGGGCCAGCGCGGACCCGGGGCGCCACGGTCAAATTGCATGTGATCTACGACCGTCCGTTCTGGACGGACGGCGGCCTGTCCGGCTGGGTGACGGCCGGGGCCGGTCCGCTGCGGTACGTCGTGGACGACTCGGCCGGCCGGGACGGGCTCGGCGTGCTGGTCGGCTTCGTCACCGGCCCGGACGCCCGCGCGTACGGCGGCCTTTCCGGGGCCGCCCGTCGGACGGCGGTGCTGGACCGGCTCGCCAACTGGTTCGGGCCGGCGGCCCGGCGGCCGCTTGCCCTGCTGGAGCGGGACTGGCAGGCCGAGCCGACGGTCGAGGGCTGCTACGCGGCTGTGCCCGAGCCCGGCTGGTGGACCGCGGCGGGTCCACCGTGGTCGGCGGCCGGGCGGGCCGGGCCGGCATCGGGCGCGTTGGGCGGGCCGGTCTACTGGGCGGGGACCGAACGCTGCGCCGAGTTTTACGGCCATTTGGAAGGTGCGGTCCGGTCGGGGCAGGAAGCGGCCCGGTGGATCCTCGCGGCCGATCGGGTGGGCCGGTGAGCCCGGTTGGTCCGTCGATGGCGGCCCAGCCGACCGGCGACGGGCTGCGGTTCGGCCTGCTGCTGCCGAACGCGGGCTACTACGCGGATCCCGCCCGGCTGCTCCAACTCGCCCAGGCCGCCGAGGGATCCGGTTGGGACGGTGTGTTCCTCTGGGACCACCTGCTGCTCGACCGGGCCACCCGGCTGCCGCTGGCCGACTCCTGGACCGCCGTCACCGCGATCCTGGCCGGCACCCGGCGGATCCGGGGCGGTTCCCTGGTCACCCCGCTCGCCCAGCGGCAACCGTGGAAGGTCGCCCGCGAGACCGCCACCCTCGACCACGTCTCGGGCGGCCGGCTGGTGTTCGGCGTGGGCCTCGGCGCCAGCGGTGACACGGACTTCGCTGCCTTCGGCCTCGACCCGGACGTGGCCGCGCGGGCCCGGCGGGTGGACGAGTCGCTGGCGGTGCTGGACCGGCTGTGGAGCGGCCGGGAGGTCAGCCACCGGGGCGACCAGGTACGCCTGGACCGGGTCACGTTCCTGCCGCCGCCGGTACAGCGGCCCCGGATCCCGGTCTGGGTCGCCGCCACCTGGCCGGCCAGCAACCCAGGGCCGCTGGCCCGGGCGGCGCGCTGGGACGGCGTGGTCCCGATGGTGCGCGAACCCGGCGGCGGGCTGCGCGGACCGGATCAGGCGGAACTCGTTGCCATCCTGGCGGCGACCCCGGCCCGGGCGGCCGGGTGGACGGTGGCGGTCCCAGGCCGGCTTGCACCGGACGATCCGCCGCGCGCCCGGGCCCTGATCGCCGGGTACCGGGCCGCTGGCGCCACCTGGTGGCTGGAGTTTTTCGACCCGTGGCGCCGCGATCCCCGGCAGGCATGGTCGTGGGCCGCCCAGGGACCGCCCCGGCCATGACCGCGGCGATTCGGCGGCGGCCGGTCCGGGCAGGTCACCGACCGTTCGCACACCACCTGGCCCACGTGACCGACGGTCCGGGGCCGGCGAACGACAAAGGAGGTACCGGTGGCGATCCTGAGCGACGCCCGGCTGCTGGCCGGTGCGCTGCGCGCGGCCCGGGCGCCGCTGACGGTCGCGCTGGCGCTGCTGCTCGTCATCGGTGCCCTGCTGCCGCCGGCCGGCGCGGTGGCGATGGCACATCTGGTGGGCAGGATCCAGACCGCCGTACCCACCGACGCGCCGCTGTCGGCGATGGCGCTGCCGCTGCTCGTGTTCGTCCTGGTGCTGTTGCTCGGACACGTCGTGGACACCGCGGTGGCACCGTTGGCGTTCCTGGCCACGGCCGGCATCGACGGCGCACACCGGGCCCGGGTAGCCGGCCTGGCCGCCGCGGGCTCGACCATCGCTCCGCTGGAGGACCCGCAGGTCCGGGGACTGATCCGGGCGGCGCGGGCCGACCCGGAGAACTGGACCGAACAGACCCCCGGCGCCGGTGCCGTCGCCGGCCTGCGGCTGGCCGGCAACCTGATCGGGGTGGCCGGCGGCTGCCTGGTGCTGGCCCGGTACGCCGGCTGGCTGGTGCCGGCGCTGTTGCTTCCCGCCCTGCTGAACGGGGTGCTCCGGCAGCGGGAGGCCGCCCGGGGCATCGCGGTCTGGCGGGCCGGGACCGTTGACGGAGCCCGTAGTCAGCGGTGGAAGGACGCGGCGACCTCGCCGGCGGAGGGCAAGGACATCCGGATCTACGGGCTCGGTGCCTGGCTGACCGCCCGGATCCAGCGGCACGCCCTGGCTATGGACGCCCCTGTCTGGGCGTTGCTGGCCCGGGCGATCCCGCGCGAGGCCGGCCAGTTGCTGCTGGTCGGCCTGCCGCTGGTGGCCGGCTACGCGGTGGTCGCAGCCGGCGGGGCCGGCGCACCGGCGGGATCCGACCGGGTCGTCGCGGCCACGGCCGTGCTCGTCAGCGGCGTGGCCATCTTCCAGGCGCTGGGTTGGACCGAGGACCTGCGGGTAGCCGTCGCCGCGGCCGGCTGCCTGCGCGCCACGGTGGACCTGGCCGCCCGGCTGCCCACACCGGATCAGGGCGGAGCCTCCCGTCCGGCGGCCGACGCGGACCCCGACGGTGCCGGGCGGGTACGCCGAGCCCGACCGCCGTTGGTCCGTTTCGAGGGAGTCTCGTTCGCCTATCCGGGTGCTCGGCGGCCAGTCCTCGATCGCCTGGACCTGGAGATTCGGCCCGGCGAGCTGCTCGCCGTGGTCGGCCTGAACGGCGCCGGCAAGTCGACGTTGATCAAGCTTCTGGCCGGCCTGTACGAACCGGACGAGGGCCGGGTCACCGCTGACGGTGTGGACATCGCGGTGCTCGGGGCGGCGGCCTGGCGGAGCCGGCTGGCGATTGTCTTCCAGGACTTCGTCCGCTACCACCTGCCGGCCCGGGACAACGTCGCCCTCGGTCGGGGCGACCACCCGCCGGACCCGGCCGCGCTCGACGCCGCCGCCGCGGACGCCGGCCTGGAACCGGTGCTGGCCCGGCTTCCGGCCGGCTGGGACACGCCGCTGGCCCGTACCGCGACCGGCGGGGTGGATCTCTCCGGCGGGCAATGGCAGCAGGTCGTGCTGGCCCGTGCCCACTACGCCGTACGGATGGGGGCCGACCTGCTGGTCCTCGACGAGCCGACGGCGCACCTGGACGTCCGGACCGAGTTCGAGGTCTTCAGCCGGCTGGCCGGGAACCGCGGCGGGGCGAGCGTGGTGCTGATCTCGCACCGCCTCTCCACTGTCCGCCACGCCGACCGGATCGTGCTGCTCGACGGAGGGCGGATCACCGAGAACGGCGATCACGACGAGCTGATCGCCCGCCGGGGCGGGTATGCGGAACTCTTCGCGATCCAGGCCCGCCGGTTCGCCACCGGCGCGGTGACCGAGGCGACGGGGCGGGCAGCCGACCCGGTGGCGCGGCCGGCGGCGGCGGGAACCGGCGGCGTACCGGCCGGTGGCGGCGCCACCGGCGGACGCGGATGACCGCCCGCCGGGCGACCGGTCATCCCGCGCCCGACATCAAGCCCATCCGCCCGTACCGTTACCTGATCCTCTGGGCCGAACTGCTCGCGGTCTCCTGGCGTCGGGCCCCGCTGCTGACCGCCATGCAGTTCGTCATCCCGGCCGGCATGGCGGCCGCGGTCATCGGCGGTGCCCTGGCCCTGCGAGTGACCGTGGACGCGGTGATCCGCGGTGACACCGGCAGCGCGGTCGCCGGCGCGGCGGGTGCCGGGCTGGCCGGCGCGGCGGGCATCGTGCTCGGCGCGCTGGACTCGCACACCGCCGGAATCCTCATCGGCAAGGTCGCCGTCCTCGACCTCAACCCGCGCATCCACCGCGACATCACCACCCTGGACGGCCTGGAACACCTGGAACGGAGCGACTTTCAGGACAGGCTCACCTTGGTCCGCAACGCCGGCTGGGAGATCGTCCTGAGCCTCTGGTCCGCCAACGGCGTCCTCTTCGCGATGCTGGAACTCACCGTCATGCTGCTGCTGCTCGGCACGGTGAACCCCTGGCTGCTGTGGCTGCTGGCCTTCGCCGCCGTACCGTTGTGGTTCGACCAGCGGGGGAACAACGCCATCATCCGCGCGGACCTCTCCGCCGCCGAGCCGATCCGACGGCAGCGGCACCTGTTCGACCTGGCCACCGACCCGGCCGGCGGCAAGGAGATCCGGATCGCGGGCGCGGGCGCCGAGCTGGCCCGCCGGCAGGCCGCCGCCTGGGACGAGGCGACGCGGCTGCGGTTGCGGGCCCAGCTGGTCGCCGCCGGATGGCGGATGGCGGGCTGGCTGCTTTTCACCGCCGGCTTCGGTGCCGCACTGGCGCTGGTCGTGCACCAGGCCACCCGGGGTGCCGGCTCGGCCGGTGACCTGGTGCTCGCCATCACCGTCGCCGCCGCGCTGCGGCAGTCGGTCTACACCGGGGTCCGCTACACCACCAACGTGGCGAGCGCCGGGCGCGTGATCGAACCGTACCTGTGGCTCCGCGACTATGTCCGCGCGCAGCGGAACCGGGCCGGTGGGAGCGCCCCGGCGCCGCCCCGGCTGCGTCACGGGATAACGCTCGACCGGGTCGGCTACCGGTATCCCAGCGCGACCGGGCCGGCCCTGGCCGACATCAGCGTGCACCTGCCGGCCGGATCGGTGGTCGCGCTGGTCGGCGAGTACGGGTCCGGCAAGACCACGCTGGTCAAGCTCCTCGGCAAGCTGTACCGGCCGGACGCCGGACGGATCCTCGTCGACGGCGTGCCGCTGGACGAACTGGAGACCCGGACCTGGCGGTCCCGGATCAGCGCTACGTTCCAGGACTTCGGCCGGTTCCCCACCCGCTTCGTCGAGAACGTCGGCATCGGTGACCTGCCGCGGCTACCGGACCGGGAGCGGATCGCGGCGGCGGTGCGGGAGGTCGACGCCACCGGCCTGGTGGACCGGCTTCCGGACGGCCTGGACACCGAACTGGACGCTGCCTTCGGCGGTGTCGACCTGTCCGAGGGACAGTGGCAGAAGACCGCCCTGGCCCGGGCGGCGATGCGCCCGGAGCCGCTGCTGTTCCTGCTCGACGAGCCGACCGCGTCCCTCGATGCCCCGAGCGAACAGGAGATCTTCGACCGGCAGATGGCGCGCTCCCGCCGCTCGGCGGCCGGCACGAACGCCGTCACGGTCATCGTCTCGCACCGGTTCTCCACCGTCACCGGCGCGGACCTCATCCTCACCCTGCACCGCGGGCGGCTCGTCGAGGCGGGCAGCCACCGGGAGCTGG
This sequence comes from Micromonospora deserti, assembly GCF_003236335.1. Classification (GTDB taxonomy): domain Bacteria; phylum Actinomycetota; class Actinomycetes; order Mycobacteriales; family Micromonosporaceae; genus Micromonospora; species Micromonospora deserti. The sequence continues at coordinate 17,429 of NZ_POUB01000095.1, forward strand.
TAGCCATCCCCGGTGGCCGGTATGCCACGCTCTACCGGATCCAGGCGGAGGCGTATGCGCGAAAGGGGCGGCGACCGCCGGAATCCGGACCGGGCGGACCCAACCGTGGCAGCCCGGAGCCCGACGTGCGTCCGCCGGGCGGCTGACCCGCGCGCGTAGCGTCCCGGGTCCGGCGCCGGACGGCGATGGCCTGTCCACGCGGTCCCTCACTGGACGTAGTGATTTTGTCTGCATGTGATTGGCAGGGTTCGGGGGGTGGAACGCCGGACCAGCAGGACGGGTGAGTTACCACTACTGACAGACAGGGCTCGCGGAATTTTGGAATTATTCCAAAATATTGACCCGGCCCTATATCGATGAACTCTCTACCCACCTCCATGACAATCGCCTCCAGGGGTGTCACTATATTGAGATGGACGAGTGTTCAACTAATGACTCATCTCGGCTTCTCCTCATGGAGGACGACAACGAACTTGCCGAGATGTTGGTTGACCTGCTCGCCGTCGAGGGCTATCCCACCGACCGCGTCGCCGACGGCCAGCGTGGCCTCCACTTCGGACTGACCCGGTCGTACCGGGTGATCGTCGTGGACCGCGGACTGCCCGGAATCGACGGTCTGGACGTGGTCGTACGGCTGCGCCAGCGGGCCGTCAACGCCCGCATCCTGATGCTGACCGCACTCGGCGACACCGCCGACCTCGTCGACGGGCTCGACGCCGGGGCCGACGACTACCTCGCCAAGCCGTTCGAGGTGGCGGAGTTGCTGGCCCGGATACGGGCATTGAGCCGGCGTATCACCGACGATGCGGACACGATTCCGCTGGGGGCTGCCCGGCTCGACGCGGCGCTGCGTGGGGTCCAATTGCCCGGCGGGGGATTCGTGAGCCTGTCCGGCCGCGAGTTCGCGCTGATCCGTTCGCTCGCGACGCGGCCCCGGGCGGTGCACAGTCGTACCCAGTTGCGCCGCCAGGTCTTCGACGGGGCCGACTCCGAGTCAGTCGTGGACACCTATGTGCACTATCTCCGGCGCAAGCTGGGAACGGGCGTCGTGCGTACCGTGCACGGGTTGGGTTACCAGATCGGCGCCCTATGACCGGAGGGGCCCAGGATTGCGAAAGGCGTATTCTGCGCCGTGCCCGACTGTCGGTGGCGGCGAGTCTCGCCGTCGGGATCAGCGGCATCATCCTGCTCGTCGGCGGCCTGGTCTTTCTGGCCGCCGGGCATCAACAGCAAAGTGCCGTCGAACGCCCCCTCGGCCAGGCCCTTCACCGAGGTGATTCCGGCGACGCCCACTCCGGCCTGTGGCTGTTCGTCCTGCGCGGCGACGAGTGGGATGCTCTTCCCGAGGCGCCCGCGGGCTTTCCGCTCCGCGACTCGATGCGGACCGTTGCGATCCACGGACGCACCCTGGAGGAGACCGTTTCGAGTAACGGCACCGTCTATCGCGTACGCACCGAGCGGTTCGGGACCGAAGTGCGTCAAGCGGTCTTCGACGAACGCCGCCAGCGACAGGACCGACGGCGATGGGTGGCCGGACTGACCGGCGGCAGCCTGGCTACCCTGCTCGTCGCGGTGACCGCCAGCGTCCTGGTGGCCCGTCGGGCGATAGATCCGGTGGCGAAGCTGCTGGACCTACGCTGCCGGTTCGTCACGGACGCGAGCCACGAACTGCGGGCCCCGCTGACCCGGTTGCACACGCGCAGCCAGCTCATGCTTCGCAGAGCGGACGACCTGCCCGAGCCGATCGCGACCGAACTGCGCCGCATGGTGGCCGGTACCCGCGAACTCGGCGAGGTCCTCGACGACGTGTTGCGCGGGGCCCGGCTGCGGTCGGAGGTGCCCGAACACGAACGGGTCGATCTGGCCCACGTCGCCGCCGAGCTGCTAGCCGCCGAAGCAGGACGCCTGGCTGATCGCGGGCTGATCGCGGTCCTCCGATTGGGAGCGGAGCACTACCCGGTGCTCGGAGTCAGGCCCGCCCTGCGGCGGGTGCTCTCCGCGCTGGTCGACAACGCCATTGGCCACACCCCTCCGCGAGGCCGGATCACCATCCGCATCGCCGCAGTCAACGACGGCCGCACGGTGGAGTTGAGCGTCGGGGACACCGGTGTCGGCTTCGACCCGGCACGACACCCTGGGGTCTTCGACCGTTTCGCCCGGGGTGCCGGCGGCCAGGGACGGGGTTACGGCATCGGGCTGGCCCTGACGCGCGAGGTCGTCGAGAGCCACGGTGGCACGATCACCGCCGCTGGCCAGCCGGGCCGGGGCGCGCGCTTCACCGTACGGCTGCCCGCGGCGCCGCCATCCCGGCCGAGACCGGCCGAGCGGAGGTCGGCGGCGGGTGCCGGAGCAGGGGAAACGGTGAACACCCCGGGTCGCGGTGCGGCGAATCGTGCGGGTCACGGCGCGGCGTCCGCCGCGCCGAGTCGGGGCGGCCGTTGCTGAGTCCGCGCGTTCTAAGAACGTTCTGAGAAATATCTCTGAACATCGATGTATGTGCGTGGTGTACGCCGCGCACTGTCGATCGGAGGACACGACTCGATGCATCAGCAGCTGGTCGAGCGGACCTCGGCCTGGTCCACGCCCCTACTGGACCACCTGTGCGACCGGGACCGCCACCTGTTCCAGTACTACGGACAGGGGCCGGCCGCGGCGCTGCCGGAAACCCACATCCACCACGCCATCGAGCGCCACGCCGCCACCCGCCCCGACACCGTCGCCGCCGAACACCTCGGCGACACGATCACCTACGGCGAGCTGGACCGGCAGGCGAACCGGCTCGCCGCCCACCTCGCCGATCTGGGCGTACGCCCCGGCGACAACGTCGCGGTGTTCGTCCGGCGCGGCATCCCCATGCTCGTCGGGATCCTGGCGGCACTGAAGGCCGGCGCGGCGTACGTACCGCAGGACGTCGGCCTCGCCC
>NZ_POUB01000096.1 GCF_003236335.1 Micromonospora deserti
CCCCGCCCCCGGTCGCACCAGCGCCGGTCACCCCGGCCGCCGTGGCCGGTCCTCCGGTCTCCGCGCCGCCGTCACGCCCGGAGCCGGCACCCAGCAACCGGCCGGTGTCCGCACCGCCGCCTCCGCCGCCCGGCATCACCCCGATCGCGCCGGCTCAACGGGGCAGCGTGCCCCCGGCCGAGGCGGGCGAGCCGTTCCGGCCCACCCTGACCACTGCGGCGATCAACAGCGCCCGCGCTGAGCGGCAGCGCACGGTCATCCCGCCCCGGCCGAAGACCAGCGGCGAGTCGCCGACGCCCACCGGGGGGTTCAGCGCCACCGACCTCAGCGTGCCGGTGCCGGTCCCGCGGCCGGGCCAGGAGTCCGCTCCCCCCGGTTCCCGGGCCAACTGGCCGCTGGTCAACAACCCGGAGGACCCGTCCGACGGCTCCGCGGACAATCCGGTGGTCGGCTCGTACGGCGAGCGGGACGGGCGTGGGGTGGATGCGCCCACCGACCCCGGCACCGAGCGCCGGGTCACCCCGCCGTGGCTCGCCGACGACCTGCCCCAGGAGCCGCCGATGCTGCGCCTGGTCGAGCCGCCGCCGCTGGCCGACCGCGCGCTGCGCGACGGCATGAACCCGCCGACCGACCCGCACCTGGAGACGCCCCCGCTGCGGCTGGTGGACCGGGAGGAGACCGCCCGCAACAGCCGACCGACCGCCCGCGCCGACCGCCCAGCCGCCGACCAGCGGCCCTCGCCGCCGGTGGAGCACCGGCCCCCGCCCGTCTCCGACGAGGGTGACGGCGACCTGCTGATCTTCGCCCAGGCGAAGTCCGCCTGGTTCGTCGGGCACAGCGAGGAGGAAGACCGGGACTGGTCGACCACGGCCGACACCGGCTGGCAGGCGGCCGAACAGGCCGCCCGGCCGGCGGTGGGTGCCGAGACGACGGCCGGGCTGCCCAAGCGGGTTCCGCAGGCCAACCTCGTGCCCGGCTCCCCGCTGCGCGAAGAGCGTCCACTGCGGATCGTGCGCGACGCGGCCAGCCTCGCCGAGAACACCACCGGCTACTTCCGCGGCTGGCGCCGTGGCCAGGAGATCGGCGGGTTCGCCGTGGGCGGGCGGCCGGGCCGCGAGTCCGCCGGCGGCTGGGACTTCAGCCGCGACACCGGCGACCGGGACGACGACCGCGAGTACGAGTACCGCTCCGCCGGCTACCGCTCGTGACAGCCGTCGGTCCGTCCACCTGGGCCGGCCGGCGAGGACCACGCCGCCCGGCCCGCTGAGCGGCCGCCACGGCCTGTCCGACGGCTTGGTGGTGGGGGAAACTACCGCCGGCGCTCCGTCGCCGCCAGGCGGGCGCTGCGGGCCGCCGTCGCGCGCGGCCTGCCGGGCCGAACCAATGGGCCGTGTGCCGTGCCCGGTGCCGCCAGGCGGCATCCTTCAGCGGGCAGCAATGAGCGCCCGGTGGCGGCTAGGCCACCACCGGGCGCGGTCGACGGTCGATCAGGCCGGCGCGACGGCGCGCGACCGGCGCATGGTGAGCACGTACTCGACCAGCGAGATCAGCACGTGCTTCGTCGACTCCCGGTTCCGGGCATCGCAGGCCACCACCGGAATGTCGCTGGAGATCGCGAGCGCGTCCCGGACGTCCTGCGGGTCGTGGTACTGCATCCCGTCGAAGCAGTTGATAGCCACCAGGTACGGCAGCCGTCGGTGCTCGAAGAAGTCAATCGCCGCGAAGCAGTCGGCCAGCCGCCGGGTGTCCACCAGCACGACCGCGCCGATCGCGCCGCGTACCAGCTCGTCCCACATGAACCAGAACCGCGTCTGACCCGGCGTACCGAAAAGGTACAGGATCAGGTCCCGGTCGATCGAGATGCGGCCGAAGTCCATCGCCACCGTGGTGGTCGTCTTCCCCGGCACCTGCCGGTTGTCGTCGACGCCCACGCCGGCTGAGGTCATGATGGCCTCGGTCGTCAGCGGCGTGATCTCCGAGACCGAGCCGACCAGCGTCGTCTTGCCGACGCCGAATCCACCGGCGATAACGATCTTCGCCGACGTCACGCGCCCACTCGGGGTCGGCGGGCGGTGCGACATGTCAGAGCCTGCGAAGTCCACTCAGCACCCTCTCCAGCAGTTCAGTGCCCACCGCGTCGTCCGAGTCGTCCAGGATGGTCGGCTCGTGGACCGCGACCAGGCCGTCCGTCGCCATGTCGGCGATGAGCACCCGGGCCACACCGAGCGGGAGCTGCATCCGCGCCGCGATCTCGGCGAGCGACTGCACGCGTCCGTCACACAGCGCGGCGATGTACTGGTGCTCGCGGCCATGGCCGCCGCTGCCGTTGGCAGTGGCCCGACCGCGCACCGTCGTCTCGACGAGTGCCTCGATGGCGATGTCGAGCCGGGGACGGGTACGACCACGGGTCACGGCGTATGGACGGACCAACGCCCCGGTCGGTTCGTCACGATCAGCCATGTCGCCGCTCACCTCCTTCGTACCCGCCACCGGCGCTCACCCGGCGGAACCCGTCGTTGTTGTTGTCGTCCCGTGCCGACCCGGTGGTCAGCTCGTTCAGCCCATCATCCCGACAGCCGTACGCGGCTGCGGTGTGAGCGCGTCGCCCACCCGGTCGACCAGCAGCGCCATCTCGTAGCCGACCTGCCCGACGTCGCAGCTGCGGGCGGCGAGGACGGCGAACGACGAGCCGTCCGAGATGGACATCAGGAACAGGAAGCCATTGTCCATCTCCACCACCGTCTGCAGCACCGCGCCTCCCTCGAAGCAGCGGGCCGCGCCCTGGGTGAGGCTGACCAGACCGGACGAGATCGCGGCCAGCTGGTCGGCCCGGTCACGCGGGAGATCCCGTGACGCAGCGAGGAGCAGTCCGTCCGCGGAGACGGCGACCGCGTGCGCGACACCGGGCACCCGGTCGGCGAAGTTGGCCAGCAGCCAACCGAGATCCTGCGTAGTTGTCATCCTTCTTGCTCCTTCTGCCCGCTCCCGGCCACCGGGCCTGAGCCAGACTGCGAGGATTGCTGCCCTCCCGGAGTCGCCTCCGGGGTGGTCGGGTTGCTGTCGGAGGGGTGACTACGCCCTCGCTGGACTCCCCGATGGTAGGCGGAGAGCAGACCGCGGACGCCCTCCGGCGTACGCCGCTGCACGGAGGTGCTGGGCTTCTCCACCGCGCCTGGCACGAGCTGCGCCATCGGCGTGCGCTTCGGCAGCCCCGTCGTGGTGGTCGCCGCCACCGGCACCTCGCTCGCCGCCGACGCCGCGCGCCAGCCCTCGTCGGCAGCGGTCTGCCAGCCGTTGGTCTGTTGCGGGGCGCGGCGGTTCGGCAGGCTCTCGGCGAAGGCGGGGTGGGTGCCCCCGTTCGCCCCAGCCCCGTTCTCGCGCGCCGCTCCTCCGGCTGTCAAATTCTCTGCCATCGGTGCGTTACCTGTCGTCCCGGGTGGTGTCTGCTGCACGGCTCGGCCGGTGGCGTCGACCTTCGCGAACTGCTGGGTCGGGGCGGCGGCACCGCTGGTGGCCGCCGACCGCGCGGCGCCCGCCGCCTCCTCCGGGCCCGGTCGACGGGTACGGAACCAGGCCGACTCCAACTCCCGGAAGATCGGCAGCTCCATCGTCTCGTCCGCGTACCGCTGCCGGTTCTGGGCCTGCTGCGGGGTCGTCGGGCGGGCCTGCGGCTGCGCGGCGGCCGGTGTGTGGGTCGGCCGGACCGCAGGCTGCGGGGCCGGAGCGGCCGGGGCCTCGCCGGGGCGCGGCACCCGCGGCAGCTCGGTGGTCATGTCCAGCGCGGCGGCGAGCCGCTCGGGCACCGGCGGCGTCGCCGCCTCGCGGTCCGCACCGGCGACCGGCGGCCAGGCCGGCGGCGCCCCGCTCGCGGGCGGCGTGGCGGACACCGGCCGCTGCGGGAGCGGCCCGGTCGGCGGGGCGGAGACGGGCTGACCCGAGACCGGCGATGCGGAGACCGGGTGGCCGGAGACCGGAGACGCCGACACCGGCGAGGCGGAGAACGGCGAGGCGGAGACCGGCGGCGCGGAGTACGGCACCGGCGGACCGGACACCGGCGGCGCCGAGTACGGCACCGGCGGGCCCGACACCGGCGGGGCGGAGTACGGCCAGGCCTCCGGGCTGCTGGGCAGCTGCCGCGGGATGGCCTGCTGCTGGCCGGTGCCGCCCTGTTCGCCGTCTTCGGCGGCGCGGCGCTGCGGCAGCGGGTTGATGGGCTGGCTGTTGGTGGTGCGCGGGGCGAACGTGTCGCTGCCGTTGACCCCGGTGGCCCCGGTCAGGTCCGACCAGGCCGGCATGGAGCGCATCCCGTCGGCGGAGGCCCGGGTGCCGGCGCCGTTGCGCGTCGCCGGGTCGAACGGCCGACCGCCCAGCGTGACCTGGTTGCCGGAGCCGCCCGGGCGCTGGGCCGGCATCGGCGGGTTGGCCGGGCCGTGGCCGAGCGCCGGCAGCGCACCGAAGGCCGGCGCCGGACCGGACGACTGCGGCCCGGAGGCGGGCAGCTCGGGCGCCTGCTGCACCCGGCCGGAGAGCGCCCGGGGCACCAGCACCGACGTCGGCAGCGTCACGTCCGCCACCATCCCCCGGTCACTGGCCGGCCGCAGCTCGACCTTGACGCCGTGCCGGGACGCCAGCCGGGCGACCACGACCAGACCCATCATCCGGGAGACGGCCACGTCCACCTGCGGCGGCGTGGCGAGCCGCTCGTTGAGCTCGTGCAGCTGCTCGGGGCTGATCCCGATGCCCCGGTCCTCGACGTACAGGGAGGCACGGTCGCCGACCCGGCGGGCCTCCACGAAGACCTGCGAGTCCGGCGGGGAGAAGGCGGTGGCGTTGTCGAACAGCTCGGCGACGAGGTGCACCAGGTCGTTGACCGCGTGCGCGGCGACCTCGATGTCGCGGTCGATCACCCCGAACTCGATCCGGGTGTAGTGCTCGACCTCGGACTGGGCGGCCCGGAGCACGTCGATCAGGGCGGCCGGCTCACGCTGCACGCGGGTGGAGTCGGCGCCGGCGAGCACCAGGAGGTTCTCGTCGTTGCGGCGCATCCGGGTGGCCAGGTGGTCGAGCTGGAACAGCTCGGCCAGCCGGTCCGGGTCCTCCTCGCCGCGCTCCAGCCGATCCAGATGGCCGATCAGGCGGTCGACCAGGATCTGCGAGCGGCGGGCCAGGTTGACGAACATCGTCGCGACGGACGCCCGCAGCGCGGCCTGTTCGGCGGCGGTGCGGACCGCCTCCAGGTGGACGGCGTTGAACGCCTCGGTCACCTGGCCGAACTCGTCCTTGCTGCGCACCGGCAGCGGCTCGGCGATCTGGTTGGCCAGCTGCACCGGGGAGAGCTGACCGGTGACCTGCGGGTCACGCAGCCGGGCCACCGCCTGGGGCAGCCCGTACTGGGCGATGGAGAGCGCGCCCTGCCGCAGGTCGCGCAGCGAGCGGGCCATCGAGCGGGCGACCAGGTAGGCGAAGAGGATCGCCAGCAGCAGCATGCTCAGCAGCAGGCCGGTCTCCAGGAACACCTGGCGCTGCACGTCCCCGCGGATGTCGTCGGCGACCCGGGCCGTGTCGCCGTCGAGCCGGGTCTCCACCGTGCGGATCAGCTTGGCGTTGGCGACCATCGCCGCGTCCCACTGGTCGGGGTCGAACGGGGCGCCGGTCATGCTGTCGGTGGTGTTGATACTGATCAGCCAGCTGTTGTAGGTGCTCGCCTCGCGCAGGTCGGAGCCGGACACCGTCTGGCGGTAGAACTCCTGCTCGGCCTGGTCGGCCACCGCGTTGAAGTTCTGCACCGCCTGGTCGTGGCCGGTGCCGGTGGCGATGTAGTCGTTGCGCAGCGTCGGGGTGAGCTGGTTCTGCATCAGGGCCCGGTGCACCACGTCACGGCGCAGCGAGAGGAACTCCTTGCTGCGGGCGACGGCGGCAGCGGCGCGCATCCGGTCGCTCAGCCCGATGTCGTCGGCGAGCTGGGTGGCCGAGTCGCGGACGTCCAGCAGGTCGCTGATCAGGCCCTCGTACGTCTGCGCGGCCGGGGTGAGGCCGAGCTTGCCGTTGAGCACCTGGCTGCGAATGCCAGGCAAATCGGTCAGGTTCTGGTCGATCCGGTCGAGCAGGGCCTCGAAGTTGGCCGGGAGACCGTCGATCTCGGCGCGCTGCTGGGAGTACGGCGCCTTGGCCCCGTCCACCTTGGCGTTGGCCTCGTTGTAGGTGTCCTTGTAGCGGTCGGCCTGCCCCTTCGGCGCGCCCAGCAGCCGCAGCGCGTTGGTCCGCTCGTCCTGCAGGGTGTTGACCAGCTCACCCGAGTACCCCACCAGGTTGGCCAGGTCGCCGGCCCGGTTGGCATTGTTGAGCGTCTCCAGGTGGCCGACCAGGCCGTTGGTGCCCACGACGACCGTGGCGATGGTCGGCACGATCATGATGAGACCGAGCTTGGACCAGATCGGCATGTCGCGGAGCCGGCTGGCCGGCCGGCTCAGCCGCGACAGGAAGGAGCCCGCCGTCTTTGGCCGTTTGCTCACGTCACCGCCCTCGCGTTTTCAGCGTCCGCGTTGCCCCCGCGCAACGCCCAGCGGCCGACCCGGCGGGTCGGACCATCCGAGATTCCATCACGCCGCTCCTGAAAGAGAAAGCCCAGGCTGACCCTCGCCGGAGGTGTGATGAGATGTTGATGCGATTTGATAGCAATCCGTCTGGCCGGAGTTACTTACCGTAATGGAGCACCCCCACCGCGTCGTCCTGCTCGCCGGCCCATCCGGCTCGGGAAAGTCGTACATTGCGCAGCGAACCGGGCTTCCGGTGCTCTGTCTTGACGACTTTTACAAGGACGGCGATGACCCTACGTTGCCACGACGACACGGCCAGGTGGACTGGGAGTCACCCCGGTCATGGGACGCCGACGCGGCCGTGGAAACCATTGCCCGACTGGCCCGCGAGGGCAAGGCCGATGTGCCGGTTTATGCGATCGGTGAGGACCGCAAGGTGGCTACCCGGTCGTTCGACCTAGCCGGTTCGCCACTTTTCGTGGCCGAAGGGATCTTCGCCGCCGAGATCGTCGAGGCGTGCCGCCGGCCGGGGATGCTCGCCGGGGCGTACGCGCTGCGCCGCCCCCGGGGGGCGACCTTCCTCCGCCGGCTGGCCCGCGACCTCGCCGAGCAGCGCAAGGCGCCGCGGCTGCTGCTCCGGCGCGGGGTGGCGCTGCTGCGGGCGGAACCGGCGGTGCTGCGCCGGCAGACCGGCCTCGGCGCGGAGGCGGCCCGCGCCGGCGAGGTGCTGCGCCGGGTGGCCGGCCTGCTCGCCGGCCACCCGCATCGTCCCTGACGGCGGCCGCCCCGACCGCCGGACCCCCGCCGGTCAGCCCAGCAGCTTCGCGTACGCGGGCTTGATCACCTCGTCGATGATCCGCAGCCGCTCGTCGAACGGGATGAAGGCGCTCTTCATCGCGTTGATGGTGAACCACTGCAGCTCGCGCCAGCCGTAGCCGAACGCGTCGACCAGCAGGGCCATCTCCCGGGACATCGAGGTGCCGCTCATCAGCCGGTTGTCGGTGTTCACCGTCACCCGGAACCGTAGGTCCCGCAGCAGCCCGATCGGGTGGTCGGCGATCGAGGTGGCGGCGCCGGTCTGCACGTTCGACGACGGGCAGAGCTCCAGCGGGATCCGCTTGTCCCGCACGTACGCGGCCAGCCGACCGAGCACCGGCTGTGGGCCGGGGGTGATGTCGTCCACGATCCGCACCCCGTGGCCCAGCCGGTCCGCGCCGCACCACTGGATCGCCTGCCAGATCGAGGGCAGGCCGAACGCTTCCCCGGCGTGGATGGTGAAGTGGAAGTTCTCGCGCTGGAGGTACTCGAAGGCGTCCAGGTGCCGGGTGGGTGGGAAGCCCGCCTCCGCGCCGGCGATGTCGAAGCCGACCACCCCGGCGTCCCGGTGCCGGACGGCGAGTTCGGCGATCTCCTGCGAGCGGGCGGCGTGCCGCATCGCGGTGAGCAGGGTGCCGACCCGGATCGGCGCGCCCGCCTCGGCGGCCAGGGCGCTGCCCTCGACGAACCCGGCCAGCACCGCCTCGACCACCTCGTCCAGGGTCAGGTCCCGCTCCAGGTGCTGCTCCGGGGCGAACCGCACCTCGGCGTAGACCACTCCGTCGGCGGCCAGGTCCAGCGCGCACTCCCGGGCCACCCGGCGCAGGGCCGGTGCCGTCTGCATGACGGCGACGGTGTGCGCGAACGTCTCCAGGTAGCGCTCCAGCGAACCGGAGTTGGCCGCCTCGACGAACCAGCGGCCGAGCGCCTCCGGATCGGTGGTGGGCAGCTCGTGGCCGACCTCGGTGGCCAGCTCGACGACCGTCGCCGGCCGCAGGCCGCCATCGAGGTGGTCGTGCAGCAGTGCCTTCGGGACCTTGACGATGTCCTCGTAGCGGATAGTTGCGACCATGCTCCGACCCTAGTCACCGGCGGGCGCCGGGCCGGCACCACCCGCCCGCCCCGGGCTCCGCGGCGCGGCGGGTGTGTCCGGCACGGCCGCTCCCGCCACCGCGTACGCGCCGCCGTCGACGGTGGTGACGTGGGGGATCTTAGGATGGGCCGGTGGACGAACCGCCCGCCGTCGACGGCGACCAGGGTGTCGCAGACCGCCGGGCCGGCGCGGCCCCGGCCCGCCCGGACGCCTGACGTGGACACGCGCATCCTCGACCGGCTGCGCTGCCCCGTGTGCGGCCAGCCGCTGGCCGAGGTGACCGCCGGCACCGCCCGCGCACTGCGCTGCCCCCGCCGGCACAGCTTCGACGTCGCCCGGCAGGGCTACGTCAACCTGCTCGCCGGCCGCGCCCCGCACGCGGGGGACACCGCCGAGATGGTGGCCGCCCGCGCCGACTTCCTCGCCGCGGGCCACTACGACCTGATCTCCGCCGCCCTCGCCACCGCCGCCGAAGCCGCCACCGTAGCGGTGTCGGGCAGTGGGGCGTACCCCCTGGTGGTGGACGCCGGAGCGGGCACCGGCCGGCACCTCGCGGCGGTGCTGGCGGCGCTGCCCGACGCTGTCGGCCTGGCGCTCGACGTGTCGAAGCCGGCGCTGCGGCGCGCCGCCCGGGCGCACCCGCGGGCGGCCGCGGCGCTGGCCGACACCTGGCGGCGGCTGCCGCTGGCCGACGCCTCGACCGCCGTGCTGCTGAACGTCTTCGCCCCGCGCAACGGCGCGGAGTTCCACCGGATCCTCGACCCGGCCGGGACGCTCCTGGTGGTCACCCCGGCCGAGGACCACCTCGCCGAGCTGGTCGACGCGCTCGGCCTGCTCCGGGTCGACCCGGCCAAGGCGGACCGGGTCGCCGAGAGCCTCGGTGGTCACTTCGCGGCGGAGTCGGCCAGCGAGCGCCGGCGGGAGTTGGCGCTGACCGGTGCGGAGGTCGCGACGCTGGTCGGGATGGGGCCGAGCGCATGGCACACCGACCCGGCGGGGCTCGCCGCCCGGGTGACCGCGCTCCCCGAGCCGGTCCGGGTCACGGTGGCCGTCCGGCTCGGCGTGTACCGGCCACGCTGACGCTCAGGTGGAGAGATCCACCTCTTCCCAGCCCGGCGGCTCGTCGTGGTAGGGCCCGCGCAGGATCACCGCCCACTCCAGCGCCCAGCGGCGCTGCCCGATCGCGTTCGCGTCGACCAGCCCGGGCAGCGACCGGCCGGCCCGCTCCAGCTCCAGATACGCCCAGTCCAGGCAGTAGTGCAGGTCGAGCAGGGCGGCGGCGTCGGCGGGGTGCTGCGGGGCGGCGAGAACCCGCGACCGCCACCGGCGGAGGGTCTCCCCGGCGGCGATGTGCGGCATCCGCTCCACCAGCCGCTCGTCCACCGGCAGCGTCGGGTCGAGCTGCTTGGTCAGGCCGAGCACCCAGGCCAGCGCGAAGAGCGCGTCGTGGTGCAGCACGAACGAGCGGTGGTCGCCCTTGCCGCCGGTCACGAACTGCCACTCCGGCGGGGTGACCGCCTCGACCAGGTGCGAGCTGAGCAGCCAGCTCATCGCCGCCTGGGGCGGCATCCCGAAGCACCGGGCCAGGATCAGGTGCAGCACCGCGATCCGCGCCTCGATCTCCGGCGTGGAGCGCAGCTCGATCTGGTCACCGGGCTCCCAGACCAGCGGGAACTGCGGTGGCGGCAGGGGCAGGCGCAGCCGGGACAGCTCGTCCAGACTCGCATCACGCACCTCACGCGGATCGGGGGCAGGAACGATCACGGCGGAAATCCCTGTCTGCTCGCGACGACTCAGCGCCGGTGGTCCCCCTGGCCTGGGAGAATAGCGCTCCCGAGTGACCAGCACCACGCCGCCCCGGCGGCGCCGCTCAGCCGATCCGCTCGATCACCAGGGGTGTCGTGGCCGGCACGGAGGGTGCGATCCGGACCGCCCGCTCGGCCTCGGCCAGCGCCGCGGGAATCCGGCCGCTGTGTTCCGCGCGCAGCTCGTAGAGCGGCTCACCGGCCCGCACCGGGTCGCCCGGGCGCTTGTGCAGCACCACACCCGCCGGCACGCTGACCGGGTCCTCCTTGCGGGCCCGCCCGGCGCCGAGCCGCCACGCGGCCACCCCCATGGCGTACGCGTCGACCGACTCGACGAAGCCGTCCCCGTCCGCGTGGACCACCTCGACCTCGGGGGCGGTCGGCATCGGCGCGTCCGGGTCGCCGCCCTGCGCCCGGATCATCGACCGCCAGACGTCCATCGCCCGCCCGTCACGCAGCGCGGCCTCCGGGTCGGCGTCCGGCAGACCGGCCGCGTCGAGCATCTCCCGGGCCAGCGCGAGGGTCAGCTCCACCACGTCGGCGGGCCCGCCACCCGCCAGCACCTCGACCGACTCGGTCACCTCGACCGCGTTACCGATCGCCAGGCCGAGCGGGGTGGACATGTCGGTGAGCAGGGCGACCGTGCGCACCCCGTGGGCACCGCCCAGCTCGACCATGGTGCGGGCCAGTTCGCGGGCCTGGTCGGCGGATTTCATGAAAGCACCGGAGCCGACCTTGACGTCGAGTACCAGCGCGCCGGTCCCCTCGGCGATCTTCTTGCTCATGATCGAGCTGGCGATCAGCGGGATGGCCTCGACGGTTCCGGTCACGTCGCGCAGCGCGTACAGCTTGCGGTCGGCCGGGGCGAGCCCGGTGCCGGCGGCACAGATCACCGCGCCGACGTCCCGCAGCTGGGCGATGAACTCCTCGTTGCTCAGCGCCGCCCGCCAGCCCGGGATCGACTCCAGCTTGTCCAGGGTGCCGCCGGTGTGCCCGAGCCCGCGCCCGCTGAGCTGCGGCACCGCCGCGCCACAGGCCGCCACCAGCGGGGTGAGCGGCAGGGTGATCTTGTCGCCGACGCCGCCGGTGGAGTGCTTGTCGACGGTCAGCCGGTCGACCGCGGAGAGGTCCAGCCGCTCACCACTGGCGATCATGGCGGCGGTCCACCGGGCGATCTCCGGGGCGGTCATGCCGCGCAGCAGGATCGCCATGGCCAGCGCCGACATCTGCTCGTCGGCGACCTGTCCCCTGGTGTACGCGTCCACCACCCAGTCGATCTGCCCGTCGGAGAGCACACCCCCGTCCCGCTTGGTCCGGATAACGTCAACCGCGGTAAATGCACTCACCTTTGTGTTCCTATCAGTCGTTGCGGAACCGGTCCGGCGGACCGCGCCACCGAGATCGGGCCGACCGTGACCGGCGCAGGGATCAAGCCGGACCGCGCGGAGCCGGTTGCCCGATCCCAGCCCAGCCACCCCCGAGCCGGTCGCGGTCGGCCCGAACCCCGAGAGCTCAGCCGCCCCAGCGGATCGGTATCTCCATCGGCGGCTCACCCTCACCGGCCCAGTAGATGGTGCCCGACGCGTCCACCACCACCACCCGGGGCGTACGGGCCAGCCCCCAGGTGATCGCGTCGGCCGGGTCGTCCCAACTCGGACCCTCCTCCAGCACGCCGGTCTCGGCGTCGGCGGCGTCCCCGGCGGACCGCTCCCAGTACGCCGTCCAGATCTGCTGGCCGGCGGACATGTCCGGGTGCACGAAGACGGTGCCGCGTCCCCGGAAGGCGGCCAACCGCTCCGGCACCGCCGGCACCGACGTCTCACCGGTCACCGCCTCCAGGTCCGCCACGTCGAAGGCGTGCGGCAGCAGCTCGGCCATCCGCAGCGGGCCGCCCTTCGCCTCGACCAGACACTCCGGGCCGCCCTGCTCCCAGAGCAGCTGCCGGCACCGCCCGCACGGCATCAGCGGCTCACCCGTGGCGTCCACGCAGGAGAGCGCAACCAGCCGGCCACCGCCGGTGGCGTGCAGCGAGGAAACCACCCCGCACTCCGCGCAGAGCACCACGCCGTACGCGGCGTTCTCGACGTTGCAGCCGACCACCACCCGGCCGTCGTCGACCAGGCCGGCCGCGCCGACGGGGAACTTGGAGTACGGCGCGTACGCGTGCCGCATCACATCGGTGGCGGCGGCCCGCAGCCGCTCCCAGTCGATCTCCATGACGAGCCCCCCGTCAGCCCTTGATGTACGGCTTGCCGTCCGCAGCCGGCGCCCGGACCTTGCCGACCAGCCCGGCCACCGCCAGGATCGTCGCCAGGTAGGGCAGCATGGCCAGGAACTGGCTCGGGATCACGCTGTTGATCGCCCCCAAATAGGTGGCGAGCTGGTCGGCGAAGCCGAAGAAGAGCGCGGCCAGCAGCGCCCCGGTCGGGCTCCACCGCCCGAAGATCAGCGCGGCCAGCGCGATGAAGCCCTTGCCGCCGATCATGTTCTTGGTGAACGAGTAGAGCGCCAGCGTGTACGAGGCGCCACCGATGCCGGCGACCAACCCGGCGAGCAGCACATTGCGGTAGCGCACTCCGAGCACCCGCACGCCCAGGGTGTCGGCGGCGGTCGGGTGCTCGCCGACCGAACGCGTCCGCAGCCCCCACCGGGTCCGGAACAGCGCGATGTGGATCACCAGCACCAGCAGCAGGCCCAGGTAGAGGAAGATGTTGCCGCGGAACAGCGCCGGGCCGAGCACCGGGATGTCGCTCAGCAACGGGATCTCCCAGTTGCTGAACCGCGGCGCGCTGTTGTACCGCTGCGCGTCGGTCTGCATCAGCCGCTCGTAGAGGAAGCCGGTGACGCCCACCGCCAGCAGGTTGAGCACGATGCCCATGACCACCTGGTCGACCAGATAGCGGATGGCGAAGACGGCCAGCAGCAGCGAGATGAACGCGCCACCGACCGCCGCGGCGACCAGCCCCACCCAGACGTTGCCGGAGATGCTGCCGAAGAGCGCCCCGCTGAACGCCCCCATCAGCAGCTGCCCCTCGATGGCCACGTTGACTACGCCGGAGCGCTCGCAGAGCACGCCGGCCAGCGCGCCGAAGATCAGCGGCAGGGCCAGGATGAAGGTGCCCCGGATGATGTTGACCAGCGGCATGAAGTTCTGCCCGGCCGGCGCGGCGGAGACCTGCCAGCAGAGGAAGGACAGCACGAACGCGACCAGGCCGACCCCGAGCACCAGGGTGAACCAGCGCTTCGGCAGCCCAGCCAGGACGCCGGCGCCGGCGGCGATCGTGACGACCCCGAAGAGGATCGCGCCGAGGGTGCCGTTGACCTCCAGCGCGGCGCCGGCGGCGTCCTCGCTGAGGGTGAACCGGGCCTGCTGGTCGGTGGCGAGCGTTCCGAAGAGCACCGCCCCCAGCAGGCCGAGCGCGAGCAGCACGGCGCCGGCCTTGCGGGTACGGGTCCAGAACCCCTCGTCAACCGGGGCGACCGCGACCTCGGGGACAGCCATGGTGGACATGAGTTACCAGCCCTTCGCCAGGCTCGTCTGCAACCGGGCGGCACGCGCGGCCCGGAGCTGGAAGATCGCCTTCACCAGGGCCGGCGCGGCGATGAAGATGACGATCAGCGCCTGGAGCACGGTGACCAGCTCCAGCGAGATCCCGGAGTACGACTGCATCCGGTTGCCGCCGGCCTGGAGCGCGCCGAAGAGCAGCGCGGCCAGCGCCACGCCCCACGGCTTCACCCGGCCGAGCAGCGCCACCAGGATGCCGTCGAAGCCGATCTGCGCGACCACCAGCGGGGTGAGCGCGCTGGCGGTGGTGCCGAGGACCATGTTCGAGCCACCGAGCCCGGCCAGGACGCCGGCGAAGACCATGATCAGCACGTAGGTGCGGGTGACGCTGATGCCGGCGGTGCGCGCGGCGTCCGGGTTGGCGCCCACCGCGCGCAACTCGAAGCCGAGCGTGGAGCGGTTGAGCAGCCAGGCCACCGCCCAGGTGGCCAGGATGGCCAGCAGGATGCCGGCGTGTGCCCGCAGGTTGTCGCCGAACAGCCGGGGTAGTTGGGCCGAGGCGTCCACCGGCCGGCTGATCGCGTCGGTCCGGTTCGGGTCCTGCACGCCCCGCTGCAGGATGAGCCAGGTCAGGAAGTACACGGCGATGTAGTTGAGCATGATCGTGTTGATCACCTCGTGCGCGCCGGTGCGCGCCTTGAGGATGCCCGGGATGAAGCCCCAGATCGCCCCGCCGAGCGCGCCGGCGAGCACCGCGACCAGCAGGTGCAGCCCCGGCGGCAGCGGCAGCAGGAAGCCGGCCAGCGCGGCCAGGATCACGCCCATGGTGGCCTGGCCCTGGGCGCCAATGTTGAACAGGCCGCCGCGGAAGGCCAGCGCGACCGACAGGCCGGTGAACACCAGCGGCGCGGTGTACGTCAGCGTCTCGGAGATCGGGCTCATGGCGGCCTGGAAGCCCACCGCGTCCGGGTCGAAGACGGAGCCCTTGAACAGGTTCCCGTACGCCTCGCTGACCAGCGTCCAGCTGGAGTTGATCGCGTCGGACGGCCGGGCGGTGATGTAGCTGTAGGTGGCCAGCACGTCCGGGTCGGAGATGATCATCAGTACCGCACCGACGATCGCCGCCAGCACCAGCGAGAGCAGGGTCACCGTGAAGGTGTTGGCGGCCCAGAGATTGTCCAGGAAGAGCTGCCCCAGGGAGGGCTTGCGGTCCGGGGCCGGCTGCGTCGGCGTGGTGGCCGACTCGGCCCGCTCGGTGTTGCCGAGCGTGTTCTGGGCGGCCTGCGCCTCGGTCGCCGGCTCCTTGTCCGGGGAGCCCGACGGGGGATTCGGGTTGGTCATGCCTCGTCCTCGCTGCCAGTGCCCTCGGCGGCCGGGGTCGCCGGGCCGTCGGTCACGGCTCCCGGCGTGCTGGCGGTCGCGCCACCGCCGGCGACCGCGTCGGGGGTGATGCCGGCCATCAGCAGGCCGATCTCCTCGCGCGGGGTGTCCGGCCCGACGACGCCGATGATCCGGCCCCGGTACATCACGGCGATCCGGTCGGCCAGCCCGATCACCTCGTCGAGCTCGCTGGAGACCAGCAGGACGGCGGTGCCGTGGTCCCGCTCCCGGATGACCTGGCTGTGGATGAACTCGATCGAGCCGACGTCGACGCCGCGGGTCGGCTGGGCGGCGATGAGGAGCTTCAGCGGCCGGGACAGTTCCCGGGCGACGATCACCTTCTGCTGGTTGCCGCCGGAGAGGGTGCCGACCGGCGCCCCGGCCGACGAGGTGCGGACGTCGAACTGCTCGATCCGCTCCTGGGCCGACTTCGCGATCGCGTCCGGCTTCAGCGCGAGCCCGGTGCCGAACGGGGGCCGGTCGTAGATGTCCAGCACCAGGTTCTCGGCGACGCTGAACTCCTTGACCAGGCCGTCGACGCTGCGGTCCTCGGGCACGTAGCCGACGCCCGCGCGGAGCACCTTCTTGGTCGACCAGCCCTTCACCGGCTGGCCGTCGAGGGTGACCGAGCCGGCGAGCACCGGGCGCAGGCCCATGATCGCCTCGATCAGCTCGGTCTGCCCGTTGCCCTGCACGCCCGCGACGCCCAGCACCTCGCCCGCGTGCACGGTCAGGTCGACCCCGTCGACCGCGCGGACCTGCCGGTCGTCGTCGACGACCAGACCGGTGACCTCCAGGATCGGCTTGCCCGGGGTGGCGGGCGACTTGTCCACGGTGAGCCGGACGCTGCGGCCGACCATCAGCGCGGCCAGCTCGTCCCGGCTCGCGTCCGGCGAGGCGGTGCCGACGGTCTTGCCGCGCCGGATCACGGTGATCCGGTCGGCGATGGCCTTGACCTCGCCGAGCTTGTGGGTGATGAAGACGATGGACTTGCCGGCGGCCTTGAGCGACCGCATCACGGCGAGCAGTTCCTCGGTCTCCTGGGGGGTGAGCACCGCGGTGGGTTCGTCGAGGATCAGCAGGTCGACGTCGCGGGTGAGCGCCTTGACGATCTCCACCCGCTGCTGGACGCCGACCGGCAGGTCCTCGATCACCGCGTCCGGGTCGACCCGGAGGTTGTACCGCTCGGAGACCTCGGCGACCCCGCGCCGGGCCCGCCGCCGGTCCAGGAAGCCGGCGATGCCGCCGCGGACCTGCTCGGCGCCGAGCATGATGTTCTCGGTGACGGTGAAGACCGGAACCAGCATGAAGTGCTGGTGCACCATGCCGATCCCGGCGGCGATCGCATCCGACGGGCCCTTCAGCTTCAGCGGCCTCCCGTCGACCAGGATCTCGCCCTCGTCGGGCTGGTAGAGCCCGTAGAGCACGTTCATCAGGGTCGACTTGCCCGCACCGTTCTCGCCGAGCAGGGCGTGGATCTCTCCAGGCTCCACCGTCAGGTC
Source organism: Micromonospora deserti (assembly GCF_003236335.1). Taxonomy (GTDB): domain Bacteria; phylum Actinomycetota; class Actinomycetes; order Mycobacteriales; family Micromonosporaceae; genus Micromonospora; species Micromonospora deserti. The sequence continues at coordinate 16,638 of NZ_POUB01000096.1, forward strand.
GATGTGGTCGTTGGCGACCAGGTCACCGAACCGCTTGGTGATGCCGCGCAGTTCGAGTCTCAGCGCAACCTCCTGGGGTGCGAAGCGATGGTGCAGCGTAGCGGCCGGGGCCCGGTCGCGGTGCGGGACCCACCGGGTGGAGCGGATCGGCCGCCCCGGCGCCGCGGTGGTGTTCCCCGCGGCGCCAGGGCGGCCGGATCGTCGTACACGTGCCGCCCGGCCGCCCCGGTGATCGTCTCACCGGCGGTGGCCGGGATCGGTCACTTCGGCTGGGCGGCCGAGGTGACCCTGATGGTGCCGGCGGCGATGTCCGCCTTCAGCTTGTCGACCTCGGCCTTGAGGTCGGCCGGGACCTTGTTCTCGAACTCGTGGTACGGGGCGAGCGAGACACCGTTGTTGGCCAGGGTGCCCAGGTAGCCCGGGTTCGGCTCGAGCTGCTCGCCGTTGGCGGCCTTGATCACGGCCTCCTTGACGGCGTCCGGGATGTTCTTCACCACGGTGGTGATGATCACCGGGCAGTTCGGGGTGCTCACGCAGCCGTCGACGTCCACCCAGATGGTGTTGTACTTGCCGCCCGAGGCCTGGGCGGCACTGGTGGTCCCCAGGCCCGCGCCGCCGGCGACCGGCATGATGATGTCGGCGCCCTGGGCGACCAGCGCGTCGCTGACCTTCTTGCCCTCGTCCTGCTTGACGAAGTCGTTGGTGAACGAGCCGTTCTGGGTGGCCTTGTCCCAGCCGAGGACCTGGACGTTCTTGCCCTTGGCCTGGTTGTAGTGGGCCACGCCGTCGGCGTAGCCGTCCATGAAGATGGTCACCGGCGGGATCTTCATGCCGCCGTAGGTGCCGACCTTGCCGGTCTTGGACAGGCCGGCGGCCAGGTAGCCGGCGAGGAAGGCGGCCTGGGCGGTGTCGAACTGCATCGGGTAGACGTTCTTCACACCCGGATCCGCGTCGACGATCCCGAACTGCTGGGTCGGGTTCGCCTCGGCGATCTTCTTGGTCGCGTCCGCCATCAGGCCGCCGACGGCCAGGATGAAGTCGCAGTCCTGGTTGACGTACTGCGTCAGGTTCGGCTCGTAGTCGGCCTCGGCCTTCGACGCGACGTACTTGATGTCGATCTTGCCGTTCTCGGCCTTGGCGGCCTGCAGGCCGTTCCAGGCGGAGGTGTTGAACGACTTGTCGTCGATGCCGCCGACATCGGTCACCATGCAGGCGCTGTACTTCTCGCCCCCGCCGGCGTTGTTGTCATCCTCCGGGGCCTCACCACACGCGGCGGCGCTCAGCACGAGCCCACCCACCGCGAGCACCGAGGCGATCCGCATCCCACGCACCGAGCGCAAGACGTCTCCTTCCATCGCGCACCGCGTCCTGCGGTGGCAGCCCTTGAACCGGCCTGCGCTGTTGCCGCCGGCGTCCCACGTTACGGACGGGAGCGTACGCCCGCGCCCACCCACCGGCCGACAATCGTGCACGACTGTTGAGTGCCTGTTACCCCTACGTAACCCTTGGGTGGGCCAGATCACTCTGGGTGCTGGTAGGCGAGCGCCGGGGCGTCGCGTCCGTCCCTTTCCGGGGCCGGTCCCCTATCCGGGGACGTTACCGCCAGAAGACCGCCACCGCCGCGTTGACCAGGGTCAGCCCGACGATTGCGAGGAAGTGGCCGCGGTTGACCACGTCCCGCTTCCGGGAAAAGAAGACCATGACAAAGATGAGCAGCGCGAGCACCAGCTTGGTAACAAGCTTCGCCGGCGCGGGCTCGTCGCCGTCGCGCAGCGGCGCGGCGAGGCCGATGCCGGTCAGCAGACCGATCACCGAGCCCCACAGCATGGCCGCGTTGATCCGCGGCCGCCCTCCGGCGTACTGGGCGACGGCACCGCCGAGCAGCAACGCGAAGCCGATCAGATGGACGTAGAGGAGTACCAGTCTCAGAGCTTCCACGGGCACATCCTCCCCCACCAACGACGGTTTGTAGTAGAGGGTCGGGTCACGCCACGCCGACGCCGGCCCGATCCGGTTCGGCGGGGTCGGCGGCGCCTCGGCCGGCGGAACCGGCGACGGCGGACCGGGCGACCAGCACCAACACCAGCCCGACCAGCGCGTACCCGGCCAGTACCGCGAGCGGACGGCCGGCTGCGGCGCCGTCGAAGAAGGCCACCGAGCGGAGCAGGGTGCCCCCGGCGCCGACCGGCAGCCACTGGCCCAGCGCACCCCACGGCTGCGGCAGCAGCTCGGGCGCGGCGCTCACCGCCGAGAGCGGGTTGCCGACCAGGAAGACCAGCAGCGCGCCCAGGCCGATGCCGGCGCGGCCGAGCAGCGCGCCGAGCCCGGTCACGGTGGCCGCGGCGGCCAGCGCGAACAGGCCGATTGCCGCCGCCTCGCCGAGCCAGCCGCCGTCGATCACGCCGAGCCAGCCGTGCAGGACCACCACTCCGACCAGCCCGGCGAGGACGCCGTAGGCCGCCAGCCCGGCCAGCCGCGCGGCCCGGCCGGCGACCAGCAGGGTGAGCAGGGCGCCGGCGAGCATGCTGGCCATCGCGAACGGCAGGAAGCCGGCGGCGAACCCGGCGCCCCGGGGATCGTCCGGGTCGGCGGGTACCACCTCGACGACGGTCACCGCCCGGCCGGCGGAGAGCTGGGCGGCGGCCTCGGTGAGCAGCGCGCTCACCGCCGGGCTGGCCGCCGGGGCCGTGTGCAGGGCGACGCCCTCGGAGCCGGCGACGAAGGCCGCGTACACCTCCCGGTCGCGCAGCGCCCGGTCGGCGGCCGCGGCGTCGGGGAGGGTGGTGACCGCGAAGGCACCGGGCCGGGCGGCGGTGAGCCGGCCGGCCAGTTCGTCCGCGGCGGGCGCGGGGCCCGCGACGGCGACCGGCAGGTCGCGCGGCGCGAGGTTGGCCGCCGGGGCCGCGAAGAGCGGTACGAGTAACGCCTGGACGACCACCGCCACGGCGGCGATCAGCACCGCCATGAGCAGGGGTGGACGGGTACGGGTCGGCATGGCCACTCCTAAAACGAATGCTCGTTCTCTTATTTGCCCAGGGTCCTCCCCGGCTCGGAGCGCTGTCAAGAGCGAACGTTCGCTTTACGATGTATCCCGTGCCACGTGTCTCGGCGGAACACCTCGCCGCCCGCCGCCGCCAGATCGTCGAGGCGGCCCGCCGGTGCTTCCTGCGCGAGGGCTTCCACCGCACCACGATGCAGGACGTGATCGCCGAGGCGGGCCTCTCGGTCGGCGCGGTCTACCGCTACTTCCCGAGCAAGGCCGACCTGATCAACGCGATCGCCGAGGAGGCCGTCGGCGGCGCCGAGGAGGTGCTCGCCGGGATCGCCCGGCAGGAGCCGCCGGTGCCGCTGATCGAGGCGCTGGGACGGGTCCTCGCGTACGTGGAGACGCAGGCCGGCGACGAGGGGGTGCTGCGGATCGCGATCCAGGTCTGGGGCGAGGCGCAACGGGACCCCGCCCTGGCCACGTTCGTCGCCGGCAAGTACGCCGGCTTCCGCCACCACTTCGAGGTGCTGGTCCGCCGCGCCCAGCGTGGCGGCGAGATCCCCGCCGACGCCGACGCCGAGGCGGTCGCCGCCGCCCTCTTCGCGTTGGTCCCCGGCTGGTTCCTCCAGCTCATCCTGACCGGCGCCCCCGACCGCGACACGTACCTCGCCGGCGTCCGCGCCCTGCTCGGCCGCTGACCC
>NZ_POUB01000097.1 GCF_003236335.1 Micromonospora deserti
TGCCGAGGGCGGTGCTGGCCAGGCTGGTGGCGCCGCCGACGCCGTCGGGGAACGGGAAGAACGCGGCGAGCAGGGCCGCCCGCCGGGCCAGTTCCCGCAGGCCGCGCTCCTCCCACTGCGGCCCGTACGCACCGGCGGCCACCTCGGCCAGCTCGGCGAGGAAGACCTGGGCGGGTTGCGGCCGGCCGGCGGGCTGCTTGGCCATGCCGTGCCGCAGCAGGTCGTGCACGGGCTCGGGGGCCGCCTCGGTGGGGACGGGTGCCTGGGCGTGCTGCCGGCGCAGGGTGAGCAGGTCCCGCCCGTCGTAGGGCGGCCGGCCGGTCAGGCACTCGTAGAAGGTGGCGGTGGCCGCGTAGATGTCGCAGGCCGGGCTGGCCGGCGCCCCGGTCCACTGCTCGGGCGCCATGTAGCGGGGGGTGCCGGTGACGCTCACCCCGGAGCCGGCGCCGACCGGCAGGGCGATGCCGAAGTCCGCCAGCTTGCTGGCGCCCTCGGCGGTGACCAGCACGTTCTCCGGTTTGTAGTCGCGGTGCACGACGCCGCGGGCGTGCGCCGCGCCGAGCCCGGCCAGCGAGCCCTTGAGGACGCAGAGCGCCGACTCCGGTGTGGTCGGTCCGTGCGCGCGCAGCATCTGCCGCAGCGACACCCCGTTGACCAGTTCCATCACGATCGCCGCGCCGCCGGGCGACTCGACGTACTCGTAGAGCCGGGACACGTGCGGGTCGTCGATCTCGGCGAGCAGGCGGGCCTCGTCGCGGAACGCGGTGCGGAACGACGGGTCGTCACCGATGCCGCCAGCGAGGTATTTGATCGCCACCGGGGTGCCGGTCGCGTCGTGCACGGCGAGTTCGACCCGGCCCGACGCGCCCGCGCCGAGCTGCCGCACCGGGGTGTAGCCGGACACCTGCCAGCCGCTCACCCGCTCACCTCCCCGCCCAAGGCGGGACGGAAACCCCGGCCGCCACGCTGGTCATTCTGGTCGCCCGGGACGGACGGGCCATCGGCGCAACGGGTGCTTCCGGGGCCCGGACGTCCGCCGGGCCCCGGACGCCCGGGCGGCGGGCCCGGGCGGGCGATGCGGGGCACGGCGGCGGCATGGTCGGTTACGGACACGCTCCACTCGTAGCAGCCGGCGGCAAGTCGCTCCGTGTCACCCGCCGCGGCCGGCGGGCGACGACGCCGTGGCGGCTCAGCCGGGCGGCTGCGGCGGGCGGCGGTGGCCGTCGCCGGGCGGCGGCCCGGCGTGGGCGGGCTCGGCCGTGAGGTCGGCCGGGTTCCCCGGTGGCTCTCCGGTCTCGGTACGGGCGGCCCGGTCGAAGAAGCGCAGCAGCTCGACCGGGAACGGCATCACCAGGGTGCTGTTCTTCTCCGCCGCCACGTCCACCACGGTCTGCAGCAGCCGCAGCTGGTACGCCCCCGGCGTGGCCGCCATCGCCCGGGAGGCGTCGGCGAGCCGGCGGGACGCCTGGTACTCGCCGTCGGCCGCGATCACCCGGGCCCGGCGCTCCCGCTCCGCCTCGGCCTGGCGGGACATCGAGCGCTTCATCCCCTCGGGCAGCGCGACGTCCTTCACCTCGACCCGCTCGATCAGCAGCCCCCACGGCCCCTGGGTGGGCGCGTCGATGACGGCCTTCAGCTCGGCGTTGACCCGGTCCCGGTCGCCCAGCACGGTGTCCAGGTCCGCCTTGCCGATGACCGACCGCAGGGCGGTCTGCGCCACCTGGAGCACGGCCGCCGGGTAGTCCCGCACGTTGACCAGGGCCTTCACCGGGTCGACGACCCGGAAGTAGACCACCGCGTCGACGGTGAGGGTGACGTTGTCCCGGGTGATGGCGCCCTGCGGGGGGACGTCCATCACGACGGTCTGCATGCTGACCCGCACCATGCGATCGGCGACCGGGACGATGAACCGCAGACCGGGCTCCCGGACGCGGTCCAGCACGCGGCCGAACCGGAAGACGACCCCGCGCTGGTACTGCTGCACCAGGCGGACGCTCATCGATCCCACGAGCGCGAGGACCACGAGCACGATCACCACACCGACAGCGGCTTCCACGGCACCCCCGATCCGGCAGGCGTGCGCCTCCCGCGGCGGCCCTTACCCGTTGTGTCGACCGTCAGTCCTGCCCCGCGACGGCGTCTCCCGCCCGGGCATCACCGGTCGGCGCCGTCGCCGGGCGGGTCCGCCGCCACGAGCGGCTCGGTGAGCGCCCCGCGGCCGAGCCGCTGCTGCAGCAGCACGGACTGGGCCACGGGGCCACCACTGACCCCGAGCCCGGTGCGGGCGGCCAGGTAGAAGCCGTCCCGCCCTTCATTGGCCTGACGCAGCAGGTCCGGCGTGCCGTCGCCCGCCGCCGTCCCGTTCCTGGCGGCCTGCTCGATCGCCCAGACCGCATCCCGCCACCGCTGCGCGGCTCCGACCGTCCGCGCGTCCCCGAGTAGCAGCACGCCCTCCCAGGCCAGCGTGTGCCGCACGTCCAGGTCCGCCAGCCGCGCGAGCCCCGTCCTGCGGTCGATCGCGACGCTCCGGGAGGCACGGCGCTCCTCGAAGAGGATGCGTACGGAGACCGCCTGGATCTCCTTGACCACCCGCGCGAACTCGACGTACGTGTCCAGCCGGCGCTCGTCCCACCGAACGCTCTGGCTCCGCCTCCACCGCCAACGGTCGGCCACCGATGTGGCGAGGATGGTGCCGAGGGTGCCGACCAGAACGCCGATGAGCGCGGGCAGTTGCGCGACGAAGGTGCTCACCCGGCCGAGATTGTCACGCCACGGCAACGCGGTAGCGGACCCGGGGCGCCGGCGGCGCCGCGAGGGGATTCCGGAGCACCCGCACCCGGCGCGGCGGAAGCGCCGTGGGGGGGGACGCGCCAGCGGTGCCGAATTGGATCTGGCTGGGAGGTGGGCCCCCGTCCCTACGATGACGGCTCGACCGGGACCGCCGGAGCGACCGGGGACCGCTGGGAGGACGTCATGCCGGACCGTCTCGCCGACCTGTCCACGCCGCTGCTCGCGGACGCCTGCGTACGCCTGGACGTGCCGCTGCGGGTCGCGCCGGCCGGCATCCGGGCGGTCGTGCCCGGTCACCGGCTGGCCGGCCGGGTGCTGCCGGTACGCCACCACGGCAGCGTGGACGTCTTCCTGGAGGCGTACGGCGACGCGCGGCCCGGCGACGTGTTGGTGATCGACAACGGTGGCCGGTCGGATGAGGCATGCGTCGGTGACCTCGCGGTGCTGGAGGCCGCCGCCTGCGGCGTCGCGGGCCTGGTGGTGTGGGGCCTGCACCGCGACACCCGCGAACTGGTGGAGATCGGGGTGCCGGTCTTCAGCTACGGCAGCCTGCCGGCGGGCCCGGTGCGGTTGGACGAGCGGGGGCCGGCGACGCTGGCCAGTGCCCGGTTCGGGCCGCACCTGGTGGACGGCGGCGACCTCGTCGTCGCCGACGACGACGGGGTGCTTTTCCTGCCCGCGGGGCGGGTCGAGGAGCTGCTGGCCACGGCGGAGGGGATCCGGCGGACCGAGCGGGTCCAGGCCCGGCGGATCCGGGCCGGGGAGACGCTGCGCCAGCAGACCGCCTTCGACGAGTTCCTGGCCCGCCGCGCCACCGATCCCGCCTACACCTTCCGCCGCCACCTGCGGCGCATCGGCGGCGCGATCGAGGAGTGACCCCGCCCGCCGCGCCGGTGCCGAAGCGGGTCGCGGCAGGTCGGGGCCTCCCGGGGGCGGTGACGGCCTGCCGCAGGTCGGAATGATCTCCCCGCGGCCGGCGGGCCGCGTGAGGGTGGTCATAACGGCTGGACGGTCCACCGCGGTGGGCTGCTAGCCTCGTCGGCAGGTCATGAGCGCCAGCGTCAAGCCCCGGCTCGCTGGCCGGCAACCCTCCTCCGCGTAGGGGTGCCCCGGGTGAGGACCAGGCACCGGAGCAACCTCCGGTGCAAGCGTGGCCTGGTTCCCAGGTCATCTCGACCTTGAGGAGAGCCATGTCGTCTCGCATCTGCGCCCCACCGGCCGCCCCCGCGGGCCCGTCGGCCGACCGGCCGGCACTGACCCGGCGGCGGCACGTGGACATGATGCGCGTCTACAGCGCCGGCTGTCGCCCCGGTGCCCTGCACCCGGCACGCTAGCGCGCCCGACCCCCTTCCGAGAACCATCCCCAGCGGTCCGCCCACCGGCGCACCGTCGGCGACGCACGCCCGTGCGCCGCCTGCACGACCTTCGGAGACATCTGTGCGATTCCTTCCTGCCCTGACCCGGGCGGCCACCCTTGGCGTGGCCGCGATCCTCGGCGTCACCACCCTGGCCGGGTGCGGCGGCGGCACCTCGTCCGACCAGGCCGCCAACCCCTACGGTCTGCTCCAGCCCGGTGTGCTGCGCGCCGGGACGCTCACCGACGCCCCGCCGAACGTGTACCTGAAGGACGGCAGGTTCACCGGCTTCGACAACGACCTGCTCACCGCGGCCGCCGCGAAGATCGGCCTGCGGGTGGAGTTCGTCGGCACCGACTTCTCGGCGCTGCTCTCCCAGGTCAACAACCGCAAGTTCGACGTGGGCAGCTCCTCGATCACCATCACCGAGGCGCGCAGGAAGACGGTCGACTTCGGCAACGGCTACGACTTCGGCTACTTCGGCCTCGACGTCCCCGCCGGCTCCTCGATCACCAGCTTCGACCAGCTGACCGGCAAGCGGGTCGTGGTCGTGCAGGGCACCGTCCAGGACGACTACGCCACCGGCAAGCAGCTGAACCCGGTCCGGGTGCCCGACTACAACGGTGCGATCAACCAGCTCAAGGCGGGTACCGCCGACGCCTGGATCGCCCCGGCCGAGATCGGCGACGCCTCGGCCGCGGACAGCAACGGCAAGATCAAGGTGGCGGACCGGCTGCTCAGCCCGGCCCCGACGGCGTACGCGTTCGCCAAGGGCAACGACGCGCTGCGCGAGGCGCTGAACAAGGCCCTCGACGAGGTGATCGCCGACGGCACCTGGAGCCGCCTGCAGGCCCAGTACTACCCGGGCCGGCCGGTCCCGGCGGGCTTCACGCCGGGCAGCGGCACGGTGGCGATCCCGGCCGCGCCGACCGCGTCGGCGTCGGCCTATTCCTGACAGTACGGACGACGAGCGAGCGGGGCGGTAGGAGCGAGCACTGATGGATCCGTTGAGCACCCTGTGGGAGACCTTCTTCGACTGGGACTCCATGCGCGAGGCGCTGCCCGAGATGCTGACCGTCGGGCTGCCCAACACGCTGATCCTGGCGGTCTCCGCCGCCCTGCTCGGCTCGGTGCTGGGCATGCTGCTGGCCATCGCCGGCATCTCCCGTACGCGCTGGTTGCGCTGGCCGGCGCGGGTCTACACCGACATCTTCCGGGGCCTGCCGGCCGCGGCGACGATCCTGCTCATCGGCGTCGGCCTGGCGCCGCTGGGCATGCAGGTCTGGGGGCCCGACCCGTACCCGCTGGGGATCCTGGCGCTGTCGCTGATCGCGGCCGCGTACATCGGGGAGATCTTCCGCTCCGGCATCCAGTCCGTGGAGGCCGCCCAGCTGGAGGGCGCCCGCGCGTTGGGCTTCTCCTGGGGTGAGGCGATGCGGCTGGTGATCGTTCCACAGGGGATCCGGCGGGTGCTGCCAGCCTGGGTGAACCAGCTGATCGCCCTGATCAAGGACTCCAGCCTGGTCTACTTCCTCGGGTTGGTGGCCAGCCAGCGGGAGCTGTTCCGGATCGGGCAGGACTACGCGGCCACCACCGGCAACGAGTCGGCGCTGCTGCTGGCCGGACTCTTCTACCTGGCGCTGACCGTGCCACTGACGCACATCGTGAACTGGATCGACCGGCGGCTGCGGCACGGCCGGCCGACCACCGCGCCCGACGACGACGACCTCGACCTGGCGCTGCCCGGCGCTCTGGGAGGCAGCCAGCGATGAGCATCGACACGACGACCTCGGTCAGCCTGAGCGTTCGCGACGTGCACCTGGCCTTCGGGCCGAACCGGGTGCTGCGCGGCGTGGACCTGGAGGTGGCCCGCGGGCGGACCGCCTGCGTCATCGGTCCCTCGGGCTCCGGAAAGTCGACCCTGCTGCGCACCATCAACCGGCTGATCGAGCCGGACCGCGGTGACGTGCTGCTCGACGGGCGCAGTGTGCTGCGCGACGACCCGGACGCCCTGCGGCAGCGGGTCGGCATGGTGTTCCAGCAGTTCAATCTCTTCCCGCACATGAGCGTGCTGCGCAACATCACGCTCGCCCTGCGCCGGATCCGCCGGCTCTCCGAGGACGAGGCCGTGGCGGTGGCCCGCACCCAGCTGGAGCTGGTGGGGCTGGCGGCCAAGGCCGACGCCCGGCCGGCGCACCTGTCCGGCGGGCAGCAGCAGCGCGTCGCGATCGCCCGGGCACTGGCGTTGCAGCCGCAGGTGATGCTCTTCGACGAGGCCACGTCGGCGCTGGACCCGGAGCTGGTCAAGGGCGTGCTGGCGCTGATGGCGGAGCTGTCCGCCGGGGGCATGACGATGGTGGTGGTGACCCACGAGATGGGCTTCGCCCGGGAGGTCGCCGACAGCGTCGCCTTCATGGACCGCGGCGTGGTGTTGGAGGCCGGCGAGCCGGCCGCGATCTTCGAACGGGCCGAGCACCCCCGGCTGCGCCGGTTCCTCTCCCAGGTGCTCTGACCTGGGCCGCTGCCCCGACGCCCGGCGCGGTCGGTCGCCGGCCCGTTCACAGGTCCGGGCCGGACCAGTCCAGCAGCGGTCGGGCCGGCGGTGGCCTGGCGGCGGCGTCCCGGGTGGACGGTGCGCGCCACCACGCCGGCGCGTGACACCCCGGCGGCGTGCGCTGCCGGCCTCGGCCCCGTGGCGCCGGCCGGCGGCAGCCGCCCGGGCGCCGCCGCACGAATCGGTGTCGACCTGCGTCGGCCTCTAGCGCATGCTCGCTCGTTGGCAATATCCTCCACAGCACGCGCGGCTCTTGGAGCTCCTTTTCATCCGCTCCCAACCCCCACAGCCGGCCGCAAGAGGAGATGCCATGCACGTCGACCATTCCGAACTGGACCGCCGGACCCTGCTGCGGGCCGGCCTCGGCGCCGCCACGGTCGCTGTCGTCGGGAGTGAACTCGCCTTCCCGGCCGCCGCCCAGGCGGAGCCCGGCGCCAATCTCGACTGGATCTACAGCTGCGCCGAGTGGGGTGCGCGCCCGCCGAACCACCCGCTGTCGGTCAGCGCCATCCCCACCAACAAGATCATCGTGCACCACATGGCGTTCCCCAACGTCACGGACTACTCGGAGGGGCAGGCGATCAAGCTCGCCCGCGACTGCCAGAACCTGCACATGGACGGCAACGGCTGGTCCGACACCGGCCAGCACTTCACCATCAGCCGGGGCGGCTACGTCCTGGAGGGACGGCGCGGCAGCCTGGAGCGGCTCCAGGCGGGCGACCGACAGATGATCTCGGCGCACTGCCCGGGCGAGAACGGCCGGGCCATCGGCATCGAGAACGAAGGCACCTACGTCACCGAAACCCCGCCGGAGGCGCTGCTCGACTCGCTGGTCAAGCTCTGCACGACCATCTGCCAGCAGTACGGGCTGCACGCCCACGACATCTTCGGCCACTGGGACTTCCGCACCACCGCGTGCCCCGGCGCGGCGTTCTACCGGCAGTTCCCGATGCTGCGCCGCCGGGTGTTCCGCGCCCTCGGCACCGACCTCGCGGACGTGCCGGCCCGCCGCTGGCCGGACCTGTGGCGCTTCGTCGGCTCGCCGTCGGTGCGGGTGGTGCAGTACCTTCTCGCCCACCGGGGCTACACCGTGCCGGTGAACAGCGTCTTCGACGCCGCCACCGTCGCCGCCGTGCAGGACTGGCAGTACCGCAACGGCATCCCGGTCGACGTCGACGCCACCCTCACCACCCCCACCTGGGAGACGCTGGTGCCGGAGCTGGGCAAGGACGCCACCGGCATCCCGGTCAGCGCCGCCCAGTTCATCCTCAACCTCAAGGGGTACGCCGACGTCGCCGTCACCGGCGAGTACGACTACGCCACCACCAAGGCCGTCAAGGACCTCCAGCAGCTGCACGGCCTGCCCCGCAACGGCAAGCTCACCACCAGCACCTGGTGCGTCCTCGTCGGCGGGGTGGTCCGCCAGTCCTTCCGGCACCGCTGACCAGCCCCGGCGGGGGTGGCCGCCCGGCCACCCCCGCCGATCACCCTCGGTGGAAACGCCGTCGCGCCTCGTCGGTCGACCGGTCAGAGGCTGTCACGATGGGACCGGTCACCACCAAGGAGGGTGTTGTGCAGACAAGGCTGAACCCGTACCTGAACTTCCCCGGCACGGCCCGTGAGGCGATGCAGTTCTACCAGAGCGTCCTCGGCGGCGAGCTGACGCTGAGCACCTTCGGCGATTTCGGCAACGACGACCCGGCGTTGGCTGACAAGATCATGCACGGCCTGCTGGACGTGGGGCCCGCCATCACCCTGATGGGAGCCGACACCGCGCCGGGCATGGAGCACCGGCCGGGCACCAACATCGCCATCAGCCTCAGCGGCGACAACGCCGAGGAGCTGCGCGGCTACTGGGACAAGCTCTCCGCCAGCGGCACCGTGACCATTCCGATGGAGAAGCAGATGTGGGGCGACGAGTTCGGCATGTGCGTCGACCGGTTCGGCATCGGGTGGATGGTCAACATCACCCAGCCCCAGGGCTGACCACCGGGAACGGACCGCGCCGCGAAGGTGTACCAGGAGCGCCAGGGGGTACGAACCGCTGTCCGGCGGGTCCGCGGGACGCGCTGCCACCGGCGCGTCCAGACCCGCACCACAGGTCACGGGGGGTGCCAGGTGCTGATGGGGCGTCCGTACGCGTCGCCGGCCCAGCGCGTGCCGTCCGGCCGACACGGCGCGGCGTCGCCCCGACTCCTCGACGGATGAGCCCCGTCCGGAACCTGCGCGTCCGCCCGGACCTGCTGTACGTGGCGAGCGGCTGGAGCACTCTGGTCACCGACGTCCGCGGCCGGATCACCGGCGCCGGGCCGCAGGGCTTCTTCGCGCACAACACCCGGGTGCTCAGCACGGAACGGATCACCGTCGACGGCCACGAGCCGGTCCCGTTCAGCACGGCGAACGTACGGGGGCACGCCCAACTGTCGTACGCCGAACTCGGCGACGGCGAGGCGCTGCCCTCCCGGGCGGCCTACCTGCTGGTCGAGCGCTTCGTCGGCGAGGGACTGCGTACCCGACTCACCGTGCTCAGCTACGCCGAGCGGCCGCTACACCTGCGGCTACGGGTCCACCTCGCCGCCGACTTCGCCGACACCAGCGAGGCCGAGATTGGCCGCCGGCTCCAGTCCGGCGAAATCGACGCCAGCTGGGATCCCGGGGACCAGGAGCTGCGCCTGACCTACCGGTGCGACGGGCTCGACCGGGCGGTGGCGATCCGCGCGCAGGCCGACACGCCGGTCCGGTACGTCGACGGGGCCCTGGCGGTCGAGGTGGCGGTGCCGCCGCGGAAGAGCAGCCGGGTGGAACTGGTCGTCGAGCCCGTCTTCGACGGACGGCGCCTCGGCGCGCCGCCGCCCACCTTCGCCGAGCCCGGCGACGCCGCCGCCTCGGCCCGGGCGCGGCTCACCCGCGAGTTCACCCGACTCACCAGCATCAACCTCGACGTGACGGCCGCCTGGCAGTGCGCCACCGGGGACCTGTCGGTGCTGCCCCTCGGAGAACCCGCAGGGCCCACCGCACCGATCGCCGGCCTGCCGATCTACCAGGAGATCTTCGGGCGGGACACGATGACCGCCTCCTGGCAGGCCCTGCTCGCCGGGCCGACGATGCTGGCCGACAGCCTGCGGCTCAACGCCCACCACCTCGGGCGGCGCATCGACGACTGGCGCGACGAGGAGCCGGGCAAGCCGCTGCACGAGGCCCGCCACGGCCCGGTGTCCACACTCGACATCGACCCGTTCGCCCACTACCACGGCGACTGGTCGACCGCGCCGGACTTCCTGGTCTTCCTCGGCCAGTACTACGCCTGGACCGGCGACCTCGACACCGTGCGGTGCCTGCTGCCGACGGCCCGACGCGTCCTGGCGTGGATCGACCGGTACGGCGACCTCGACCGGGACGGCTTCCTCGAATACCACCGCCGCTCCCGCGCGGGGTTGAAGAACCAGGGCTGGAAGGACTCGGACACCGCCGTCGTCGACGAACACGGGCAGGTCGTGCCGAACCCGATCGCGACCAGCGAACTGCAGGCCTACTGGTACGCCGCGCTGCGGCACGCCGCCGTCGTGTTCACCGCCACCGGCCATCCCGCCGTCGCCGCCGCACTGGTCCACCGGGCGGCCGCCCTGCGCCGCCGCTTCCACCGCGCCTACTGGATGCCCGACCTGGGCTGCCACGCCATGGCGCTCGGGCCGGGCAAACGGCAGGTGCGCTCGGTCAACTCCAACGACGGCCACCTGCTGGCCACCGGGATCGTGCCGGCCCGGATCGCGCCGGTGGTCGCCGACCGGCTGCTGGCGCCGGACATGTTCAGCGGCTGGGGTGTCCGTACCCTCTCCGCCGATCACCCGGCATACAACCCGTTCAGCTACCACCGCGGCAGCGTCTGGCCGGTCGAGGCGGGCACCATCGGCCTGGGGCTGGCCCGATACGGCTGCTGGGCGCACCTGCACCGGCTGGCCGAGGGGATGTTCGCCGCCGCGGCGTTGTTCGACGACCATCGCCTGCCCGAGGTGCTCAGCGGGCTGCCCCGCGACGACGCCTACCCGTACCCCGGCGTCTACCCGAACTCCTGCTCGCCGCAGGCCTGGTCGGCCAGTTCGGTCATCGCGCTGGTCCAGGCCCTGCTGGCCTTGCGGCCGGCCGCGCCCCTGCGGATGATCCTCGTCGACCCGCACCTTCCCGAGTGGCTGCCCCAGCTCACCCTGGAAGGGGTGCAGGTCGGGGGTCGCACGTTCGACCTCACCGTCCGGCGCCGACGCGGCGGACGAGTGTCTGTCCACACCCGGGGCGACCGGATCGCCGTGGTCCGCCGCTCCCCGCGCCAGGCGGTCGCCGCGCGCCGCCACCGACCCTGACCGGCGGACCGCGGCTCACCCACCGTTGGAACCGGCGGGTTCCGCGTGGCCGACCACGGCGGTCCGATCGCGATGAACCGCCGAACGGGCAGGCCCGGGAGCGGCGTCGGGCCGGGCGCCCGGGGTGGCGGCGCGGGTCCCGGCCCGAGGTGCGGGACTAGGATCCTGTCGTGGTCGACGTGGGGCTCCTCCGGGACGACGAGCGATTACGCCGCATCGAGGCGGTGACGGACGCGACGCTGTCCCGGCTCGACGTCGCCGACCTGTTCGACGAGCTGCTCGACCGGGTCCGGGACCTGCTGAACGTCGACACCGCGGCCATCCTCCTGCTGGACGTGCACGCCCGCCAGCTCGTGGCCACCGCGGCCCGGGGGCTGGAGGAGGAGGTCCGGCAGGGATTCCGGGTGTCGATCGGCCGGGGCTTCGCCGGCCGGATCGCGCAGACCCGGCGGCCCGTGATCGTCGAGGACATCACCCCCGACGCGGTGGTCAACCCCGTCCTGCTGCAGATCGGCCTGCGCTCGCTGCTCGGCGTACCCATGTTCGCCCGCGGTCAGCTCATCGGTGTGCTGCACGTCGGCACCGTACGCCGGCGCACGTTCAGCACCGACGACGTGCGCCTGCTCGAACTGGTCGCCGACCGGGCCAGTCTGGCCAGCCTCGCCCGGTCCACCAACCTGGACCACACGGCCGCCCTCGCCCTGCAACGCAGCCTGCTGCCCACCCGACTACCTGCCGTACCCGGTCTGGAGATGGCGGCCCGCTACGTGCCGGGGCACGTCGCCGGTATCGGCGGGGACTGGTACGACGTGTTCACCCTGCCCTCGGGCTGGCTGGGCCTGGTCATCGGCGACGTGTCCGGGCACGGGCTGCAGTCGGCGGTGGTGATGGGGCGGATCCGCAGCGCGCTGCGCGCGTACGCGCTGGTCTGCGACGACCCGGCGGACGCGCTGGCCCTGCTCGACCGCAAGGTCGCCCACTTCGAGGCGGGCAGCCTGACCACGGCGCTCTACGCCATGGTCTCCCCCGACCGGGCCGTCATCCGTCTCTCCGTGGCCGGGCACCTGCTCCCCGTCCTCGCCGTTCCCGGCCAGCCGGGCGCCGTCGCCGAGGCTCACGTCGACCCTCCGCTCGGCACGGGCCGCCGGCTCCCGGCCCGGCACCGGACCGAGGTGGGGTTTCCGTCCGGGGCGGTGCTGGTCTGCTACACCGACGGGCTCGTGGAACGCCGCGGCGAGGTCATCGACGTCGGCATCGGGCACCTGGTCGTCGCGGCGCAGCCGGCGCCCGCCGAGGATGTCTGCACCACCGTCATGGCGGCCCTCGGCGTCGATCAACCGAGCGACGACATCGCCCTGCTGGCCGTCCGCCGCCAGCCGGCCCGGCCCTGACCGCCCGGCCCGTCGCTCCGGTTGCCCCTGGCCAAACCCGAGGAAGTGGCGGGCATGACGTGGGCCCGCCGAGGCGACGCCGGCCCGCCGTCGCCGAGCGCCTGGCGGGAGGCGATCCGCGGCGAGTTCGCCCACCCCGGCGTGCCAGGTGCTTTGCACCTGCCCGGCGCGGGCCTCTCAGCACCTGCCCGGCGCGGGCACGGATCTCGGCGGGACCTTTCCCGACGATCGACACTCGGGCATCCTTGGTGGATGGGAGAGGTGTTACCGATGCCCGGCTTCGGTGACCTGTTCACCGACATCCGGGGCGGCGACCGGACGATGCGGATCAGCTGGCACCCGGAGCGGGGCGCTCTGGTGCTGTCGCTCTGGGCCGGCACGGTCTGCCGGGGTTCCTTCCGGATGGCCGCCGACGATCTCGACAATTTGCTGGCGCTGCTCGACGAGATCACGTCGACGCTGCGCCCCGCCGTCGGCGCGGCGTCCGGCGGGTCCGCACCGACCGGCCCGCAGCCCACGGTCACGGCTCGCGCCGAATGGACGCCCGGCGCGGCCGGTCCCGGCGTGGAGCGGGCCGGCGAGGCCCACCGGCTCCGGCTGCCGGTGCCCCGGGTCGCCTGACCGGCGACGGAGCTCCGCGTCACCACCACCGACGCCCGGCGTTTCGGGAGAGACTGGACGGCGGCAGAACCGACGCGGGTGTCGGCGGGGTACGTCGTGGAAGGGCGCCGTGTGGCGGACGCCCCCGCCGCTGCGGGCCGGCTCCCGGGTCGCGTTCGTCGCGCACTTCCTCGGCCGGCGGCTCGCCTCCGCGTACGAGGTCGTGGAGTGGGTGCCGGGCCAACCGCAAGGACCTGGCGACGCTGAAGGCGCTGCTGGAGCGGCGCGGCGGTTGAGCCGTCCACGTTCGGGCAGGTCAGTGCGATGATCACGACCGCTGTGCGAACATATGTTCGTGTCGACCGGGGCTACCATCCTGCACGCCGACCTCGACGCGTTCTACGCCTCGGTCGAGCAGCGGGACGACCCGCGGCTGCGCGGCCGGCCGGTGATCGTCGGCGGCGGCGTGGTCCTGGCCGCCAGCTACGAGGCGAAGGCCCGCGGTGTCCGCAGCGCGATGGGTGGCCGCCAGGCCCGGCGGCTCTGCCCGGACGCGGTCGTGGTGCCGCCGAGGATGTCGGCGTACACCTCGGCCAGCCGGGCCGTGTTCGAGATCTTCCGGGAGACCACGCCGCTAGTGGAAGGGCTCTCCATCGACGAGGCGTTCCTCGACGTGGGTGGCCTGCGTCGGCTGGTCGGGCCGCCGACCGACATCGCCGTCCGGCTGCGCCGGGAGGTTCGCGAGCGGGTCGGCCTGCCGATCACCGTCGGGGTGGCCCGGACGAAGTTCCTCGCCAAGGTGGCCAGCGGTGTCGCCAAGCCCGACGGCCTGCTGGTCGTGTCGCCGGCCGGGGAGCTGGCGTTCCTGCACCCGCTGCCGGTGGAGCGGCTGTGGGGCGTCGGCCCGGTCACCGCGGCAAAGCTGCGCGAGCGGCGGATCCGTACGGTTGGGCAGGTCGCGCGGCTCGGCGAGGCGACCCTGGTGTCGCTGCTCGGCGCGGGCGCCGGCCGACACCTGCACGCGCTGGCGCACAACCGTGACCCCCGGCCGGTGCAGGTGGGGCGCCGGCGCGGGTCGATGGGCGCACAGCACGCCCTCGGCCGTGGCCCGTACTCCCCCGCCGACCTGGACGCGATCCTCGCCGGCCTGGTCGACCGGGTGACCCGGCGGATGCGTGCCGCCCGCCGGGCCGGGCGGACGATCACCCTGCGGCTGCGCTTCGCCGACTACACCCGGGCCACCCGGTCGCACACCGTGGCCAAGGCGACGGCGGAGACGATCCCGGTGCTCGGTGCGGCCAGGGCACTGCTACGCGCGGCGCTGCCGGAGATCGACCGGCGAGGGGTCACCCTGATCGGGGTGTCCGTCGGCAACCTGGACGACTCCCCCGTCCAGCCACCGTTGCCGTTCGACCGTGACCCGGGCGCGGACCTGGACGCGGCGGTGGACGCGGTGCGCGACCGGTTCGGGTCGACGGCGGTGACCCGGGCGGTGCTGCTGGGCCGCGACCCGGGTCTGGAGATGCCGCGCCTGCCGGACTGACCGGGTTTCCCGCCGGGCCGACGGACCTGGCCGCCCCCACGTCGCCGGTCCGAGGCGACCGGCCGGCCGGCCGCGCCGGAACGGTCCACCGGCCGGCCGCCGCGGGCGGCGGAGCTCAGCCGCCCGGCGGCACCTCGGCCCGTTGCGCCCCCTCGGGCCACAGCACCGTGGTCGGGATGCCGCGCCGCAGCGCCATCCGGACGGTCCGGTCGGTCGCCGCCGCGTGGCAGCCGGGCTGTCCGTCCCAGACCGCCAGCAGGCGCTGCACCCGGTCGAGCAGCAGGCGGTTGGCGGCCACGTAGGCGTCCGTGCCGGCGTTCGGGTGACCGGTGTGGACGACCTCGACCGCCCGTCCCAGCAAATCCTCGAAGGCGGCCCGGTCGGCCGGGCGGATGGCCCGGGCCCGGTAGTCGCCGGCCGGAAGGATGACCTCGTACGCTCCGCCCAGGGCCAGCACCGCCCGGGCGAAGATCTGGTCGGCGCCGCCGGCCAGGCAGGTGACACCCCGCACCGGGCGGTCGCTGATCCGTCGCAGCTCGGCGCGGAGAGCGTCGTCGACGAGTCGCTCCGTGGCGGGGGTCAGGTAGATGTGCCCGGTGATGCCGACCCGGACCGGTGACAGGTCCGCCGTCATCAGCCCGCCCTCTCCCCGGTGTCGTACGCGGCGGCGCGCGGGGCGGGCGGCGCGGCGCCGGGGCGCGGCGGGAGGTCCGGGGCGGCCGGTGTCAGCCGGATCATCTCGAACCCGGCGTCGGAGAGCACGTCGGGCAGCGCCCGGATCTCGTCACGATTCTTCTCCCGGACGTCCTCGGGCAGCTCGTCCCACGGTCGCAGCGCGGGGTGCCGCCGGCGGGCGTCGTCGCGTGGCTCTCCAAACAACCAGCCCTCCCCGCGCCGCTCCCGGCACCACCGGTCGTGTTCCAGCCGGGCCAGCTCGTCGATCCGGTCCTCGATGGCCTCGCTGGCGGCGCGGTGCGCGGCCCCGCCGGCGGTGCCGTGCCGGGGCGCCACGACGCAGCCGAGGTTCACCAGCTTGGCGGCGATGTCCTGTACGTGGGCGCGGTTGGCCCGGCGCAGCGACTCGGGCAGCCGCGACCAGTCGACCATGGCCGGTCCGTCCCCGTCGCGCGCGCCGAGGCGCCGTTGCGAGCGGAGGTACTGCTCGTGGATCTGCCGGGCCAGCCGCTCGGTGAGGTCCTCCGCGATCAGCTCGGCATCGCAGGCCCGGGTCAGCACCGGGTAGAGCCGCAGTTTGCCGTGCACCTCGTCGAGCAGGTCGTGGCGCCGGTCGCCGTGGAAGGCGGCGGCGAGCGCCGCCTGCCGGTAGACCGGGACGAACACCGAGCTCTCCGCCCCCTGCCACAACGCGGGGGTGTCCAGCACCAGCCGCAGGCCGGTCCGTTCGTCGGGGTCGCAGATGAAGATCCGGTCGTAGCCGCTGTCCAGCATCCTCGTCTCGACCAGGCCGGCCAGATCGAGATCGTGCGGTGTCACCTCGCAGGCTGTGTGCAGGAACGGGTGCCGGGCGGCGGCGACGGCGAACTCGGCGTGGGCGTCCGGGGCGACCAGGTCCACGTGCAGGGGCGGCACGGCCGGCGCCTCGGCCCGGCGCTGCCGCCAGTGGCGGGCGGTCTCCACCAGCACGGCGCGCCGGAAGCTACCCTCACCGGCGATCAGCAGCCGGGTCGGCCGTCCCGGCCCCGCCGGCAGCGGGTGGTGCCGGTGCAGGGCGCGGGCGGCGACGTCGTCGACGTGGAAGTAGTCCAGCCGCAACCGGCTGGAGCCGGCCGCGCCCAACCGGCGGGCCTGCAGCGACAGGCACATCTCCGGATCGTGGACCTGTACGTAGACGCGGGCAGGGTGCCGGCGGTCCTGCAGCAGCCGGCTGGCGGCGTTGGCGATCGCGTGGTTCCGGTCGTCGTCGCCGGTGCAGGCGTAGATCGTCCGGGCCCGGGGCAGCCCGGCACCGCGCAGCACCTCGTCGCTGGTCGGGTCGCCGGTGACGCCCAGGTAGCGGCGCCGGCGGTACTCCAGCGGCCCGAACGGCTCGGAGCGCACCACGACCACCCGCGCGCCGTCGGCGAAGAGCCGGTCGGCGAGCATCTGCGCGAACTGCGAGTCGCCGCAGACCACGGCGTGCCCCCGGGCCCGGCGGGCGCGCAGCCGGCGGATCTCGGCGGCCAGCAGCAGCCGGCCGGCCTCGGCGACAGCGAGCAGGGTGAACAACGGGGCGGCGAACCGGGCAACCTGCAACTGCCACGGGTACGGGCCGGGCTCCTGGAACGGTTCCGCGCCGAGCACGAACAGCTGCAGGTCGAAGTAGATCACGTCATACAGGTCGTGCTCGGCGTCCGGCCGGTCGCGCAGCAGGCGCTGGAAGCCGACGAAGCCGAGCACCAGGGCGACCAGCCCGATCACTCCGAACACCGCCCGCAGCAGCCGCCCGGCCGGACGGTACGAGCCGGAGACCGGACCCGTCATCGCCAACTCCCTCGCCGTCGGACCGCCGTCGCACCAGTGTCGCCGTCATCCGGCCCGATGCCCATCACCCGCGCCGGACCCGGCCGGCCGAGCCGCCCGGGCACGGGTCGCGGCGAGCCCGTATCGTATTCGACGCGGTCGATCCAACCGGGCTGCAGCGCCCCTGGCCGATCAGGTCTTTTCCCAGGTGAACACCGCGCCTGGTGGTCGATTGGGGTCCGCCGGAGTAGCCACGGAGGGCTACGATTCAATGACGGGCCGGAGGTGGCGTACGTGCGGAGCCGGCCTCCGGTGCGACAATGCCTGACGCCCAGGCCGGAGCGACCGGAGGATCAGGAGATGGACGCAGTCGAGGGTCCACCGGCGGCGAGCCCGGTCAATCCCTTCTCGCCCACCGCGGTCGCCCGCGTCACCGAGCACGGCACGGACGCGGCCACCGTGGTCACCGTCGCCATCCGCGAGGCGACCGGTCACCTGGACAACTACCTGCGCACCGGCGGTGGCGGCACGGTCGCCGTCGTCGGGGACTACGGCACCGGGAAGACGCACCTCGCCGTGGAGCTGCTGGCGCACGCCCGGCAGGTCACCGGTGAGGCCGGGCAGGCGATCTACGTCGACGCGCCCGCCGACACCTTCCTGTCGCTGCACCGCCGGTTCCTGGGCCGGCTCTCCCGCGACGCCGTCCGCGACCTGGTGCTGCGGTACGGCTCCGGGACGGGCGCCGCCATGCCGCCGGGCACCACCGCCGTCGGGGACCGGCCGGAGGTCGACCCGGCGCCGCCGGAGGCCCGCGACCTGCGGCCGGAGGTCGATCCGGCGCCGCCGGCCGGGCCGGAGTCGACCGGTGCGCTGGCCCGGCGGCTACGCGAGGACCTCGCCGAGGTCACCACCGATCCGGCGTTCGGCACCGCCCTGGCCATGCTGCTCGATCCGGCCACCGAGGCGGTGGCGTGGGACTGGCTGATGGGCTACCCGCCGGCCCCGGCGCTGGTCGCCGCCGGGGTGACCGCGAGCGAGGACGTGGAGGCCACCGCGGTCGAGGCGATGGGGGTGCTCGCCCTGCTGCACGGCCGCCGGCACGAGCGCTTCGTGCTCGTGCTCGACGAGCTGGACAAGATCCTCTCCGCCTCCGGGCGGCCGGGGCACGAGACCACGGCCCGCTTCGAGCGGATGTTGGGCCTGTTCGCCACCGCGGGAGCGTTCCTGGTGATCGCCGGGTTGCCCGACATGCTCCACCTGCTCGGCCCGGACGCCCGGCAGCGGATCGGCCCGATCGTCCGGATGTCCGCGCTGACCGGGGAGGACGTGCGCGGCTTCGTCCGGCAGACCCAGCTGCGGGCGTTCGGCGAGGCCCGGCTGGCACCGTTCACGATGGAGACCACCGAGTACCTGACCAACCTGGCCGACGGGGTGCCCCGACGGGTGATCCGGCTCTGCTACCACCTCTACCAGCGGGCCATGCAGGCCGGCACCGCGGTCACCCACGTGATGGTGCGCGAGGTGGTTCGGGTCCAGTTCGACCTGGCCAGCCGCCAGGACGTGGGCGCCGAGGTCCGCCGGGTGCTGACCCAGGACGGGTGGTCGTACCAGCGCGACCATCTGGTCGGCTCGCTGCGTGACCTGCCGGTCGACTTCTGGATCCCGCTTGAGGAGCAGAACGCCGGGTGCTGCGTGCTGCTCACCGAGTCGGTGCTGAAGTCCGAGGAGGTCGACGCGCTGAACCGGCGGGTCGTTTCGATCCGGGCGGCGGTTCCCGACAGCGAGGTGATCCTCGTCGTCGTCGGTCACCTGCCCGCGGACTTCGCCGCGGAACTCGCCGGGACGTTCAGCATCGAACCGATCGTCTACGAACCACAGTCGTTCGCCGAGGATCTCTCGGGCAGCGTCAAGGCGTTGATGCGCCGGCTGGAACAGGTGATCGGCGCCGACGCGCTGACCTCGGTGCGGCAGCGGGTCGAGCGGATCCACCGGCAGCAGACCAACACCCAGCGCTCGATCGAGCAGCTGTCGTACCAGCTCGACGAGATCCGCGGCGAGCTGCGCCACGACCTGGCCGGGGCGGCGGCCCGCCTCGACGCCGCCGCGCCCGCGCGTCGCGCCGCGACGGCCGCCGGGTCCCCGCTGCCGGGCCGGGTGGCGCGGGTCTTCGTCGAGGCGATCCAGGCACTGGACCAGCTCACCGGCTTCGAGCGTCGGCTGGCCGACGCGTTCGCCCCGCCCCGGGCCGGGGCCGGCCCGCTGCCCGACAACGGGACCCCGCTGCGCTCGCTGCTGCGCTCCCGGGACGTGCAACGCGCGGTGGGCACCTCGGTGGTGCTGCGGCGGCTCATCGAGGCGTTCCGGGACGGGATCGAGCAGTGGTACGACGACCACCGCGCCGACCCGCGGCCGTCCGACCTGGACCGGCTGGACCGGCTCTGCGAGACCTACGACGGGATCGCCGAGTACCTGCCGCTGTTCCAGCTGGACACGTTGGCCGGGCTGGCCGCGCCGGTCGCCGGCGGGGACGACGGGGGTGAGCCGGCCGAGCGGTCGCGCACCTGGTCCGAGGCGCGCTCGGTCTTCGACGGGCTGGGCGCCCGGGTGCGCCAGCTGATGGTGGCCGGTTGACGGGAGACGGGCTCCGACTACCAGGGGTCTCGTCGACGCGGATGGCACACCGTAGGTCTGTGGGGTCGCCGGACGCTGCTCGCGGGCCGGCGGCGGGTGGGCGACGCGGAGCGCCAACGCCCTCCGGCCGGGGCTGGGTGCCGGTGAACCCCGCGCGGGCGGACGGGCTGTCCACGACGTCCGACGGGACCGGCGTCGCGGCTACCGGTCGGGTTCCAGGGCCGGGGCCGGGGGGACCTGGCGCATCC
>NZ_POUB01000098.1 GCF_003236335.1 Micromonospora deserti
GGGAGGTGGCGGCGGAGTTCGCGGCGGGCGAGGGAGGCGCGGTGCACCTCGTCGGGGCCGTCAGCCAGGCGCAGGGTGCGGGCCTGGGCCCAGAGCGCCGCGAGCGGGGTGTCCTGGCTGACGCCGGCGCCGCCGTACGCCTGGATCGCCTTGTCGATCACCCACTCCGCCGTGGCCGGGGTGGCGATCTTGATGGCCTGGATCTCGGTGTGCGCGCCCTTGTTGCCCACGGTGTCCATCAGCCAGGCGGTCTTGAGCACCAGCAGCCGGGCCTGCTCGACGCGCACCCGCGACTCGGCGATCCACTCCCGGACCACACCCTGCTCGGCGAGCGGACGGCCGAACGCGACCCGTTCCAGGGCCCGCCGGCAGAGCAGCTCCAGGGCCCGCTCGGCCATGCCGATCAGCCGCATGCAGTGGTGGATCCGGCCCGGCCCGAGCCGCGCCTGGGCGATCGCGAAGCCGGCGCCCTCCGCGCCGACCAGGTTCTCGGCAGGCACCCGTACGTCGTCGAAGTCGATTTCCGCGTGGCCTCCGTGCGGGGCGTCGCGGTAGCCGAAGACCGTCAGGCCGCGGCGGACGGTGACGCCGGGGGTGTCCCGGGGGACCAGGATCATGCTCTGCTGCCGGTGCCGGTCCGCCCCCGGGTCGGTCTTGCCCATCACGATGAAGATCTCGCACCGCGGGTCCATCGCCCCGGACGACCACCACTTGCGCCCGTTGATGACGTACTCGTCGCCGTCGCGGGTGATCCGGGTGGCGATGTTGGTGGCGTCGGAGGAGGCGACCTCCGGCTCGGTCATGCAGAACGCCGAACGGACCTCGCCCTCCAGCAGCGGGCGAAGCCAGCGTTCCCGCTGTGCCGCCGAGCCGAACTCGGCGAGCAGCTCCATGTTGCCGGTGTCCGGCGCGGCGCAGTTGAGCGCCTCGGGGGCGAGGTGCGGGCTGCGCCCGGTCAGCTCGGCGAGCGGGGCGTACTGGAGGTTGGTCAGGCCGGCGCCGTAGCGCGGGTCGGGGAGGAAGAGGTTCCACAGGCCGCGCCTGCGCGCCTCGGCCTTGAGCTCGGCCAGCACCGGCGGGCGGGCCCACGGGTCGCCGGCGGCGGCCACCTGCTCGGCGTGCACCGCCTCGGCCGGGTACACGTGCTCGGTCAGGAACGCGGTCAGCTCGGCCCGCAGCTCCTCGGTGCGGGCGTCGTACCCGAAGTCCATCACTGCTCCCTCGCCGCGCTGAGCCCGTGCTCGACCAGGGGGGCCACCATGTCGCCGATCCGGTCGAAGCCCTCGCCGAGCGTCTGCCCGAGGGTGTGCCGGTAGTAGATGCCCTCGCAGATCACCGCGAGCTTGAAGCAGCCGAGCGCCACGTGCCAGTGCAGCGGGCCGACGTCGACGTCGCTGCGGCCGGCGTACCGCTCGATCAGGTCGGCACCGGTGGGGAAGCCGGCGCGGGGGCCGAGCCCGTCGGCGACCGGGTTGCCGGCGGCGGCGTCGCTGTCGCCGAGCACGTCCCAGTAGGTCAGCAGCAGGCCGAGGTCGGCCAGCGGGTCGCCGAGGGTGGCCATCTCCCAGTCGAGCACCGCCCGGACGGCGACCGGGTCGACGGTGGCGAGGAGGTTGTCCAGCCGGTAGTCGCCGTGCACGATCCGGCCGGCGTTGGCGCCCTCGGGCGCGGTGGCGGCGAGCAGGTCGCGCAGCTCGTCGATGCCGGGCACGGGGCGGCTGCGGGAGCGGTCGAGCTGCCCGGACCAGCGGCGGACCTGCCGGGCCAGGTAGCCCTCCGGCCGGCCGAAGTCGGCCAGCCCCACCGATGCGGGGTCGACCGTGTGCAGCGCCACCAGCGTGTCCATCATCGCCATCGCCAGTTCCCGCCGCTGCCCGGCGGAGAGCGGGTCGGTCTGAACGCGGGTGCGGAACACCTCGCCGCGTACCCGCTCCATGAGGTAGAACGGCGCGCCGATCACCTCGGTGTCGGTGCAGAGCAGCAGCGCCTGCGGCACCGGCACCTCGGTCGGGGCGAGGGCGGAGATGACCCGGAACTCGCGGGCCATGTCGTGCGCGGTGGCCAGCACGTGCCCGAGTGGCGGGCGGCGCAGCACCAGCTCACGCCCGCCGGCGCGGAGCAGGTAGGTGAGGTTCGACTTGCCGCCGGCGATCAAGCGGGCGCTCAGCGGCCCGGCGGTCAGCTCCGGCCGTTGCCGGGCCAGGTAGCCGGCGAGCCGGTCGAGATCCAGGCCCCGGGGGGCGGAGGTGGCCGGGGCGATCCCCGGCCGGAACGCGTCGACGGCCGGATCGGTCATCCGAATAGTTGAGGGGAGCTCGACCAGGTTGTCAAGGTCAGAATTTGCCCTCGGGATATCCCTCCGCAACAGGGATGAAACGGTCGGTGACCAGGCTGGAGACCAGCCTGCCGGCCAGCGGCGCCGGCCTGCCGAGCGGAGGGTTCACACATGTTGCTGCGACTTCGGGTCACCCTGCCGGATCGTCCGGGCACGCTCGGGCAGGTCGCGCGCACCATGGGCGTGTCCGGTGCGGACATCGTCCAGGTGGTGGTGCTGGAGCGCCTCGGCGGGCGGGCGGTGGACGACTTCACCGTCGTGTGGCCCGGCGCGGCCCGGGTGGAGCGGCTGATGGCCGGGCTGGCGGCCATCCCCGGCGTACGGGTGGACGGGGTGTGGCGGGCGATCGGCGCGCCGACCACCACCGGGCAGGACGCGGAGCTGCTCGCCCAGGTCGCGGCGAACCCGGCCGACGGCGTCGCCACCCTGGTCGACGCGGTGCCCGGACTGCTCGCGGCCGACTGGGCGGTGGCCGCGGTGGTGCCGCTCGACTGGGCCTCGCGCGGCGGTGCGTCCACGGCGGCGACCGTGGGGCACGCGAGCTGGCGGGCGCCCGTACCACTGCGGCTGCCCGAGGTGACCCCGCTGCGCGCCCGCGCGCTGACCACGCCCGACGGCGATCACTTCGCGGTGGCGCCGTTCGGCCGGGCCGGCCTGGTCCTGGTGCTGGCGCGGGAACGCAGCGACACGCTCGCCGCGGCGGCGTTCCACTCCACCGAGGTGGACCGGCTGGCGCAGCTGGTCCGGGCCAGCGCGGTGATCCTCGGCGACCGGCTCGACGTGGTCGGCACGCCACCGGTGATCTCCAATCCGTGATCCGCCCGACAGCGTCCCGGCCGCGACGGATACCCACCGGCCGGTGTGGCGCAGGCCGCAGGGGCGGATCCCGAGCCGTCACCATGGGGCAACCGGCCGGCAACAGCCACCGGCGAGGGTCGTACCGGGGGAAGGGAGCACACCATGACGCTGTGGCGGATCCGGGCCACCGTGGACGACCGGCCGGGTTACCTGTCGGTGCTCACGGCGAGCCTGGCGTTGCGTGGGGTCAACATCCTCACCGTGCAGGTGCACACCACCGAGCGGGGCGCGGTCGACGACTTTCTGGTCGACGCGCCGGACGCGCTCGACGAGGTCGACATCGTCGCCGCCGTCGAGCGGGGGCGGGGGCGAGACTGCTGGGTCGCGCGCAGCGAGGCGCGCGGGCTGGCCGACCAGCCCACCCGGGTGCTCGGGCTGGCCAACCGCCTGGTGCGGGACCCGGACGCGACCGGCGAGGCGCTGCGCACGCTGCTCGACGCGGACACGGTCACCTGGCGACCGGCGTCGGCCGGGCCCGGCGCCGGGATCACCGACACCACCATGCTGCTGGCCGACCCGAGCGGTGGGGCGTTCGTGCTGCGCCGTGCCGCGCCCGACTTCACCCCGGCCGAGTACGCCCGGGCCCAGGCCCTGGTGGAGCTCGCGGCGAGCGTCGCGCGCCGGGCCGCGGAGCAGGTCACCCTCGTGCTGTCCGATGGCTCCGAGCCGACCGCACGCCCGGCCAGCGGGGACGACCTGGCGGGCGTCGTCGAGCTGCACGAGCGGTGCTCGACGCGTAGCCGGCACCGCCGCTACCTCGGCGGGGCGATGCCGTCGCCGGCCCGGCTGTGCCGGCTGCTGGAGCCGGCGCGCGGCCTCACCCTGCTCGCCACCGCCACCGGCGCCGACGGGGCGCCGGAGTCGGTGGTGGCGATGGCGAACCTGCTCGCCGAGGGCGACGAGGCCGAGGTGGCGCTGCTGGTCCGCGACGACTGGCAGCGGCGCGGGCTCGGCTCGGCGCTGCTGCGCCGGCTGGTCCGGCACGCCGAGCAGGCCGGGTACGCGGCCCTGGTCCTGCACGTACAGGCGGAGAACGCGCCGATGCTGCGGACGTTGCGCCGGCTGGGCCGGCCGACGCCGACGGAACGGGACGGGTCGCTGCTGACCCTGACCGTGCCGCTGGTCGCCGACGCGCCCGCCCGCGCGGACAGCCGTCGCTGACCGGCGCCGCGGGCCGGTCACGTCCCGCCGGGGCCGGCGCAACCCGTCCACCGGGCCGGGTCCGTCGTCACCGACCCGGCCCAGTGCCCGGTCAGGTCGCCGGGTAGCTGCTGTAGTCGGGGAAGTTGCCGTAGAGCCGGCCGTCGCCGCCCTGGGTGACCGCCTGCACCAGCAGGTCGCCGCCGACGAAGGCACCCTTCCAGGAGGCGCCCCGCCCGCCGAACGGCTCCTCCCGGTCGCCCCGCGAACGCGGCTTGTTGATGCCCACCTTGAACGCCTGCAGGTCGACCGCGAGCTTCGCCGCCTCGTCCTCGTCGTCGCAGGCCAGCGACGCGACCAGTGCCCCGTTCGAGGCGTTCATCGCGGCGAGCAGCTCGTCGGTGGTGTCCACCACGACGATGGTGTCGACCGGCCCGAACGGCTCGGCGTGCATCAGCCGGGACCGGCCGGGCGGGGCCAGCAGCACCGACGGGGCCACGTACGCGGAGGTGTCCTGGCCGTCGAGGAACGGCGCCCCGTCGAGCCTGCCCCGGTGCAGCGGCACCGCGCCGCCGCGGACCGCCTCGTCGACCTTGCGGCGCAGCTCCTCGGCCTTGGCCGCGCTGATCAGCGGGCCGAAGTCCAGTTCGGGCAGCGGGTCACCGGCGGACCAGTCGTCGCCGACGGCCAGCGGGTGGCCGAACCGGACCGAGCGCACCACCGGCAGGTACATGTCCAGGAACTGGTCGACCAGGTCGCGCTGGACCACGAACCGGGGGTACGCGGTGCACCGCTGCTTGCCGTACTCGAAGCCCTTCTTGAGATGCCCGGCGAGCAGGTCCCACTGGGAGAAGTCCCAGATGCCCCAGGCGTTGAGCCCCTCCTGCTCGATGAAGTGCCGCTTGTCCGTGTCCAGCAGCGCGGCGGCGACCTTGCCGCCGTTGGAGCGCCCGCCGACGAAGGCCACCGCGCCGATCTCGGGCGCCCGCACGAGGACCTCGGAGAGTTCCTCGCCGCTGCCGGAGAGCAGGGTGGCGGGCAGCCCGGCCCGGCGCATCAGGGCGTGCGCGACGGTGAGGCAGACCGCGCCGCCCTGGGAGGGGGTCTTGGCGATGACCGCGTTGCCGGCGAGCAGCTGCACCAGTTCGGCGTGCACCAGCACGCTCATCGGGTAGTTCCAGCTGGCGATGTTGCTGACCGGGCCCGTCAGCGGCTCCCGTCCGCCGTCGAGCATCCGGTCGATCTCGCCGACGTACCAGCGGACGCCGTCGAGCGCCCGGTCTACGTCGGCGCAGGCCAGCCGCCACGGCTTGCCGATTTCCCAGACCAGCAGCAGGGCGAGCAGGTCGCGGTGGGCGGTGAGGGCGTCCAGCGCGTCGGTGACCCGGGCCTTGCGCTCGGCGAGCGGGGTGTCAGCCCAGTCCCGGTGCGCTGCGGCGGCGTGCGCGACCGCGGCACGGGCGGTCTCCGCGTCCAGCCGGGGCAGGTTGACCAGCACGGCGCCGTCCACCGGGGTGCGTACCGGCGTCGGCGCGCCGACCGGGCGCCAGTCGCCGGAGACCAGGTTGTGCAGCGTGGTGACGCCGTCGAGCGGGGGGCCGAACGCCTCGGGGGCGGCGGCCACCGCGCGGGCGAGGACGTCGGACCAGGCGGTGCCGTCGGCGAGTCGTAGAGCCATCGCGATCTCCTCAGGGTCGTCCGGGGGAGCGGCGGCGTCGATGGCACCGCTGGTGTCGCGTACTGTCGCCCGCCGGGAAGCGGGGCGGCAACAGTACGTTCGTATGTCAGGACGCCACGCCCGCGTCCGGCCGGCCGCGGCGCGACCCATCGACCGTCTACCACCGCCATGAGCTGGGCGTATGTGTCGATTTAATCGATGGTAGCCGATGATGTGATGAATCTCCGGGCGACGTCGACCGGGTTACCCGTCAGTACGGGCCATCGGCCCGGACGGATCAACGATCCCGCCCCGAGCGGCTGCCACCGGCGCTCCAGGTCGCCTTCGGCGCATGCCGGCTGTGCTGCCGCCCGACGGCGCAGACGCGACCGGCCGCCGGACGAGGAGTCCGGCGGCCGGTCGGGCGGCTGAGTGGATCAGCTGGTGAAGGTGATGTTGTCGCGCCGACGACGGAGCACCAGCAGGGTCGCCCCACCGCCGATCAGGCCGACGCCGAGCAGGGCGATGGTGGTGGCGGCGGCGCCGGTGACCGGCAGCCCGCCCTCGTCGTCGCTGTCGCCGCCGCCCGCGCCGCCGCTGTTCGACGGCGTCACGGACGGGTTCGGGGACTCCGAATCGGACTCCGTGGGAGTCGGCGTCGGCGTCTGCGTCGGCGTCGGGGTCGGCGACTGCGTCACGGGGGTGCCGGGGCAGGTGTGGCTGAGGTTGAACCGGTCAGCCTCGCCGCTGATCGTGGCGGTGCCGTCGACCAGCGTCCACCCCGCCGGGGTGAAGACGTACGCGTGCTTGACCTGCGGGTTCCGGCCACCGGTGGAGGAGAGGAAGTCGGTGTACGGGTCCGTCGGGTCCGGCACGTTCACGGTCACCGTGCCGGCGATGCCGGCCGAGAAGGTGAGCGTGAGGCTCTCGAAGTCACCGGCCCCGTTGGTCGGCAGCACGAAGTGCCAGCCGTCGTGGCCGGCTGGAAGGTTGTCGAACTTCGGGTCGTCGCACTTCTGCTCAGAGAAGTTGGCGGCCGTCTTGCCCTCGTGATCCGAGTGGAGCGGGACGGTGCTGGACGCCCACGCGGGAGTGGCGAGGGTGAGGCAGGCCGCGGCGGCGGCAGTGGAAACAGCCGCGCGCGCCACGCGCCGACGCTGTGGCATGAGGATTCCTCCGGAACTGGTCGAGGGGACAGCACATGATCGCATAAAACGTCACCGTCCGCGACATCCGATGATCGGTTCTAGCTCTGCTGACCTGCGGTCCGATCCGGCAGGGTTTCGAGATTCGTCACGCTCCGCAGGCGTGTCGATGTAACGCAATCGGCGCGCCCGACGCTGGGGCTCGGCTCGGCGATGTCCACCGTGGGCGGTCCTCACAAGAAGGTGACGCGGGAGATCACACCGGCTTCACGGCGACCACCACGATCACCAACACCGGTACGGCCACCGTCAACGGCTGGACTCTGGCCTTCTCGTTCCCACCACCGGGCAGCAGGCCGGGCAGGGCTGGTCGGCCACGTACCGTCAGAGCGGGACGGCGGTGACCGCGACCAACGTCTCCTACAACGGCACCCGCGGTCCGCGGGTGAGCGGCTGCCCTTCCGTGACAGGCAGGCCGGACGCCCCAGTCGCAGAGCAGTAGGACGCGGCTCAGTCGGCCAGTTCGTCGGCGAGAAGGTCCATCAGGAGGCCGTCGTGCCAGCGACCGTCCTCGCCGCGCTCGTAGCGGCGCAGCACGCCCACCGGCCGGAACCCGACCTTCGCGTACGCGCGGATGGCCGCCGTGTTGGTCGCCGCCGGGTCGATGGTGAAGCGGTGATGGCCGTGGGCGTCGATCAGATGCCGCGCCAGCGTGCGGATGGCGTCCCCGCCGAGCCCGCCGCCGCGTGCCGCCGGGTCGAGGAAGATGTCCATGCTCGCGTGGCGGTAGTCGGGGTCGTCCTCGGCGTACCACTGGATCGCGCCGACGACCCGGCCGTCGTGCTCGATCGCGTACACGGTCAGGTCGTCGTCGGTGAGGTCGGCGCGCACCGCGGCGGCGAGGTCGTCGCCGCCGCGCCACCAGCGCCGGACCTCGGGGTGGGCGCGGATCGCCGCGAGGGCGGGCACGTCCGCGGCCGTGGCCGGCCGTAGGGTCACCGCCCGGCCCCGCAGCACCGCTCAGCCCCGGATCTCGCCGTGCGCGACGCAGACCGCCGACCAGCCGACCGGCAGCACCTGCACCTTCATCCGGCGACGGCAGTGCGCGCAGTACCGGGGCGGCTCCAGTTCGCGGGACGCCCGGCAGGCCGGGTGGTCGCCGGTGCCGGCGGGCTCGCCGCACCGGTCGCACCAGGCACCCGGCGCGGCCGGGTGGGCCGGGTGCCCCGCGTCGCTCGTCGTCACCGGGGTGCTCACAGCGTCGCGGAGAGCGCCTTGACCGGCATCTTCAGGTCGTCGAGCAGCTTCAGGTCGTCGGTGGCCGGCCGACCCAGCGTGGTCAGGTAGTTGCCGACGATCACCGCGTTGATGCCGCCCAGCAGCCCGTCCCGGGTGCCGAGGTCACCGAGGGTGATTTCCCGGCCGCCCGCGTACCGCAGGATGGTGCGCGGCATGGCCAGCCGGAACGCGGCGATGGCCCGCAGCGCGTCCTTGCCCTCGACCACCGGACGGTCACCCAGCGGAGTGCCGGGGCGGGGGTTGAGGAAGTTCAGTGGCACCTCGTGCGGGTCGAGCTCGGCCAGCTGCGCGGCGAACTCCGCCCGCTGCTCCACCGTCTCGCCGAGGCCGAGGATGCCACCGCAGCAGACCTCCATGCCGGACTCGCGGACCATCCGCAGCGTCTCCCAGCGCTCCTCCCAGCTGTGCGTGGTGACCACGTTCGGGAAGTAGGAGCGGCAGGTCTCCAGGTTGTGGTTGTAGCGGTGCACGCCCATGTCGACCAGCTCGTCGACCTGCTCCTGGCTGAGCATGCCCAGCGAGGCGGCGACCTGGATGTCGACCTCCGCCCTGATCGCCGCGACACCCTCGCGCATCTGCTTCATCAGCCGGGCGTCCGGGCCGCGGACGGCAGCCACGATGCAGAACTCGGTCGCCCCGGTCGCCGCGGTCTGCTTCGCCGCCTCGACCAGGGAGGGGATGTCCAGCCACACCGAGCGCACCGGGGAGGCGAACAGGCCGGACTGCGAGCAGAAGTGGCAGTCCTCCGGGCAGCCGCCGGTCTTCAGCGAGACGATGCCCTCGACCTCGACCTCCGGGCCGCACCAGCGCATCCGTACCTCGTGGGCGAGCTGGAGGGCGGCGGGCAGGTGCTCGTCGGGCAGGTTCAGCACGGCGAGGACGCCGGCCTCGTCGAGGCCGACACCGTCACCCAGGACCTGGGTCCTGGCCTGGTCGAGGATCTCTGGCATGGCTCGTACCCTACAAGGCCGCCTGAGCCCGAGGAACGGCCAGCGTGGCTGGGGCGGCGAGGCGGGCGGCGCCCGGGGTGGAAGCACCGGGTCGGCGGCCCCGGGTGGTAATTTCGCCCGGCGGAGGCGGTCGACGGCGGCCGGGACAGGCGGCGTGGGGGTGATGGTGGCGGACTGGCTGGCGGCGCTCGACCGCCGCGCACAACTGCGCGCGAAGGCGGGGCTGACCCGCCGGCTGCGACCGCGCGCCGCCGGCGACGCCGTGGTCGACCTGGCCGGCAACGACTACCTCGGCCTGGCCACCCACCCCGAGGTCATCGCCGCGGCGGCGCGGGCGCTGTCGGCGTACGGGCTGGGGGCCACCGGGTCGCGCCTGGTGCGCGGCTCCACCGATGCGCACCAGGCGCTGGAGGACTGCCTCGCCGAGTGGCTCGGCACCGACCGCGCGTTGGTCTACTCCTCCGGCTACCTGGCCAACCTCGGCGCTGTCCGGGCCCTGGTGCAGCCCCGTACGCTGCTCGTCTCCGACGCGCACAACCACGCCTCGCTGATCGACGGGTGCCGGATCGCCGGCGCGGAGACGGTGGTGACCCCGCACGCCGACGTGACGGCGGTGGCCGACGCGCTCGCCGCGGCGCCCGGCCGGCCGGCCGTGGTGGTCACCGAGTCGGTCTTCTCCGTCGACGGCGACCTCGCCCCGCTGGCCCGGCTGCACGCCGTGGCCCGCCGGCACGGCGCGCTGCTGCTCGTCGACGACGCGCACGCGCTCGGCGTGACCGGCCCGGCGGGCGCCGGGGCGGTGGCCGCCGCCGGGCTGGCCGGCGAACCGGACGTGGTGGTCACCGCCACACTGTCCAAGGCGCTCGGCGGCGCCGGCGGGGTCGTCGCCGGCCCGGCCGAGTTCGTCCGGCACCTGGTGGAGACCGGGCGCACGTTCATCTTCGACACCGCGCTGCCCCCGGCGGTGGCGGCCGGCGTGCACACCGCCGTCCGGCTGGCCCGCGCCGCCGACGACCGGCGGGCGGAGCTGGCCGAGCGGGCCGCGCTCGCGGTGCGCCGGTTGACCGCGGCCGGGCTGACCGTCTCCGCCCCGGACGCCGCGGTCGTCTCGATCACCGCCCCCGGCCCCGAGGCGGCCACCGCCTGGGCCGCCGACTGCCGGGACCGGGGGGTCGCCGTCGGCTGCTTCCGCCCACCATCCACCCCGGACAGCCGTTCGCGGCTGCGGCTGACCATCGGTGCGGGGGTGCCCCGGGCGGACTTCGAGCAGGCCCTGGAGGTCGTCGTGGAGTGCGCGCCGTGAGCGCGAGGAGTGAGCCGGGTTTGCGAGCCCCGCAGTCGCGAACTGAGGTGGCGGCCGTGAGCGCGAGGAGTGAGCCGGGTTCGCGAGCCCCGCAGTCGCGAACTGAGGTGGCGCCGTGACCCGGCCGTGGCGCGGGCCGGTGCTGGTGACCGGCACCGACACCGAGGTGGGCAAGACCGTGGTGACGGCGGCGGTCACGGCCGCCGCGCAGGCCGCCGGCCTGCGGGTCGCGGTGATCAAACCCGGCCAGACCGGTACGGTCACCGGCGAGCCCGGCGACGTCGACTCCGTTACCCGGCTGGCCGCCCCGCTGACCGGCCGCACCCTGGCCAGCTTCCCGGACCCGCTCGCCCCGCTCGCCGCGGCCCGGGTCGCGGAGCTGGAGCCGCTGGAGCTCTACACCGCCGTCGACGCGGTCCGCGAGGAGGCCGACAAGCACGACCTGGTGCTGATCGAGGGCGCCGGCGGGCTGCTCGTACCGATGGGACTGCGGCCCTCGGGGGAGCCCTGGACGGTGGCCGACCTGGCGGTCTCCCTCGGCTGCCCGGCGGTGGTGGTGGCGCGGGCCGGCCTCGGCACCCTCAACCACACGGCACTGACCCTGGAGGCCCTGGAGCGCCGGGCGGTGCCCGCCGGCGTGGTGATCGGCGCGTGGCCGGCCGAGCCGGAGCTGGTGCACTGGGCCAATCTGACCGACCTGGTGCCGAACCTGCTCGGCGCGGTCCCGGCGGGCGCCGGCGCGATGGACCCTGGAGTGTTCCGGCGGTCCGCCCCGGGCTGGCTCACCCCGGCCCTGCACGGAGTCCTCGACGACTGGCGGGCCTGGGCCGAGGAGATCAGCTGAGCACCTGACTTTCGTCGGTGCCGCCGCAGGTCGGGCGTGGGTAGCGTGGCCGCCGTGGAGAGCTGGTGGGGCGCCCGCGTGGACGGCGCGTGGAGGTCCGGGCCGGGCGCCGGCGGTGTTCCGGGCACCATCCGGCGGTGGGCCGCCGACGCGCTGCTCTGGGCGGCGACGGCGGCGCCGGTCGGCTACGCCGGGATCACCCCGCTGTACCCGCGCCACGCCGCGGCGGCGCTGGCCGGCGCGCTGCTGCTGCTGGCCGTGGCGGTCCTGGTCGGCCGGCGGGCGCCGCCGCGCCCGATCGGCACCCTCCACCCCTTACCTTCGTCAGCTACCACCCGCACCACAGGGTCCGGCGGGCCCCAGGTGGGCGGGCGCGGTCGAGCTGCCCGCGTGGGTGGGGCGCGGCGGTCGGTGGCTTCGGTTGCGGGGCCTGTGGAGCTGCCCGCGTGGGTGGGGCGCGGCGGTCGGTGGCTTTGGTTGCGGGCGCTGTCGAGCGGCCCGCACGGCCGGGCAGGGCCAGCCCCGGCCGGTCGCACAGATGGGGCAGCTCGACAGCGCCTACCACGAGGTTCGTCGTCCCGACGGGCTCGCAGTGACGGGCCTCGCAGTGGTGGGCGCCCGGGGCGGCTAAGCGGACCTGGCCGGTCGAGGGCGGCGGACGACGAATGCGTCGGGCATCCGGAAGGTGAGATTGTCCGGGCACCACGGCGGCCGGACCACCGTCACGCCGTCCAGCAGCGGCGCGGTCTCGGCGACCACCACCGCCGCCTCCATCCGGGCGAGCTGGTCGCCGACGCAGCGGTGCGTGCCCGCCCCGAAGGCCAGGTGCCGGCGGGAGCCACGCTGCCCGGGCCGGAACTCGTCGGGCGCCGCCACGGCGGCCGGGTCGCGGCCGGCGCGGGCCAGCCAGAGCACGATGCTGCTGCCCGCCGCCACCGCCGTGCCGCCCAGCGTCGTGTCCACCGCGGCCACCCGCCGCCAGGTGACGATCGGCGGCTCCAACCGCAGCCCTTCCTCGACCACATCGGCGACCGGCACCGCGCCGGAGCGCAGGCCGGCCAGCACGGCCGGCTCGCCGGCCAGCCGGTGCAGCAGCAGGGTGAGGAACTGCGAGGTGGTCTCCTGACCGGCGACCAGCAGGAAGAACAGTGCGCCGACCACCACGTCGGGCGGGTGCCCGGCGGCCCGCAGCTCGGCGGCCAGGCCGCCCCCGGTGGCGGCGAACTCGCGCAGCACCCGGTGGAACCGACCCACCTCGGCCGCGAGCGCCAGCTGGCGCTCGCCGTCCAACGGCGCCCAGAACAGCTCCAGCGCCGCCCGGGCGAACTCCTTCACCACGCCGACCGGTGCCTCCGGCAGCTCGACCAGCCGAGCCAGCACCAGCAGCGGCAGGTCGGCGGCGAGCTCGGCGTAGAGGTCGACGGGGGTGCCGGCGTCGAGCGCGGCGGTGATCGTGGCGACCCGCTCCCGGACCAGCGCGGTCAGCCAGGGCCGCTGCGCGGCGACCCGGGTCGGGTGCAGCGCGTCGGCGACGACAGCCCGAATACCCGGGTGGCTGACGCCGCCGTTGTTGGCCAGCGTCGGCGGCAGCCGGAACCGGTGCCCGGTCAGCACCCGCAGCGCGGCCACCGGCACCGGGGTCACCGCGTCCAGCGCGTTGTCCGGGCGGTAGACCACCGGGTCGGTGAGCACCTGCCGAACCAGCGCGTGCCGGGTCACCACCAGGTGTTCGACACCCACGTGGTCAGCGACGCGGGCCACGTCCGGCCAGGGCGCCCCGGGCGCTTGCGCCCAGCTCCGGAACAGCACGCCGACACGCTAGCCCGCGGACCCCGGCAGCCCGGCCCGCAACTGCCATACCGTGGTGTGCTTCACCCGGACGCTCTCCAGGGCCTCCGGCACCGGCACGTCGTAGCCGGCCAGCTCGTCGAAGCGGTCGCGGGGCAGGAAGGCCCGGCCGGGGTCACCGACCAGCACCCGGGCGCCAGCCCGGGCGGCCCGGAGCAGGAACCGCAGCATCCGCTTGGTCATCGCCTCGCTGTAGAAGACGTCCCCGGCGAGCACCACCTCCGCCCCGCCGGCGTCGCCGTCGAGGATGTCGCCGAGTTCCGCGTCGACGCGTACCCCGTTGGCCTCGGCGTTGAGCGTGACGGCCGCGACGGCCAGTTCGTCGACCTCCACCGCGCGGACGGCGGCCGCGCCGGCCCGCGCGGCGGCGATGGCGACCAGGCCGGAGCCGGCGGCGAGGTCGAGCACCCGGCGGCCGGCGACCAGCTCCGGGTGGTCGGTGACGTACCGGGCCAGCGCCTGCCCGCCGGCCCAGGCGAACGCCCAGAACGGCGGCGGCTGCGAGCTGTGGAACGCACCCTCGGTCAGCTCCCAGAGGCCGATGGGCTCGTCGGCCTGGTGCAGCCGTACCTCGGGAACGAAGGCCACCGGGGTGAGCCGGGCGTGCAGCCGGACGAAGGCGGTGGAGAGCTCGGACACCGGCTGATTCTCTCCGACCACCCGGTACGGCGTGTCGCGGGGGAGCGGTGACCGGTTCACCACTGTCGGTGAAAACCCCTGCCGCGCTTGGCGATCGGTGCGAACACACCCGTCTACCGGGCGGCCGCCCACCCTCCTAGCGTTGTCGGGTGGAGGCGACCCACGGGAGGGCGGAACGGTGGTGACGGTGTGGCAATACGCGCTGCGGGCCGGGGTGGTGCTGGCCTGCCTGACCGGAGTCGCCCTCGCCGCGGCCTCGCCGGCGCAGGCGGCCTTCGCCACCGAGCTGAGCGGCCTGCCGGACGAGTTCACCGCCGGTGACCAGGTGGAGACCGTCTCCGCGGTGGTGTCCCGCAGCGACGACGACGGCGGCTGCGTCAAGGTCCGCTGGTCGATGGTGCTCAGGGTGCAGGGGCTCCGGCTCGACCAGGTGAAGATGGACCGGGTCGAGGAGAACGGCTCCTTCCCGCTGGAGATCCGCACCGACGGCGATGTGGCCCGGCTGACCGACCGGCAGCTCGACCCCGGCACCCTCTGCCCGGACCGGACGGTCACCGCCCGCTATCGGCTGGCCTTCGCCGAGGACGTCACCCGGGGGCGGGTCACCCTGGAGGCCGAGGCGTACGACCCGGACCTGCGGCTGCTGGCCCGGCAGACGGCTACCCGGACGGTGGTGGGGCCGAACGCGACCGAGCCGGCGGCGGAGCCCACCGACCCCCCGGCCGAGCCGACCGAGCCGGCGATCGAGGGGACCGACGAAGCCGAGCCGACCGACGAGCCGGTCGCGGAGGTGCCGCCGGCGGCCGGGGCGGGACGCCCGGTGTCGCAGTCCGGCGGGTTCGGCGTGGTGCAGGCCGCGTTTCTGCTCGGCGGGCTGCTGCTCTTCCTCGGCGCCGGCCTGCTGATGCGGCTGCGCCAGTTGACCCGTACGGCCGGCGGGGACGGCGACGACGTCGGGCCGGACCGGTGGGAGCGGCCCGCCGGGCGGACGCGGTGGCGCCCGGCCCGCCGCTGATCGGGGGCCGCCAGGCCGGTGACATGCCGCACCGACCCGGCGGGCGTGCCCGTCGGGGCCGGAGGGACCGGCCCCGACGGGCGTCTCACCTGGCGAACGCCTGGAACTCGGCGATCCGTACCTGGTCGCGCGCCGGGCTGGCGGTCGCGCAGTCGGTGGTGGTCGCCGGGTCGTCGTCCTGCTCCCCGGCGTAGTGCGGGCCGCCGGTGCACTGGCTGGTCAGCACCTCCAGCCGCAGATGCGTGGCGAGCGTGGTGGGCACCCCGAACCCGCGCAGGTTGATGTCCCGCACGTACGCCCGGTACGCCCCGCCCGGGAACGCGTCCGCCGCGCTGGTGTGGATCCGCCGCCAGTTCGCCGGATCCGCGCAGTCGGTGGTCTTCGCGTTGCACGCCGACACGGCGAACGAGCGCAGCGCGCTGAGCGAGTTCTGGCTGCCCGGGTCGGCGTCGCCGCTGATCGCCGGGCGCAGCATGGCGCTGACGTTGATCCGCTTGACCACCTGTGGGGCGTCCCCCGGCAGCGCTACCGTGACCTGCCTGCCGGCGACCCCGTCCAGGGAGGCCCAGTTGGTGGCCTCGGTGTCGTCGGCGATCCGGTCCAGGTTGACCCCGTCGCCGGTGATCGTCGCGCCAGACGCGGTGGACGCCAGGTTGCGGCTCAACCGCAGGTCGATCCAGCCCTCCCGGCCCGGCTTCGCGACCACGGTCAGCCGCTGGTGGCCGAAGCCGGGCGCGACCGCGAGCAACTGGTAGGTGCCGGGCACCAGCTCGACCCGGTCCGGCAGCGGGGTCGCCGGGTCGGTGTCGGCCACCGGGACGGCCCGTGCCTCGTACGCACCGACGTACACCCGGATCGGCGCGTCGGCGCTGTCACCCTTCGGGCGGAGGGTGAGCGTGGCGTTGTCGGCGCCCGGCGCGGCGAAGCTCGGCGTCGGGTCGGTGTCGCCGGCGCCGTTGGTGGCGGCGTCCCGGCCCATGCCGGAGCGGGCGAACTCCGCCCAGATCAGCTCCTGGTTGGCCCCGCCGAAGCGGAGCAGGTCGGCGGTGAGCATGTTGTCCCGCATGTCGAGCATGCTGACCTGGCTGGCCGCCTGGAGCAGGAACGAGTCGAAGACCAACTGCGCCCAGCGCCGGTTGCCCGGGCACCGGTCGACCGGCACCGCGCCCAGCGCGCAGTCCAGCTGCCGCCGCGGGGTGCCGAGGCCGTACCGCCTGACCAGAGCGGAGCGGACCCGGAAGTTGGTGGCGCTCCAGATCTCCCCGTCGGCGTGCACGGCCGGGCCGCCCGTGTTGTAGCCGACGTCGGAGTAGTTCAGCGGGCTGCGGCTGAAGTCGTGGTTGCGGATGCCGCTGACCAGGTTCCCGGTGACGTAGCCGCCGGTGATGTACGGCGTCTCGCCGGGGGCGCGCAGGTTGTGCTGGAACAGGTACTCCGCGGCGAGCAGGTCGCTCCACGACTCGCCCATCGCTCCGCCCTGGTGCCCCCCGATCCCGCTGTTCGGGCCGGCGATCATGCGGTTGGTGATGGCGTGGGTGTACTCGTGCCCGATCACCGTCATGTCGTAGTCGCCGTCCACGCAGGGCGGGTACGGCCCGCCGGCCTGCGGCTGCCACAGGTACATGTTGGTGGTCGGCGGCAGCCCGTCGCGGGGGGTGCCCTGGTTGGCGTTGTTCCGGTTGCCGCTCAGCGCGCCCTGCTGGGCGCGGCCCTGCTCGGCGTCGCCGCCCAGCCCGTCCGGGGTCAGGTTGACCGCTTGCAGGTTCCAGGTGGCCTCGGTGAAGCCGAGGTGCCAGGCCCAGTCGTGCATCCGGTTGTGCATGGCGAAGAGGTTGCCGATCGCCGCGTCACCGTCGTTGCGCCGGGCGGAGGTGAACACCTCCGGGTTGCAGCGGGCCTGGTGCCACTGGTCGGTGAGCGGGTACTCGTAGCGGCGCTCGGCGCTGGGCGTGGCCGGCACGGCCGGGGTGCCCGCGCCCCAGGAGAGCACCGTGTGGGCGGAGTTGCCGCGCGAGGTGCCGGTCGGGGTGCCGGTGGTCGCGTCGACGTCCCAGGGCTGGCCGGTGGCCGGGTCGCGGAACGCGGCCCGGCAGTCCGGCGACGGGTCGCCGCACCAGCGCACCCGGGGGTCCTGCCCGGGTGCCAGGTCGGCCGGCGGGGTGGCCGGGAAGACCGCCCAGCTCGGGTTGTCCGAGTCGTAGTCGACCAGGTCCTCCCGGATCAGCACCTGCCCGGTGATTCCGTCGACGTACGTGGTGAACGCCGCCGGGTGGTCGCTGTCCGCGCCGATCAGCGTCACCTCGTACGCGGCCCGGGGGCCGCCCAGCGGGGTGGGCACCGCGACCTCGTGGACGCTGCGGCTGCGTACCGTGGCGGCGTCCAGGCCGGCGTCGGCGAGCGCCACCGCGTACGCCTGCTCCGGGGTGAGGGTGGCCGGCGCGGGCGGGGTGGTGTCCCGGGACAGCGAGGAGCTGGCCGACAGTACCTTCCCGCCGGCAACCGCGAGGGTGACCAGGCCGTCGTGGCCGGCCGGCAGGTCGCCGTAGCGCTGCCGGAGGGTGACCACCGCGCCCGTGCCGATCGGGCGGACCAGCAGCCGGTCCATCGCGGCCACCGTGGCGGCGTCGAGGCCGAACAGGTCCGGGTGGGCGGTGAGGTACGCGCGGGCCGCAGCCTCGGGGTCGGCGGGCAGCCCGGTGGCGAGCGGAGCGGTGCCGGGGCCGAGCGCGTGCGGGGTGCCGAGCCGGTTCCACCGGACGTCCGGGTCGACCCTGCGGGCCAGCCCTCGCGCCCGGGCATCGGGGGTGACGGTGCCCGTCCGGTTGTCGACGTCGGCGTGCTCGTGGCCTTCGGCGAAGGGGCCGGAGCGGCGTTCGGCGGAGGGTCCTCCGCCGGTGGGCGCGGCGGCGGTGGGGCCGGCCGGTAGCAGGGCGACGACCACGGCGGTCGCCGCCAGAACGGGGATGAGCCGGCGTCGACGCCGGCTCATTCAGGGTGTCCACTCCGGTAGTGCCACGGGACCTCCTCGTGGGAGCGGGAGGGCCGGCGATCGGCCGACCCGGCGCTGCGCGGTGACGCATGCGCATATGTGGATACCAGTCGGACGGGGTGGCGACAAGGCGTCGTGCCGGCTCCGAGCGGTCTGCCGGCTGGGCTAGGGCGCCCAGTCCGGGTCGCGGCCGAAGGTGGCGAGGAGGCGGTCCTGCGCTCCGGCGTCCGCCGGCATGTCGACTCCCGGCCGGACCAGCTCGCCCCGTTGGTAGTCGGTGATCCGGCGGGTGAACCACCGGGCGCACTCGGCGACCGCGTCGGCGTCCAGCCGCGGGTCCGCGCCGATCGCCACCGCCAGGTCCCACCCGTGGATCAGGTGCTCGGCGAGGAGCTGGTGCAGGTACTCGTCCGCGGGGGTGTCGCCGGCGGAGAGGTGCACGGTGCGGCGCAGCGCGGTGGGGTGGGTGAAGGCCAGCTCGGCCTGCCCCGCCGCCTCCCGGGCCGCGGCGGCCGGGTCCGGGCCGAGCTGGTCACCGGCGTAGCGGTCACCGACCTCCTCGACCGTCCGGCCGGCCAGCAGCGCGACGCTCCAGCGGTCCTCGCTGACCACGTGGTTGACCAGCGTGCGGACGTCCCAGTCCGGGCAGGGGGTCGGATCCGACCACTGCCCGGGGTCGACCTGCGCCACCCGGTCGGTGAACTCGGCCAGGCTGCGGCGGTACGTCTCCAGCAGGTCCATGCCGCCGATTGTTCCGACCGTGGGAGTGGAATAGGACGATTTGCCCGGTACATCGCCGCAGTGGGCGGATCAGTCGAGCTGTGCCGGGTCCAGCCCCAGCTCCCGGGCGGTGACCAGCCGGACCCACTCGGCGAACTGCCGCCGGGAGATCACCCGGTCGTGCACGGCGAGCTGAACCGCCAGCCCGTCCATCACCGCGCTGATCCGCCACGCGGCCCCGGCCGGGTCGGCGCACTCGAAGGTGCTGTCGCGGACCCCGTCCGAGATCACCGTGGCCAGGTCCTGCCGCCAGCGCAGGTCGAGGCGGCGGGAGAGTCGCTCCAACTCGGGCGTCCGCAGCGACTCCGCCCACCCGTCGATCCACATCGACCAGGAGGTGGGGCGACCGGCGGGGGTGTAGAGCTTGAGGATCCGCCGCAGCTTGGTCAGCGGCGGCGCGCTGGACCGGGTTACCGCGTCCAGCCGGGCCAGATCCTGCTCGACCGCGTACGCGAAAGCCTGGGCGAGCAGCCGCTCCTTGGTGGCGAAGTGGTAGAAGACCAACGCCTGACTGACCCCGGCGGCCTGCGCCACGTCGGCCGTGCGGGTGTTGGCCAAGCCCCGCTCCACGATCACGTCACAGGCCGTGCGCAGCAGGGCATCCAGGCGGATCTCGGCCGCACGTCTCGTCACGCCCGTTACGGTAGCCCATCCATCCGGTCACGGCCCGTTACCGGGGGCGGGTGATGCGGCCCGCGACAGTCGGAAGCCGGACACTTGCGCCACTCCCCGGCGTCCGTCCGGGCCCGGGGCGCTGCCTGCGGTTTCCGCCCGCGCCCGCACGTGACTGCCGACCCCGTCCGGGGCCCCGGTCGCCAGCCGCCGGTCAGGACCACCCACCCAGCCCCCTAGG
>NZ_POUB01000099.1 GCF_003236335.1 Micromonospora deserti
GGGCCGGGGGGTCAGCTCGGCGGTGGATTGCTCAGATCACGGGTGTGCGTGGCGGCGGGCGGGTGAGGGAACGGCCGTGGCAGGATGCGGCGTGCCTCCGTTCAGCGCCGCACCCCCCGGTGGCCCCCCGCCCTTCGTCGCGGATTTGCACATCCACTCGAAGTACTCGCGCGCGTGCAGCCGCGACCTCACCCTGCCGAACCTCGCCTGGTGGGCCCGGCGCAAGGGCATCGCCCTGCTCGGCACCGGCGACTTCACCCATCCCGCCTGGTACGACCACCTGCGGGAGACCCTGCACCCGGCCGAGCCCGGGCTCTACCGGCTCAGCCGCGAGGCGGAGCGGGACATCGCCCGCCGGCTGCCGCCCCGGCTGGCCGGCGGGGCGGAGGCCGACCCGGTCCGCTTCATGCTCAGCGTCGAGATCTCCACGATCTACAAGCGGGACGACCGGACCCGCAAGGTGCACCACCTGATCTACCTGCCGGACCTGGACGCGGTGGCCCGGTTCAACACCGCGCTCGGGCGGATCGGCAACCTCGGCTCCGACGGCCGGCCGATCCTCGGGCTGGACTCCCGGGACCTGCTGGAGATCACCCTGGAGGCCAGCCCGGACGGCTACCTGGTGCCCGCGCACATCTGGACGCCCTGGTTCTCGGCGCTCGGCTCGAAGTCCGGCTTCGACGCCATCGCGGACTGCTACGCCGACCTCGCCGAGCACATCTTCGCCGTCGAGACCGGCCTCTCCTCCGATCCCGGGATGAACTGGCGGGTCGCCAGCCTCGACCGCTACCAGCTCGTGTCCAACTCCGACGCCCACTCGCCGCCCGCGCTCGGCCGGGAGGCCACCGTCCTCACCACCGGTCGGGACTACTTCGCCGTGCGGGACGCGCTGCGCACCGGCGACGGGCTGGCCGGCACGATCGAGTTCTTCCCGGAAGAGGGGAAGTACCACGCCGACGGGCACCGGCTCTGCGGGGTCACCTGGCCGCCGGAGCGGACCCGGGAGGCGGGCGGCCGCTGCCCGGAGTGCGGCAAGCCGCTGACCGTGGGCGTGCTGAGCCGGGTCGAGGAGCTGGCCGACCGGCCCGAGGGACACCGGCCCGCACACGCCCGGACGGTCACCCACCTGGTGCCGCTGGCCGAGATCCTCGGCGAGATCCACAAGGTGGGCGCCCGTTCCAAGAAGGTCGAGGGAAAGCTCAACGACCTGCTCGCCGCGCTCGGCCCGGAGCTGGAGATCCTGACCGGTGCCCCGCTCGACGAGATCGGGCGGGCCGGCGGGGAACTACTCGCCGAGGGCATCGGCCGGCTGCGCCGCGGCGAGGTACG
The DNA here is from genome assembly GCF_003236335.1 of Micromonospora deserti. Lineage (GTDB taxonomy): Bacteria > Actinomycetota > Actinomycetes > Mycobacteriales > Micromonosporaceae > Micromonospora > Micromonospora deserti. The sequence goes on from NZ_POUB01000099.1 coordinate 1,330, forward strand.
CCGGGTGCCCGGCTACGACGGCGAGTACGGCGTGATCACCCTCTTCGACCCGGCCGAGCTGGGGGCCGGCAGCACCCCGACCGGGCAGGAGACGCTCTTCGACGTACCCGTGCCGGCGCAGCGCAGGCCCGCGGAGCCGGCGCCGAAGCCGCGGACGAAGCGCCCGGCGGCGGCGAAGGCCGAGCCGAAGCGCACGCCGGTCCCGCCGCCGCCACCACCGATCGCCCCGCCGCCCTCGCCGCACGAGCCGTTCGAGCCGATGCTCGCCGGGATGGAGGAGGTCGGCACCGGGCTGCTCGACCGGCTCGACGCGATGCAGCGGGTCGCCGCCTCCGCGCCGGGCGGGCCGCTGCTGATCGTGGCCGGCCCCGGCACCGGCAAGACCCGGACCCTGACCCACCGGATCGCGTACCTCTGCGCGGAACTGAACGTCTTCCCGGAACACTGCCTGGCGATCACGTTCACCCGGCGGGCCGCAGAGGAGCTGCGGCACCGGCTCGACGGCCTGCTCGGCCCGGTGGCCGAGGACGTCACGGTCGGCACCTTCCACTCGCTGGGGCTGACCATCCTGCGGGAGAACGCGGACGCCGCCGGGCTGCCGGCGGACTTCCGGATCGCCGACGACACCGACCGGGCCGCGGCCCGCGCGGAGGCCGGCGACGATCCCGCGGCCTACCAAGCGCTGCTGCGCAAGCAGGACCTGGTCGACCTGGACGAGCTGCTCACGCTGCCGGTGGCGTTGCTGCGGGAGGACCGGACGCTGGTCGCGCGCTACCGGGACCGCTGGCGGTGGATCTTCGTCGACGAGTACCAGGACGTCGACGCGGTGCAGTACGAGCTGCTGCGGCTGCTCAGCCCCGCCGACGGCAACCTCTGCGCGATCGGCGACCCGGACCAGGCGATCTACTCGTTCCGGGGCGCCGATGTCGGCTACTTCCTGCGCTTCTCGCAGGACTTCACCGACGCCCGGCTGGTCCGGCTGAACCGCAACTACCGCTCCTCAGCCCCCATCCTGGCCGCCGCGGTGCAGGCCATCGCGCCGTCGTCGCTGGTCCGCGGGCGCCGGCTGGATCCGGCCCGGCTCGACCCGGAGGCCCCGCTGGTCGGCCGCTACCCGGCGGCCTCGGTCGCCGACGAGGCCGATTTCGTGGTACGCACCATCGACGAACTGGTCGGCGGACTGTCCCACCGATCGCTGGACTCGGGCCGGATCGACGGCCGGTCGACGTCACTCTCCTTCTCCGACATCGCCGTGCTCTACCGCACCGACGCGCAGGCCGCTCCGATCGTGGACGCCCTGTCCCGCGCCAACATCCCCGTGCAGAAGCGCTCGCACGACCGGCTGCGGGACCGTCCGGGGGTGGCCGCGATCGCCCGGGAGCTGCGGCACGCCGACGGGCTCGGCGGCGCCCTACCGGCCCGGGTCCGGCTCGCCGGGCAGGTGCTCGCCGAACGCTTCGCCGCGCCCACCCTGGACGGCTCCGGAGCGGTGCGGCCGGAGGAGATCTGGTCGGCGGTCGACCTGCTCACCCCGCTGGCCCGGCGCTGCGGCGACGACCTGCCGCTGTTCCTGTCCCAGCTGGCCACCGGCGCGGAGGTGGACGCGCTCGACCCGCGCGCCGAGGCGGTCACCCTGCTCACCCTGCACGCGGCGAAGGGCCTGGAGTTCCCGGTGGTCTTCCTGGTCGGCGCCGAGGACGGGCTGCTGCCGCTGCGCTGGCCGGGCGCCACCCCGGACGACGACGCGGTCGCGGAGGAGCGGCGGCTCTTCTTCGTCGGGCTCACCCGCGCCCAGGACCGGCTGTACGTCAGCCACGCCGCGAAGCGCAACCGGCACGGGTCGGAACGCGAGTGCGTCCCGTCGCCGTTCCTGGACGCCATCGACCCGGGCCTGTTCGAACGCTTCGGCGAGGCCGGGCCCCGCCGCCCCAAGGACCGCCAGCTCCGCCTGATCTGAGCCCGCTCGGCGAGCAGCGCGACGGGCAGCAGCGACCCGAGGGACACCTGCCGGAGGCTACCGGCCGGAGTCCTCGCCCGCGGCCACGGACGGGGCACCCCGCGGCCTCTCGGTGCTGACCACCAGGGCCACCCCGGCCACGATGACCGCCCCGCCGAGCAGCACCTGCGCGGTGACCGGCTCGGCGGCGAGCAGCGCCCCGAGCGCCACCGCCACCGCCGGGTTCACGTACGCGTACGTCGAGACCAGCGAGATCGGGGCGTGGTGCAGCAGCCAGACGTACGCGGTGAAGGCGACCAGCGAGCCGGCCACCATCAGATACGCAAGCGCGAACCACGACCGGGCGGTCACCGCGCCCGGGTCGAAGCCGCGCAACTCGCCACGGCCCACCGCGAGCACGGCGAGCACCGCCGCCCCGGCGAACATCTCGTAGACGGTGGCGACGAACGGGTCGGCCGGCATGCGGATCCGTCCGGAGAGGAACGACCCGACCGACCAGCAGATGGCCCCCACCACCACGGTGAGCGCCCCCGCGAGCGGCACCGCGTCCGCCCCGCCGCTGGGCAGCACCAGCAGCACCAGCCCGACGAAGCCCACGGTCACCCCGGCCAGCGTCCAGGGCCGGGGCCGGTCGCCGGTCGCCGAGCGCAGCAGCACCACCAGCAGCGGCACCGTGGCCACCAGCAGCGCGGCGATCCCGGAGGGGACCGCCACCCCGACCGGGCCGGACTCGGCAAGCACGACCAGCCCGTTGCCGCCGGCCAGCAGGAGCACCCCGACCAGCGCGGCGGAGCCGAGCTGCCGCCGCTCGACCCGCAGCGCGCCCGGCCCACGGCGGAGCCGGAGCACCACCGCGAGCACCAGCCCGGCGGCGGCGAACCGGGCGGCCGCCGAGCCGAGCGGCGGGAGGGACTCCACGGCGAACCGGATGCCCAGGTAGGTGGAGCCCCAGAGGACGTAGACCAGCAGCAGCGCGGTCCAGACCAGCGCCGGCGCGGTGCCGGCGGGCCGGCCGGCCGGGGCACTCGGGGTGACCGGCTTGGCGGGCGGTGACGCACTCGGCAGACGTGAGCTCATGGGATGACCACGCTACGGTGACGTGGGCGTCGGCGTCCCTCGTTGGTGGCCGGCCTCACCACTCGGGCAGGAGGGGGCGCATGGCTAACTACGGGCCACCGGGCCGCGGCGACCCGGAACCGTGGCCGGGGCGGTGGCCCGACGAGGCGTACGGCCCGCCGGGGGGCACGGCCGGCCAGGCCGGGTGGAACGAGCCCCGGTCGCGGCGCCCGGAGTATCCGCACCACCCGTCGGGCGGCTCGGGAGGCTGGCCCGCCGCCTCCGACGGGCCACCCCACCACTCGGCCGGCCCGGGGCAGTCCTACGGCACCGACCCCTACCCGCCGCCCTACGGCGGGGAGCCGTACCGGCCGGGCGAGTACCCGCCCGGGCCGTACCGGCCGACGCCGGGCCACGGTGACCGGAGGCCGACCTACGCCGCGCAGCCGGGCCCGGACGCCGGGCCGTACCCGGCCGCCGAGCAGGCGTACGCCTCTCGACCCGGCGCGCTACCAGGCCCGGCCGGGTACGCTCGGCCCCCGCGCCGGCGGAGCCGCGGCCCGGCGGTCACGGTGCTGGCGGCGGTGCTGGCGCTGGTACTCGGCGGCGGGGCGGCGGTGTTCTACCTGCTCGGGCAGGACGACCCGGCGCCGGTGACCGGCACGCCGACACCGGCCGCGGAGACCCCGGTGCCGCCGAGCGACGGTACGGCCGCGCCCAGCGCGGCGGCCCCCGAGTCGTCCGCCGACCCACGGTTCGTCAAGGTCGGCCAGTGCGTCCGCAACGAGGGGCCGGCCGGTGGCAGGCCCCGGCTGTTGATCAGCGAGTGCGCCCCCGAATCGTACGAGGTGCTGCGCCGGGTCGACGGCACCACGAGCGGTGAGAAGGACGCCGCGGCGAAGTGCGCGAACGTCCCCGGCTACACCAACTGGTACTTCTTCGACAGCGAGCTGGACACCCTCGACTTCGTACTCTGCCTTAAGCAGCGCTGAACCACCGCACCCCTGGGGAAGAGATGACGACCTACGGACCACCCGGACAGCCGGACGACCCGCACCAGCATCCGCCCGGCAGCCCGGCCGGCCCGCCTTCCGCTGACCCGACACCGCCGCAGTGGGGACAGCCGCCAGCGGGCGGCGCGCAGCCGCCGACCGTACCCCAGTGGGGACAGCCGAGCCCCGGCGATGCCGAGCCGCCGACCGCGCCGATGTGGGGTCAGCCGCCCGCCCCGCCGCCGACGTCCGGCGCAGGCTACCCACCGCCGCCCACGTCGGGACCGGGCTACCCGCCGCCGGTCCCGGGTGCCGGCTATCCGCCGCCCGGCGCCCAGCCGCCGCCGGTCAACCCGGGCGGCCACCCGCCGGCCGGGCCGTACCCGCCGGCCGGGCCGACGCCCGGCGGCCAGTGGGGGCCACCGCCGCCAGCACCTGGCGGGTACGGGATGCCGGCCGCCCCGCCGGTGAAGAGGAACGGCGGGCGGATCGCCCTGATCATCGGTCTGGTGGTGCTGCTCCTGCTCTGCCCGTGCCTCGGCATCGCCGGCTGGGCCGTGTATCAGGCCGGTGACGACGACGAACCCGCCAACTCGGCCCCGTCGACGAGCGCGCCGGCCGAGCCGACGCGGGAGCCGAGCGCGGCGCCGAGCAGCGCCGAGCCCAGCCCGACCGAGGAGGACGACACGTTCGCCAAGGGCGACTGCGTGGTCAACGACGGCACCGACGACGAGGCGGAGCTGCGCAAGGTGCCCTGCGGCCCGGACACCTACGAGGTGCTGTTGCGGATCCCGGCCACCACGGACGGCGACCGGTGCAAGACCCGGGCGCCGTCGTCGACCGCGAACTACGTCCACGACAACTCGGTCGACTTCCTCGACTACGTGCTCTGCCTGAAGAAGCGTTGATTGTCGAAACTAGGGCTGTCTAGCATGGACGCTAGACAGCCCTAGTTTTATCTCGACGGGCCCGACACGCCGGTAGCTCCCTCTACGCGTGTCTAGCCCCGCAGCTAGACAGCCCGATACTGTGCGATGCGTGGATCCGGTCCGCAACCCGTACGCCCCGGGCGCCGGGCAGCGCCCGCCCGAGCTCGCCGGACGGGGGCGGGAACTCGACGTCTTCGACATCGTGCTGGAGCGCATCGCGCGCGGACGGCCGGAACGCAGCCTGATGCTCACCGGCCTGCGCGGCGTCGGCAAGACGGTGCTGCTCAACACCCTCCGCTCCCAGGCGATCAACCGGCTCTGGGGCACCGGCAAGATCGAGGCCAGGCCGGACCAGTCGCTGCGCCGCCCGGTCGCCGCCGCGCTGCACATGGCCGTCCGGGAACTCGCTCCCCGGCACCGGGCACCCGACCGGATCGACGCCTTCCTCGGCGTACTCAAAGCGTTCGCCCAACGCTCGGCCCCGACCGGCCGGGGTGGCACCGCCCCGAAGCTGCGGGACCGCTGGCAGCCCGGCATCGACGTGCCCGCCGCCAGCGGCCGCGCCGACTCCGGCGACATCGAGATCGACCTGGTCGAGCTGCTCACCGACGCCGCCGCCGTCGCCGCCGATGTGGGCACCGGCGTCGCCATCTTCATCGACGAGATGCAGGACCTCGGCGCGGAGGACGTCTCCGCGCTCTGCGCCGCCTGCCACGAGCTGTCCCAGCTCGGAGCACCGCTGATCGTGGTCGGCGCCGGGCTGCCGCACCTGCCGGCCGTGCTCAGCGCGGCCAAGTCGTACTCCGAACGGCTCTTCCGCTACCAGCGCATCGACCGGCTCGACCGGATCGCCGCCGACCAGGCGCTCTGCGCGCCGGCCGAGCGGGAGGAGGTGGAGTACGAGCCGAAGGCGCTCGACCTGCTCTACGAGAAGTCGGGCGGCTACCCGTACTTCGTCCAGGCGTACGGGAAGGCGACCTGGGACCACGCCCCCCGCTCCCCGATCACGGCCGCGGATGTGCGGGTCGCCGCGCCGGAGGCCGAGGCCGAGCTGGCGGTCGGCTTCTTCGGCTCCCGGTTCGAGCGGGCCACGCCGGCCGAGCGCGAGTACATGCGGGCGATGGCCACGCTGTCCCGGGTGGTGGGCGAGACCGACGGCGGCGGGCGGGACGACATGGACGCGGCCGTGCCGACCGCCGACATCGCCCGTGCCCTCGACCGCAAACCGGCCAGCCTCTCCCCGGCCCGGGACGCGCTGATCAAGAAAGGGCTGATCTACTCCGGCGAGCGGGGCACCGTCGCCTTCACCGTGCCACATTTCGGTCGCTACCTGCGCACCCAACCGGCCTGACCGGCGAGCCGGAGCCCGACCCCGCTCGGGCCCACGCCCCCGCGGTGCGGGCACGTTCACGGGCCGGGCGGACGGTGGCGAGGGGTCTGGTCACCCCGACGCGGAACAGGCACTCTTCCCGGATGATCGGGGGGACGGGTGGTTTTCCGTGACAGTTCGGGTGCCGACGCGAGCGGGGTCAGACCTTGGACCAGGGTGGCGGGAAGACCACCTCGCCCCGGGGCGGCGGGGCCTCGGCGTTGGCGCTCGGCGGGAGGACCAGGGCCTGCCACGGCTCACCCAGGCCGGACCATGGGCTGGTCAGCCCCATCCGGTCGGCCCGGCTGAAGCCGAACCGGCGGTAGTAGGCCGGGTCGCCCAGCACCACCACCAGCCGCTCGCCCAGCTCCGTCGCCGCGTCCAGGACGGCCTGCACCACCGCCGCGCCGAGCCCGATCCGCCGCCGATGGGGCGCGACCGCCACCGGGCCGAGCGCCAGCGCGGGCGCGGAGACCTCGTCCGAGCTGACCCGCACACGGCTCAGCAGCGCGTATCCGACGACCTCACCCCCGTACTCGGCGACCATCGCCAGTTCCGGCAGCCAGGCGTGGCTGCCCCGCAGCTCGTCCACCAGCCCCACCTCGGGCGGAGTGGTCACGTCCGGGCGGGCGAAGGCGGCGGCCAGCACCCGGCGGACCGCGCCGGTGTCCGCCGGGTCCTCGGGTCGCAGCCGCAGGGTGGTCACGCCGGGGACGTTACCCCCCGCGCCCGGTCCATCAGCGACGGTCGCTCGAATCGGCGTGGCGCGACGTCCACGTGGGCCGCTCCGGATCGGCCGATGCACGGGTCGCGGTGCCGGCGACGGGGTATGACTGATCCATGAAACCCGTACGCTCCCTCGCCCGTGCCATGTTGAGCGGCATCTTCGTGGTCAGCGGCTTCCGCAACTTTCAGAACCCGGGACGGTTGGCGCCCACCGCGAAGCCGGTGACGGACCGGGTGACACCGCTGCTGGAACGGGCCAACCCACGCATCCCGACGGACACCGAGACGCTGATCCGGGCCACCGCCGCCGTCCAGGTCGGCGCCGGCCTGTTGCTCGCCACCGGGAAGCTCACCCGCCCGGCGGCGCTGGTCCTCGCCGGCACGCTCGTGCCGGTGACCATCGCCGGGCATCCCTTCTGGAAGAACGACGACCCGGCGGCGAGGAACAACAACCAGACCCACTTCCTGAAGAACCTCGGCCTCTTCGGCGGACTGCTGCTCGCCGCAGCCGACACCGAGGGCAAGCCGGGACTGCGGTGGCGGGCCGGTCACCGGATCGGCCATTCCCGGCGCTCCGTACGGCGAGCCGTGCGAACCGCCCGCCGGGAGGCCCGGATCGCCGTACGATCGGCTTCAACGGCCCGACGAATTCCCGGTTGACCTGCGTCGATGCCCCCTCCGCCGGTCCGCACACCCCGCCAAGGCCGCGAATCACCTGAACCACCCGGTTGGCGTTAACGCGGTGGAAATGTCAAAAACATGTGTGGGATCGGACACGGTCGCATAACGCAGGAGGCACTGACGTGAGGCGCCGTTCTAGGCTCCGTGCAGGACCTGGACGGGTAGGACGACCTTGGTACGGGGGTGGCCACGCCATGCCGGCGACCGTCGGAAGGCGGGTGAGCCGCCTCGCCCCAGTCCGTCGCGTGACGCGTCGGATCGACCGCAGGACGGTCGTACGGACCGGCGTCGTGGCCGCCGTCGCCTGGGCCGCATGGCTCGCCATCGGCGCCTTCGGGCGGCCGTACAACTTCTTCGACATGAAGATCTACCACGGCGCGGTGGTGTGGTGGGCGAGCGGTCACGAGCTCTACGATTTCATCGCGCCCGGCACCACCCTGGGCTTCACCTACCCCCCGTTCGCCGGTCTGGCCATGCTGCCGATGGCGCACCTGCCCGTCGAACTGGCCGGGCTGGTCAACGCGCTGGCCAGCATCACCGCGCTCGCCGTCGTCCTCGGCGCGCTGCTGCGCCCGATCGTCGACCGGCTCGGCTGGCCGCTCTGGTACACCGTGGCGATCGCGACGCCGCTGGCGGCCGCCATCGAGCCGGCCCGGGAAACCCTCGGCTACGGCCAGGTCAACCTGCTGCTCTTCGCGCTGGTCATGGCCGACCTGATCGGCCTGCGCTGGCGGTCCCGCCGGGGCACCCACGTCGCCGACACCGACGGCCCGCTGCTCCGGTTCGTCTACAGCGGCGCCTGGGCCGGCGTCGGCATCGGCCTGGCCACCGCGGTCAAGCTCACTCCCGCGCTCTTCATCGTCTACCTGATGATCACCCGCCAGTGGCGGGTGGCGACGACCGCCGTCGGCACCGTGCTCGCCGTCACGATCGGCTCCTTCGCCGTCGTCGGCACCGAGTCGCGGGCCTACTTCGGCGGCGTGCTGTGGCAGACCGAGCGGGTCGGCGCGGCCGACATGACGCCCAACCAGTCGCTGGCCGGGCTGCTCGCCCGGCTCTACGACTCGATCGAGACGCCAGGGCTGCTCTGGCTGTCGTTCGCCGTGCTGATGCTGGCGCTCGGCCTGTCCCGGGCCGCCAACGCGCGCGCCGACGGCGACGAGCTGACCGCGTTCACCCTGGTCGGCCTCACCACCAACGTGATCAGCCCGATCTCCTGGACACACCATCTGGTCTGGGTGATCCCGGCGATCATCGTGCTCGCCGACGCCGCGGTGCGCCGCCGGGAGGCAAGTCGCGGGCTGGCGCAGCGGGTCGGCCAGGCCGGGTACGCCGGGCTACCCGGCGTCAACGGGCTGCGCTCGCCGATCTGGTACCCGGCGCTGACCGGGCTCCGGCACGGCGTGGCGGCGGTCGGGCTCTGGCTGCTCTTCCTGATCTCGCCGATCTGGCCGTACGAGCACCAACTCCCGGAGGTCTCGCACTACCAGGACGGCCTCTTCGGCGCGCTGATGGAGAACTCGCTGGCGCTCGCCCTGATCGTGCTGGTCGCCGCGCTGCCGTGGCGGCCCGGCGCCGAGCCGGCCTTCTACGGCGACCGGCTGGGCCGCCCGGCGACGACGGCCGGCCGCCACTGACCGCGGCGCCCGCCCGGCACGGCCGATCGAACGGGGAGCCCGTCGGGAACGACCGGTTGACCCGGGAGCCCGGCCATCAGGGGCAGTTGACCCACTCCTCGGTGCCGTCGGCGAACACCTGCCGCTTCCAGATCGGCAGCCGCGCCTTGACCTCGTCGACCAGCCGGGCGCAGGCCGCGAACGCCGCCGCCCGGTGGGCGGTGCTCACCGCGGCCACCAGGGCCACGTCGCCCACCGCGAGCGGGCCGATCCGGTGCGACACCGCCACGGCGTAGACCTCCGGGTCGGCGGCGATCTCGGCGGCGACCTCGCGCAGCACCCGCTCGGCGCTCGGGTGGCCCTCGTACTCCAGGCTGGTAACCGCGCGGCCGTGGTCGTGGTCGCGCACCACGCCCTGGAACGAGACCACCGCGCCGGCCCGGCGGTCGGCCACCGCCGCCTCGTGCGCGGCCAGGTCGAGCGGCCGGTCGGTCACCTCACCGAACGTGGCGGTGGGCGCGGTCACGACGACCGCTCCCCCGGTAGCAGCGACAGCGGCACCAGCGGCACCCGGTCACCCGGCTCACCCGAGGTGCCCGGACGGATCACCGCGAAGCCGTCCGCGACGGCCAGCCCGCGTAGCATCGCCGAGCCGACGTGCCGGACCGGGTGAGCGGTGCCGGCGGCCCGGTCCAACCGGACCAGCGCCAAATGGGTGTAATCGCCCCGACCGGGCACCCGCTCGGCGAGCGTGGCCTCCGGCAGCACCGGCATCGGCCGGCCCTGGAGACCCGCGAGCAGCGGTGCGACCAGCGAGACCAGGGCGACGATCGCGGACTGCGGGTTGCCCGGCAGGCCGGCGACGAACCGCACCCGGCCGTCGGCGTCGGCCAGCCGGGCCAGCAGCATCGGGAAGCCGGGACGCACGGCGACCGTGTTGACGACGTAGTCGGCGCCGAGCGCCTCCAGCGCGGGATGCAGATGGTCGACCGGGCCGTGCATCGTGCCGCCGGTCGTGCAGACCAGGTCGGCGTCGGTCAGCGCGGCACGCAGGGCGGCCACGTGCGCGGGGAGGGTGTCCGCCACCGGCCCCACCACGTCGGAGGGGCGTACCACGCACCCGTACCGGCGCAGCCAGGCCGGCACCGCCGGCCCCAGCGCGTCGCGGACCCGGCCGGCGGCGGGCGGGCCGGCGGTCAGCAGCTCGTCACCGAAGACCAGCAGCGCCGCCCGGGGCTGCCGCCGGACCCGCAGGCTGTCGTGCCCGCAGGAGGCGGCCAGACCGATCAGCGCCGGGTCCACCGGGGTGCCGGCGGGCAGGAGTTCCTCCCCGGCGGACGCCTCCTCACCCGGCGACCGCCACTCCGGTGCCGGCCGGGGGGTGCCCCGGACCAGCCCGTCCGGCGTACGGGTCGACTCCTCGACGCGCAGCACGGCGCTGGCGCCCTCCGGCACCATCGCGCCGGTGGCGATCTCGACGGTCGTCCCGTCGTCGGTCAGCGGGGCCGGGGTGCCGCCGGCCAGCACCCGCCCTACCACCCGCCACGGGCCGGTGCCACGCACCGCCCAGCCGTCCACGCTGGAGGTGGCGAACGCCGGTAGGTCGGTCCGGGTGGTCAGCGGCTCGGCGAGGGTGTGCCCGTCGATCTCGGCGAGCGGCCGGTCGACTGCGGAGAGCGCGGCGGCCAGGCCGGCCGCGTACACCCGGGAGCGCGCCTCCTCCCATCCGGCCGGCGGGGGCGCGGCGACCCGATCGGCGGCCGATGCGGTGTCCGTGCTCACCGGCCGAGCCTATCCGGGGGGCGGGCCGGATGCGCCCTCAGGCGTGCGGCCGTCCGCCACGTGGTCAGTTCGCCGCGGTGGGCCACCGGACGGGCCGCGCTTCCCACCCGGTGCGCCGCCACCCACCCCGGTGCGGCGCACCGGCGGGTCCCCGAGTGCGAGGCGGCTGTCCCGGTCGCGACCCGGCGCCTCGCCGAACCTCGTCGCGGTGCGGTGCCCGCCGGCGGCGCGCCCCCGGGGCGGTCAGTGATCGCCGCCGCGGAGCTGGTCGACGGTGTGGCTGAGGATCGGCCCGAGCACGGCGAGGCCGTCCCGGGCCCCACCGGCGGAGCCTGGCAGGTTGACCACCAGCATCCGGCCGGCCACGCCCGCGAGCCCGCGGGAGAGGGCCGCGGTGGGGACCTTGTCCCGGCTGTGCGCCCGGATCGCCTCGGCGATGCCGGGGATCTCGTAGTCGAGCAGCGCCCGGGTCACCTCCGGGGTGCGGTCCATCGGGGTGACGCCGGTGCCGCCGCTGGTCAGCACGACGTCGATGCCGTCGGCGAGGGCGGCTCGCAGCGCCACCCCGACCGGCTCGCCGTCGGGCACCACCACCGGCTCGTCGACCTCGCAGCCGAGCTCGCGCAGGCCGGCGACGAGCAGCGGACCGCTGGTGTCGGCGTACACCCCGGCGGCGGCCCGGTTGGACGCCACCACCACCCGCGCCCGGATCACGGCCGGCCCTCCGGGCGCACCCACTCGCCCGTCTTGCCGCCGGCCTTGCGGAGCACCCGGACCGCGTCCACGCTGGCCGCCGGGTCGACGGCCTTGACCATGTCGACCAGGGCCAGCCCGGCCACCGCCACCGCGGTCAGTGCCTCCATCTCCACCCCGGTGCGGTCCGCCGTCCGCGCCGTGGCGGTGATCTCCACCGTGTCGGCGGTGAGCGACAGGTCGACCGTGACACCGTGCAACGCGATGGGGTGGCAGAGCGGGATCAGGTCGGGGGTGCGCTTCGCGCCCATGATGCCGGCGAGCCGGCCGACGGCGAGCGCGTCGCCCTTGGGCAACCCGTCGCGGCGCAGCAACTCGACCACTTCGGGTGTGGTGCGGAGCCGGCCGGCGGCGACGGCCAGACGGCCGGTGACCGCCTTGGCGGAGACGTCGACCATGCGGGCCGCGCCCGCCGGGTCGACGTGGGTGAGCTGCACGGGATCAGTCACGGTCGCGAGCCTATCCGTCCGGTACGACCCCGAGCGGCCGGCCGGTCCGGGCTGCCCCTCGACGCGGCGCGGCAGCAATCTGGCGCAGACCCTGGGTCGAGCCCCCCGGCCGAGCTGGCGTGCTCGCCGCTCCGCCCGCCGCGTGCGCCGGGAAGAGCGGCGGCGCCACCTGCCCGGGCCGTGGTGCGACCGGCCCGCCTCGGGCGCACACCGCCCCTCCCGCACCAGCCCACTGACGCGGTCGCTGGGGGACGACCGACAGCGGGCGCCTCGGCGAGGGGGTTCTGCCCCGAACCAGAACCCTCCCGTCCGTGACGAGCGACCGGGACGCTACCGGCCGGGCGATAAGAAATCGATAAGCGACGTCCTCGCTGGTCAGCCCGGCACGCCGGGGGTCTGCCGCGGGCCGGGCGGCTGGGTCGGCCCGCCCGTCAGGCAGCTACTCTCGGCCCGCCGGTCAGGCAGCTGCGTCGGGCCGCGGGTCCGGCAGCTACTTCGGGCCGCCGCCTCGGCGACGTCAGTACGCACGAAGTGCTCCGCGAGACCGGCGAGTGCCCGCCCCTGCTCGTACGGGTGCGATACGGCGGTGGCCAGGTGCAGCGCCCGTTCGTGTCGCCGCATCGCCTCCTCGTCCTCCCCGTCAGCGGCGAGCGTGAGCCCCAGATCGTTCAGGGCCGCGCTCTGGACGTGCCGTTTCCCGAAGTCGAGGGCCAGTTCGAGAGCCAGCTCGTGCTGCCGCCGCGCCTCCGCCAAACGCCCCAGGTGTCGATAGGCGATCCCCAGGTCGTTGTGGGATTCCGGCTTGCCGTACCGGTGCCCCGTTCTTCGGTACATCGCCAGCGAGGCGGTCAACAGGCGGATGCTCTGCTGCCATTGTCCGAGCCGGTTCCGCACGGCAGCGATATGACTCAGGGCGTTGACCAACTGAAATTCGTTGCCGTTGAGCCGGGCAAGATAGAGATGCAGCCGGTGGATTCGGAGAGCCTTCGGATAACGACCAAGCATGGCCAGCACAATGCCCAGATTTGGCAGCGCGTTGGGCACCTTGACCGCGCTGTACGCATCTCGTTCGCGGAGTAACTGAAAGCCCAGTGAAGCCGCGTCCTCCAGGTCGCCCCGCAACCAGTGGACGACGCTCAGATTGGCCTGGTACCTGAGCAGTTGCTGCAGGTCACCTGCCTCACGGCTGAGCGCCACGGCCGCGTCCAGATGGGCGCAGGCCCGCCGATGCTCGCCGGTCTTGACGTAGGCCGAGGCCGGGTAATTGTTGATGGCGGCGGTCGCCCGCCGGTCGCCGGTCGCCTCGGCGGCGACGAGGGCGCGCTGGTGCGTGTGGACGATCTCATCGCAGTAGCCGCGCGCGTAGTAGAAGCGCCACAGCGCCTGGGCCAATCGCCATGAATAATGATGGAGCCCCACATCCGCCGCCGATACCACCAACGATGACAGCGTCGCCCGCTCTTTCTCCAGCCAGTCCACATCCAGTGGTGACATCGACGGCAGGGGCAGGTCGGCCAGGGCGGCGACCATCACCGGGGTGAAGTGGTTCCGAAGATCGCGAGCAGCCGGAAGACCCGCCTGGCCACCTCGTCCAACGGCTCGTACGAGGTGGCGAACGCCCTCGCGATCGCCTGGCCGCCCAGGTCGAGTGCCCGCTGTCCGGCAGAATCGGCGGTGAGACGGCCCACCAGGTCCGTCACCTGCCAACTGCGCCGGTGCGCCAGCCGGCCCCGGCCAGCCTGATGGCGAGCGGCAGCTGGCCGCACAGCCGCACCACTTCTGCGGCGGCGGCCCCCTCCGCCCACACCCGATGTGCCCCGGCGGTGGAGGCGAGGAGCGCCAGCCCTTCGTCCGTGGTCATCACCGGCAGGGACTCGGGCGGCCCGACTTCGAGACCGACGAACCGGGTACGGGTGGTGACCAGCACGACCGCGCCCGGGACGGTTCGCAGCAACGGCCGGATCTGCTCGACACGTCCGACGTTGTCGAGCACGACGACGATCCGCCGGCCGCTCAACTCGCGCCGCCACAGGTGTGATCGTTGGTGGGGGTCAGCGGGAATCCTTCCCCCGGCACTCCCAACTGGCGGAGCAGGACCGTCAGGGCAGAGCCCGGCTCGACGGGAACCGAGTCGCCGTACCCGCGCAGATCGATGAACAGTTGACCGTCCGAGTACGTGGTGGCCAGTTGGCGTGCCGGATGTACCGCGAGTGTGGTCTTGCCGCTCCCGGACATGCCGTCGATGACGTGGACCGCCGACGCCCCGGCCCTCGACCCGCCGCGTCCCCGCCAGGACCCGTGCGATGACGTCGCAGTGGTATCGCCTGTTCCGGCTACCTCAGCCCGATCCGGGCCTCCGCGAGGAGCTCGACTGCGAGCAGCCGCTCCTCGTTCGCAGCCGCGACGCGGGCAGCGAGGACCGGGCCCTGCGGAACGCCGGCGAGCATCGGCCCCCGCCAGCGGGCGACAGCTCGGGTTAGCAGGCCGACAGCGGGTTCCGCCTCGCCCGCCTCAAGGAGGTCCCGGGCCTGCCGGAGCTCGGTCGTGAATCGTATGACATCCACCCGGTCTGGACGCAGGTCGAGTAGATAACCGTCCCGCCGTCGGACGAGGATTCCGCGGCCCGCCTCCGTCGTCTCAAAGGTTCGGCGCAGGTTGGCGGCATAGGTCGCACGTTCGGTACCGCGGACTGCGGTGGATCTTCCACTCACAGTTCATCCACGAGTTGGTCAACCGTAACGATCTGCTGCGGTTGGCTTGCCAGCAGTGCGAGGAGGTTTGCTGTATCGGCGTCCCGAGATCCGGGCGCGAATCGCCGAAGCACACCTCAAGGCGGCCAAGTACTCGAATCTCCACAATCCCTCGACTCCTGGTTGGGAAGGGATGATTCACTGCGGAACACCTTGCGAAGATCGGATGCGGACCAGACCGGGGCAGCTTCCTGATTGAGACGGCCGGCTCAGGTAGCGCGAGAGCCGAACCGACGATGAGCCGCATCCGGCGAGCCCTCACACTGGTAGGTGCGGGACCTCGGCAAATCAGACTCGTACACATTGCGCATCCGATCGACTGCCAGAGGGCAGCAAAATGTGCTCTCCGCGCAGAGGATGTAGACAGAACGTCACGAATCGCCATGGGATTGGCTAATGTTGAGGATACCGACATTTATCAGTGCTAAGCCCCTCCTTCTTCCCTTAGGCTCTCTTTCACTAGGCAGGCAGATGCCGGGCCAAATGGGACCAAGGCCTTCGAGCGAAGGAGACGGGTGACATGCGCGGCAACGAATGGGGCTGAGATCGACCGGGACTTCCCGGCGGCCAGAGGGTACGGTGCGGCTACAGGCGACAGGCAAGGCGGTCACCCGGGAGTGGAGTGACTCTTTCGAGGCGACACGAGAATGAGACCGATCGGCAGCTGCGGCTGCTCGTCGGTCTCGTCGTCGTTGTCGCCATGTTCGTCACGGCGGATTCCCTCCGTCTCATCCTGACCTCGGCCACGCCGGCCTCGGGGTACGACGTCGCGACCCTCATGATGCTCGCGTTCATGATCGCCGTCGGCCACTTCGTCAAGGCACCCATCCGCATCAGATCCACCACCCACTGGATCAGCTGGACCGAGACATCTATCGTGATCGGGGTCGCGATCGCACCCACCGCCTGGGTCGTCCTGTGCAGTGCTCTGGGCATCGCCATCGCGTCGGTCCGGCTGCCACCGATGAAGCTGGCATTCGGGGTGGGCAAGAACATCCTGGTGGCCTGGGGCGCCGGATGGACGCTGGCGCTCCTGCACTGGACGTGGCAGGCGATGGACCCGCTTCACCTGGCGGGACTGCTGTCCGTCGCCTACTTCGTCGCCGTGCTGCTAGACGAGGTTCTCGCCATCCCGGTCATCGCGCTCGCCTCCGGCACCCGGATCTCCCGCCAGTTCCTGAGCAACCTCGACCTGCGTCTCGCCGGTTACGCAGTGCGCTTCGTCGTCGCCGTGTGCACGCTGGTCATCCTCCAGGCGGACCCCCGCCTGCTGCTCGCCGTGCCGCCACTGGTGCTCAGCCTGCACCTCGCCTACTCCACCCGGATCCGCACCCGCACCGAGCAGCAGGCGTGGCAGCGGCTGGCCCGCACCACCGACGCGCTCAACGTCGTCGACCTGGACAAGGTCCTCACCACCGCGGTCACCCAGGCCGCCGAACTCTTCTCCGCCGACGAGGTGGAGATCGAGCTACGCGACGGCGGGCGCACCGTGTGCGGCGGGACCGGCACCATCACGTACGACGGGCCGGCCGGCGGGGCGACCGCGGTGGCCGGCACGGTGGTGCCGGCGGCGCTGGAGGGGCACGACCGGGCGGTCGACGTCGGAGTGCTGCGGCTGCGGTTCCGCGGCCCGGTGCAGCTCTCCGAGCGGGAGCAGTACACGCTGCGTACCTTCGCCTCGGCGCTCTGCACGGCGGTGCGCAACGCGCAGGCGTACGCCGAGCTGGCCCGGGTCGCCGACGAGCACGCGTACGCCGCCACCCACGACGCGCTGACCGGGCTGGCCAACCGGCGACAACTGCTGGACCGGGGCACCGAGCAGCTCGGCGCCCGGCACGCCGACGGTGTCACCGCTCTGGTGCTGATCGACCTCAACCACTTCAAGGAGGTCAACGACACCCTCGGGCACGCCGCCGGCGACCAGGTGCTGATGCAGGTCGCCGACCGGCTGCGCGGCGCCGCCCAGGACGGCGACCTGGTGGCCCGGCTGGGCGGCGACGAGTTCGCCGTGCTCCTGCGGGGGCTGCCCGCCCCGGCGGTGGCCGCGCACCGGGCGGAGACGCTGCTCTCCGCGCTGCACGAGCCGTTCGAGCTGGACGGCATGCGGATCAGCGTGGAAGCGAGCGGCGGTATCGCCGCCGCCCCCGCCACCGGCGGCATGGCCGAGCTGCTGCGCCGCGCGGACGTGGCGATGTACCAGGCGAAGCGGGCCGGCCAGCGGATCTCCACCTACGCCCCGGCCCGGGACACCGCCGACCTCGGCCGGCTGACCCTCGGCGGCGACCTGCCCCGGGCCGTCGCCGACCACGAGTTCACGGTCAACTTCCAACCCATCGTCGACCTGGGCACCGGCGTGGTCACCGGCGCCGAGGCCCTGGCCCGCTGGCACCACCCCACCCACGGAATGATCGACCCGCTGCGCTTCCTCGAGGCGGTGGAGCGATCCGGGCTGCTCCCGGCCTTCGCGGAGGCGATCCTCGACCAGGCGTTGATCGCGGCGAGCGGCTGGCGGGACGCCGGTTTCGACGTGTCGGTGGCGGTGAACGTGTCCCCGCGCAGCCTGCTCGACGCGCGCTTCCCCGGTTCCGTGCTGGCCCGCCTCCGGGCCCACGACCTGCCTTCCGAACGGCTGGTGCTGGAGCTGACCGAGACGCTCACCCTCAGCCAACTCGACGTGGTCGACCGGGTGCTCAGCCGGCTGCGGGACGAGGGCGTCCGGCTGGCCCTCGACGACTTCGGCACCGGCTACTCCTCGCTGTCGCTGCTCTCCCGGATTCCGGTGCACGAGTTGAAGATCGACCGCAGCTTCGTCACCACGATGGAGACCTCAGCCGAGGCCGCCGCCGTCATCCGCTCCACCCTGGACCTGGGCCGCAGCCTCAACCTCGCGGTGGTGGCCGAGGGCGTGGAGAGCGAGCCGCAGCGCCGGGCGCTGTGGGAGCTGGGCTGCACCGCCGGCCAGGGCCACCTCTTCGCCCGCCCGATGCCCGCCGGAACGCTCCTCGCGGCGCTCAAGCGCGGCTCCGGGGGCAGTCCGGGCGCACTCGCCCCGCCGCTGCACGACGCCGGAGCGGTGATCCGGCTGGCCCCAACCCGCCGGCAGGGCACCCGGGGCCGGGACCGGCACCTGCCCGCCTGATCCCAGCCATCGCCGGCAGCGCACCGGGACAGCACCGTCTGCCAGACTGGCGCGCGTGACCGCCGTCGCCCCCTCCACCAC
>NZ_POUB01000009.1 GCF_003236335.1 Micromonospora deserti
GGGATGGGCGGGAACGGACTCGGACGCCCGGTCGGCGGGGTCGAGTTGTCCGGCGGCCGGGTGTACCCCGGAGGCACCTTCGGCGACCAGTTGCGCCCGCCGATGGCGTGGTCGATCGTGGCGCTCAGGTCCGGGTTGCCGCGCGCGCCGGGCAACGCCGCCGGGGCCTGGTGCGTGTAGAGCCTTTCCGGTTGGGCGTCACCAACCAGCCGGAACCCCGTGACCGCGCTGTCCCACTCGATCGACAGCGGCGCCGATGAGGGAACGAGCTCGGCGGTCAGGCCGGTGGGGTCGGCGAAGGTGACGGGCGAGTTGCCCGCGTACGCGTAGCCGTGCAGCTGTTGCGGCGAATCGACGTCCAGGATGGGGTCGACGGAGATGAACGCGCCGGTCTCCGGGTCGTAGTCGCGGGCTCCGAGGTGGGTGAGCCCGGTGGAGGCGTCGGTGGTGCCGCCCACGAAGCCCCGCTCTCCTGGCCAGCCGGACGGCGCGGCGCCGCGCGGGGCGCCGTAGGGCAGCCGGTGCGAGACGGTGACCGTGAGGTCGTCGGCGCTGATCGCCGCGCTCGCCGTGCCGGCGTGGTCGTCGGCGAGCCAGGCCAGCCCGGACCCGGTGCGCACGGCGACCGTGTCACCGTCCACCGTGTAGTACCGGGTGCCGGTGACCGCGCCCGTGGCGGCTTCCAGCCGTAGCTCGGTGTCGCCGAGATAGAGAGTGCTGCCGGCGGGGTCGCGCCGGATCAGCCGCTCGCCGTCCGCGTCGTACTCGAAGGTGGTGACCTTGCCGCCCGCGTCCAGCCCGGCGAACCGACCTTCCGCGGTCCAGGTCAGGGTCTGTCCCGGCCGGGTCACGGTGTTTCCGGCCGCGTCGTACGTGTAGCGGTCCACATCGGATCCGGTGGTCACGCTCTCCAGGCGGTGCGGGCCGGCCCCACCGGCCGCCGGATAGGTGTAGTCGCGGACGGTGTCGCCGCCGGCCGCGTGCCGGACCTCGCGGGTACGGTTGCCTGCGTCGTCGTACCCGTAGGAGTGCCAGTAGGGCGCCGGCCCGCCGAGCGCGGCGAGGCTGGGCCCGGCGGCACAGCCGTCGGCGGCGGTCCAGGCCTCCACCAGGCGCCGCAGCGCGTCGTGGCGGAAGCACTGGGTGTCGCCGGAGGCGGTGTCGGCGGAGGACACGACGTTGCCCGCCGGGTCGTAGCGAAGACCGAGGTTCACGGGGACCTCGCCGGTCTCCAGCTCCGTGCGCAGGCCGGTCAGCCGTCGGGTGCTCTCCTCGTAGCCGTAGGTGCGCATCACGCGGCCGTCGAGGATCCGGTAGCGGAGCTGACCGACCTTGGTGTACCCGGTCTCGATTACGTACTGCGTCAGGCCGGAGCTCACTGTGCCCACCTGGCCGAGCCCGTCGTACGCGGTGGTGACCGTCTCGGCCGGCAGGCCACCGGCGGCCGGCAGCGTGGTGGCTGTCACCTGGCCCACCTGGTTGTACTCCACGGTGGACTCGTACCGGCCGGCGAGGCCGTGTTCGCGACTGGGGATCGTCACCGCAGTACCGGTGGGCCAGCCGTGCGGGTCGTAACCGAGCGTCTCCGTGCGGTATGCCGCGCCGTCGACGTACCGGATGGCCGCCGCCGGCTCGCCCACGCCGCCGGGTGCCGTGTCGTACGTCCACTCGGTGAGCCGGCGCCCGCTCGGCGACCCCTCGAACACCCCGGTCCGCCGGTCGAGGGCGTCGTAGTTGTAGGCGAGGGTGACGCCGCGGGCGTCGCTGACCGACGTCAGCCGGTCCTTGTCGTCGTAGGTCATGGTTGCGGTGCCCTTGTCCGGGTCCTCCACCCGCACCTGCCGGCCCCGCGTGTCGTATCCGAAACGCCACACGTTGCCGGCCGGGTCGGTGATCGAGGAGCGCTGGCCGGCCTTCGTGTAGCCGTACGTGGTGGCGAGGTAGTCACCCTCGGGCTGGTCGCCCGTGTGCTGTCGCAGCTCGATCAGCCGGCCCCGCACGTCGGTGATCCGGGTGGTGGGCGTACCGCCGGCGGGCGGGTCCACACTCACCCGGTCGCCGCCGTAGCTGTAGCTGGTGCGGTGCCGCTCCGCCCCGTACCCGAGCAGGATCTCGGCGCTGGTACGCCCGGCCCCGTCGTACACGATCACCCGCTGCGACGGTACGGCGTCGTGGGCGACCAGCAGCAGCGACGTGCTGGGATCGTCGTCGTTGTGGTAGCCGGTGTTGGTGCGCGCGACCCGGCCGTGCGTGTCGTACAGGGTGTCGGTGACGATCCGGCCGCCGCCCGGCGCGGGTGCCTGGGTCTGCCGCTCCCGCAGCAGGCCGTCATACAGGATGTGGCTGGTGAGGTAGTCGCCGTTTCCGAGCAGCCGGTGGGTGGTGACCACGGCCGGCGCGTCCGTTCGGATCAGGTATTCGTGGCGCACCGTCGGGGTCTGGGTGACCGGCCGGCCGGGCTGCCACGCCGCGGTCAGCCGGCCCAGCGAATCGTAGGCGCGGGCGCCGCGGCGGCCGTTGGCGTCGACCGTGGCGAGGGTGAGGCCACGGGCGGCGTCCAGTTCGGTGACGCTCGCGTGGCCGAGCGGGTTGGTCACCGTCACCTTCGTCACCGGGCCGCCGGTCGCCGGTTGGTACGCCGTGGTCGTCTCCGCCCCCAGCGCGTCCTGCGAGGCGACGATCCGGCCGTGCTGGTCGTACGTCGCGCGCGAGACGGTCACGTATCGCGGTTGCCCGTCATCCCAGGTGGACAACCGCTCGGTCCGGGTGACGTCTCCCCTGGCCGGCGCGGCATCGACCGTGTCAGCGCCGTCGTAGTAGGTGCGCTCGTCGGAGACCACGTCGGCGGGTGCCGGCGTGACACCACACGGCACGGCGGCGGTGAGCACCCGGTTCGGCAGGTCGACCAGCCAGGCGCCGGTGTTGCGGGCGTACGACGTCGTGGTGCAGATATCGTCGCCGGGTACGGCCACGTCCCCGTGGTCGTGCACCTCGATCACACTGCCGTAGCCGTCGTACTTGGTGGTGGTCTTCGTTACCCGTGCCGCGCCGCCGGCGAGGACGGTGCGGGTCTGCACCGACTCCACTTTCAGGATGCGGGCCTCAAGCGGGCCGCTCTCGCGGTCGCGGACGGCGGTTGGATCGGACAGCCACGGCTCCTGGAATTCCGCCGAGATCTCCGCACCGGTCGCTGGGTCCCGGACGATCGTCTCGCGAGCGAACCCGGCCAGCCCCGGCTTGTCCGCGATGGGCTTGCCCTGCGAGTCCTCGACCGTCACCCGCCGGCGGGAGCCGTCCAGGAGCAGGTCGTCGTCCATGCCGCGCATGAACAGGTGTTCGGTGAGGGTCTGCTGACCATCTGGGGTGCCGGTGCGCACCCTCACCCGCTGGAAGCCGCGCCAGGAGCCCCAGGTCTTGAACCGCGCCGGCACCAACTCGGCGGCGTCGTAGCGCCAGGCGGGGCCGGTGTCCACGTACTCGTACTGGGTGACCTTGCGTGGCGCGTTGGTGACCCGGTCGACCTCGGCCACCTCACGCACCACGTACTTGTGGAACCAGCCCAGCTCGGGCGTTGTCGCGCCGTCGGGGAGCCAGTACGCCGGGAAGCAGTCCTTGGCGTTCGCGTCCTGCCGCGGCAGCGTCCCGGCGTCGCACCGCGCGGCCTGGTAGCCGACCTCGGTGACACCGCCCGTCTCGTTGTAGATCCGGGCCAGCCGCCACTTGTTCATCGGCGGCAGTCCGTCGACCGTCCTGATCCGGTTGGGCAGCCGCGCGCCGTCGAACAGCACCTCGGGCAGGTTGGTCGTGCCGCCGACGTGGCCGGTATGGAGGATCGACCGCAGCCACAGGGTGGGGCTGGTGTGGTCGCCGGTGTCCGGGAAGGTGTGACCGAGGGTCCACGAGTCGACGTCGGTGAACTGCCCGCCGGCGCGTACCTGGGTGGTGATCTTCGCGAGCCGCTTCGTCCCCCAGAAGCTGGGGCCGATCGCCGTACAGCTTCCGCCCACGCAGTTCAGGTCCCACGGGGTGTCCGGCCAGTCCGCCGGCTGGGCCTGCTGACAGGCCGAGCCCGGCAGGCAGCGCGGCGCGCTGGTGAAGACCACCCGCGCGGTCGGCTCGGCGCCGGTGCGCTGTCCGTAGTCGATGCGGATCAGGTGGCCACCCCGCACGTACGGCGTGGCGTTGCTCGCCACCCCGGCGCGGGCGTAGTGGTTCACTTCGGTGTCGTAGTGGTGCGTGATCTGGTCGCCGTGGGGGTCGGTGACGGTGTCCAGCGTCCATCGGTACGCCTGGTGGCACCACGAGGTGTCGAAGGACGGCCCGTGGCACGGCTCGCCGACGTCGTTGCCGAAGACCGGCACCGTCCACGTCGACTTCGCCGCGGCGACCAGGCCGAAGGCGTACTGGGTGCCGTCCGGCCCGGTCACCACCCAGTGCTCCCCGTCGTTGTCGCCGTTGCTGGCACCGGTGCGCAACTCCACCCGCCAGCCCTCGTCGTTGGCGACCCGCCACACCTTGCGGCCGGCGTCCCACACCAGTTCCCCGGTGATGCCGGGCAGCACCAGGTGCGCGGCCTGCCCGTCCCAGCACAGGTCTCCCTTGCCGGGCTGTCCGTCCTCGGCGCACGGTGTGTAGGCGCGCTCGATGAACCCCGGCTCGTAGCTGAACCCCTCCCCCAGCCAGGACGCCTGGTTGTTGGTGGACGCGGTCCGCCCGTCCACCACGCTCGAGGTGTACGACAGCGCCACTTTCGGGGTGAGGCCCGGCGCCGGCGGCACCCTCACCGGGTAGCTCCACGAGAAGTCGCCGGACTGAACCCCCACGGCCCAGGTGGCGGACGGCGCCAGCGAGGTCGGGGCGAAGCTGCCGGCGTTGCCGGACGTGCCGGACGTCACCGCGTACGTGGTGCCGGCGGTGGCCGCCGCCCGAAACCTGCCGGTGGCGGTGTCATGCTTCGCCGGTACGACCTTGCCGGTGCCGACGTCGACCACCCGCAACCGGGAGGCGTAGTCGCCGCCGAACGCCCGCCGCAGACCCGAGTAGTCCACCTCCACGGTCGTCGAGCGTCCAGCCTGGAAGGTCAGGCCGGTGGCGGTGCGGCGCAGCACCTTCACTTCGGGCTGTCCGGCGCCGACCGCTCGTACGGTCGGCGCGGTGGTCGCCGGTGCCCGCCGCACCGCCTTGGGGTCCAGAGCTTTGGCGTCCACTGCCAGCGCCGGCCGGGGCGCCTTCGGCGCCACGGTGCCCGCCACCGACCGCACCGGTGCCGGCTTGCGCGGTCTCCACTCGTCCGGTTTCGCCTGCGCGGGAGCCGCCACCGCCACCGAGGCCGCCACCCCCAACGCGACCGCCATCGCCAACGCCGGCCTCCGCCCGCGCACCGTCACTGTGCCCATCAACGCTCACCCACCAGGTTGTCTGAAGTGAAACCCGTACGCGGCAGTCGCCTACTTCCAGGCACTGTCGATCCAGCCGTTGGCGGCCTGACTCGCGAATATGCCGGCCACGGTGCCCGCGACGGCGCCTACGAACGCGCCAGCGGCCGTGCCGACGACAGGAAAGAAGCTTCCGGCTAGCGCGCCTAGGCCCGCGCCGGCCTTGGCACCAGCCCAGACCGTGGCCACGTCAACGCCCGTCTTGACCGCCGCCTTTCCGAGGTTGTCACCCCCGGCGACGTTGCTGTTAAACGTCATCGCCGCCCCGACAGCGCCCAGTCCGCGCCCGCTCCATTTGACGCTCGGCTTGTTCAGCGGGGGTTCCTTGCGATAGGTGTACGCGTCCCTCGAGGCCCACCAATCTTTCTTCCACTTGTCCGCCGTCTTGTCGTAGCTGGCGGCCCCGCTAGGGCCTGCACCCAGGGCTGCCGCAACGCTGCCGGCGGTGCCCAGTTTCTTGGCGGCATCGCGGCCCTTCATCTTCTTGACGTCTTTGGCGATCTTGGCGTTACTGCCATCACACTGACGCGGATTGCCGCACTTCCGCTTCGCCGCCGCGTTGCGGGCCTTCACCTTCTTTGCGTCCTTGGCGTCACATTGACGCGGGTTCGAGCAGTAGCGCTTTGCCGCCTTAGTCGCTCGAGCCTTCATCTTCTTAGCGTCTTTGGCGATCTTGGCGTTACTGCCATCACACTGACGCGGATTGCCGCACCTCGGCGTCGGCTTTGCGCTGCTCTTCTTGGTCTTGGTCTTCGGCTTTTTCGTCTTCGGCTTCTTATGACCCGGGCGGGGTTCGAGCCCATCCGGGTCACTCAGGCTCGCTGGATTGTTGTTGGCGTAGGCGTACCCGTGCATCTGTTGTGGATCGTCTACGTTGATGATCGGATCGACAGAGATGAAGCGGCCGGTCAGCGGGTCATACTCGCGTGCGCCGAGATGGGTCAGGCCCGTGGTGGCATCCATGGTGCCGCCGACGAAACCCTTCTCACCGGGCCACGCGGTAGGCGCTTGTCCACGAGGTGCGCCGTACGGCAGGTGAAGCCGGTGGCTCACCTGCTGGGTGTCGGCGTTGATGACGGTTTCGCCGGTGCCATGGTGGTCGTTGAACAGCCAGTTCAAGCCCGTGACGGTGCGAACCGCGACGGCGGCGCCGTGGAACGCGTAGTAGCGGGTGCCGCTGACACTGCCGGTCTTGGTGTCTAGGCGCAGCTCCGTCCCGCTTAGGTACAGCGTGGTCGCAGCGGGATCCCGGCGGATCAGGCGGTTTCCCTCCGCGTCGTACAGGAACGAAGTGACGTCGTCGCCCGCCGTGACCGACTCCAGGTTGCCCTCGGTGTTCCAGGTCAGGGTCTGGCCCGGGCGGCTGGTGGTGTTGCCGTCGGTGTCGTACTCGTAGGTGTCGGTGCGGGTGCCATTCGGGCCGGTCTGGGTGACCGACCGCAGGGCGTGCGGCTGCGGCGATTCCGCCGCGGGGTACGCGTACGTACGGGTCGTGTCACCTGTGGCGTCGTGCCAAGTCTCGGTGAGCCGGTTGCCGACCTTGTCGAAGGTGTACGAGTGCCAGTACAGTGCCGGACCGCCGAGCTTGTCCAGGCTCGGCCCGCCCGCGCAGTCGTCGTTGGCCGTCCATGCATCGGTGAGCCGTTGCAGGTAGTCGATCGCGAAGCACTGGGTGTCGGTGACCCGGTCCCGCGCCGCGGTCACCAGCTTTTTCAGGTTCCCGGCCGGGTCGTAGGTAAAGCTACGCTCTACCGGCGGTGTCTCGGATACCTCGTCCCGGGTCCGGGACACGGTCAGTCGCCGAGTGCCGGTCTCGTACTCGTACGACTGCTGCAGCCGCTTGCCGTCCTCTCCGCCGAGGATGTACTCGCCCAGCTCGGCCAGGTTCGTATACCCGGTCGACTCGACGTACGTCATCAGGCCGGACAGGGAGACCGGCAACCCCAGCTCGTCGTAGCCGGTCTGCAGGGTCTCAGCCGGCAGTCCGCCCACGCTGGGCAGGGTCACCGCGGTCACCTGGCCGACGTCGTTGTAGGACAATGTGGACTCGTAGCGGCCGGCGAGGGCGCCCTCGACGGCGGGTATGGTCACGGCCGCGCCGGTCACCTGCCCCCGGGCGTCGTAGCCGGTCACCTCACTGCGATAGGCGTGCCCGTTGACGTACCGATGGACGCGACCGGAAGGCCCTTGCCGCGGCTGTCGTAGGTCTGCTCGGTCAGCTTCGTCCCGCTCGTCGACCCCTCGTAGCCGGCGGTCATCCGGCCCAGCGTGTCGTAGCTGTAGGCGATCGTCCGGCCCCGCGAGTCCGTCGTGGTGAGCAACTGGTCCTCGTCGTCGTAGGTCATCGTGGCGGTTCCCTTGTCCGGGTCGTCCACGCGGATCTCGCGGCCACGCAGGTCGTAGTGGTGCCGCCAGACGTTGCCGGCCGGGTCGGTGACCGTGGCGAGTTGGCCGGCCTTGGTGTACGTGTACCGGGTTGCGTCGTACTCCGAGGCGTTCTTGTGCTGGCGCAGCTCGGTCACCCTGCCCTCGGCGTCGAACACCTCGGTGGTGGGGGTGTCGCCGGCAGGTGGGTCCTCGCGCTCCCAGTTGCCGCCGTACGTCATGGTGGTGCGCCACTGCTCGACGCCGTTCACCTTGAAGATCTCGGCGGTCTCGCGGTCGGCGCCGTCGTAGACGTACTGGGTCTGGGCGGGAACCGCGTTGTCGCTGACGGCCAGCAGCGTGGTGTCGGGGGCATCTGGGTTGTGGTACGCGGCATTGGTCTTCGCCACCCGGCCGTGCGAGTCGTAGATGGTGTCGGAGACGATCCGGCCGCCGCCCGGCGCCGGTGCCTGGCGCTGCCGGGGCCGCAGGAAGCCGTCCAGTAGAGCGTGCTCGACGCGGTAGCCGCCGGTACCGAGCAGCGTCTTGGTGGTGACCGCCGAGGGACCGCTGTTGCGGACCAGGTACTGGAACTCCACCTCGGGGTTGTCAGTCCGGGACCGGCCCGGCCCCCACGCCTTCACGAGGCGGCCGAGCGCGTCGTATGCCATCTCGGTGCGTCTGCCGTCCGCGTCAACGACCAGCACCGGCGAGCCGGTCGCCGGGTGCAGGCCGGTCACCGTCTGGTGCCCGAGCGCATTGGTCACCCGCACCTCGGTCACCGGAGAGCCGACCGCCGGCGCGTACGCAGTGGTCGTCTTGGCGCCGAGAGCGTCGTACTCTTCGATTACGCGTCCGTGCGCGTCATACACCTTGCGGCCCATCGTGGTGTAGACCGCGCCGTTCTCGCCCCAGGACGACAACTCCTCACCACGGGTCGCGTCGCCCTTGGTGGGGGCCACGCCGAGGGTGTTCGATCCGTCGTAGTAGACCCGGACATCGGCGATCACGTCTGTTGGGCGGTTCGGGTTGGTGCCGCAGGCGACACTCACCGTTTCGATGCGGTGCGACAGGCCGATTAGCCAATCGTCCAGATTGGGGGTGTAGCTGGTCCTCTGGCACCGGTCGTCGCTGGTAGTGGACAGATCGCCGCGGTCGTCGGTCATGATGTGGACGCCGTAGGAATCGTAGGAGTGAATCTCCTCGGTCTCCCGGTAGCCGCCACCGGCGAGGGCGGTGCGGGTGTAGGTCCGCTTCACCTCCGTGACGTAGGCGCTGAGATCACCCGAGGCGCGGCGGCGTACAGCGTTCGGACCGATGACCACCGGCTCGTTGAGCTCACGTTCGATCTCGGGGCCGCCGTCGCCGTTGTAGATGATCTCCTCGTGGGCGAACCCACGCAGCACCGGCAGGTCGGGCTGGCCGTTGACCTCGTCCTTCTTGGTGGTGCCGTCGAACTTCCTGTCTCCGTACATGCCCCGGAAGAAGCGGTGCTCGACCAGGGTACGGACGGTGCCCGGCGCGCCGCTGCGGACCTTGACGGTCTGGTAGCCACGCCACTGGCCCCAGGTCTTCAGCTCCGTGGGCACGAGTTCGGCGTCGTCGTGGTGCCAGGCGGCGTCGCCCACGTACTCGTACGAGGTGACCTCGTCCGGGGAACCGCCGACCCGGTCGATCTCGCGGACCTGCGTGACCAGGTACTTGTGGAACCAGTCGAGCCTGGGCTCGGTGGCACCCGGGGGCGTCCAGTAGGCCGGGAAGCACGGATGTCCGTTGGTATCGGCGGCGGGAATGCTGCCGGCCGTGCAGCCGGCCGGGGCGTATGTGACCTCGATCAGGCCGCCCGTCTCGGTCTGCACCCGGGTGAGCCGCCACTTGCGCATCGACGCAAGGCCGTCGCCGGAGGTGATCCGGTTGTCTCGCAGCACGCCGTCGAAGTTCACCTCCGGGGTGCTGAGCGTGCCGCCGACGTGCCCGGTGTGGACAATCGACTCGAGCCAGATGCTGGGACTTGTGCCGTCGTCGGTGGCCGGGAAGAGGTGGTTGAAGGTCCACGAGTTGACGTCGGTGAACTGCCCGGTGGTGCGCACCTGGGTGGTGACTCGCGCCAGGCGTTTGGTGCCGAAGAACACCGGCGACGTAGCGCTGCACACGCCACCGTCACACTGCTGGTCCCACGGCACGTCGGGCCAGTCGGCCGGCCGCGAACGCTCGCACGGCGAGCCGGGGACGCACCGGTCCGCAGCGGTGAACACGACCCGCGCGGCCGGCTCGGTCTGGCCCTCACGCAGGCCGTAGTCGATCCGGGCGAGCTGGCCGGCACGCACGTACGGGGTGGCGTTGCCGGCGGACCCGGATCGCCCATAGTGGTTGATCTCGGTGTCGTACGCGTACGCTATCGCGTCGCCGTGCCGGTCCACGACGTAGTCCAGCATCCACCGGTACGCCTGCTGGCACCATGATGCGGTGAACGACGCGGCGTTGCACGGCTCGCCGGGCTGGTTGCCGAAGACCGGCACCGTCCACGCCGACTTGGCCGGCTCGCTGCGGCCGAAGAAGTACTGGGTGCCCTCGGGGGAGGTCAGCCGCCAGTACTCGCCGTCGTTGTCGCCGTTGGGCGCACCGAACAGCTGCTCCACGCGCCAGCCGTCGTCCTCCTCCGCCCGCCAGAGCCGCTTGCCCGCGTCCCACACCAGCTCGCCGGCGATGCCCGGCAGCGCAACCACCGCGTTGGCGGACGCGTAGCACAGGTCACCGGTGGGGGCGGTGTTGTTGCCGCCGGCCATGTCGGAGCCGCAGGAGGTGTACTGACGCTCGATGAAGCCTGGTTGGAAGTCGAAGCCGTCGCCGATCCACGACGCCTGGTTGTTGGTGGAGGCAGTCCGGCCGTCGATGGCGCCGGAGGAGTACGACAGGGCCAGCGACGGCTCCATTCCGGCCACCGATGGCGCCGCCAGCGGGTAGGACCAGGTGAAGTCGCCGGACTGCAGGCCGACCTCCCACATCGCCGACGGCGCCAGCGAGGTCGGTTCGAAGCTGCCGGCGCTGCCGCTCGGGGTCGAGGCCACGGCGTACACCGCCTTCGGTCCCGCGCCGCTGGCGTTGACCGGACCGCGGATCCGGCCGGCCTTGACGTCGTTGCTGGCCGCCACTGGCGTTCCCGCCACGCACTCGGGTCGGCGCGGCGTCGACAGGGCGCAGTCGGGCATCCGGACCAGGGCCAGCCGGGCGGCGTAGTCACCGCCGAAGGCGTGCCGGAAGCCGGAGTAGTCGACGTCCACAGTGACGGCTCCGGGCGCGGAAAGGCCGTCGGTACGCCGAAGTCGGAACAGGACGCCATCCACTCCGGCCTGTTCGGCCACGGACCGGTCGAGCAGCTCCACCCGTACCCGGGCCGGAGCATCGGCGCCGCGCGGCGCGATCGAGACCGGAAGGCCGGCGGCCCGCGCCGCCGGGGCGCGCGTGCCGGCCAACGCCACCTCGGCGCTGCCCGCCTTGGGCCACGTCACAGCCGGCGCCTTCGTCACGGCGCCGGCCACCGCCGGATCGGCCGGGCGCGGCCGCGGGCGCAGGACGGTGCCCCGCACCGGCTTGGACTGCCGCACCGCCGACCAGTCCGGCGTGCGGGGTTCGGCGGCTCGGGCCGGTACGGCGAGCAGGCCGGCCACCAAGGCGAGCGTCACACCACCCGCAGTCGCCACCCGGGCACGGCTGGGCGTCGCGCGGGGTGCGAATACACGAAGACGGTGCAGCCAGGGCCATCGATGAGACGTTCGCATCCGTGGTCCTCTCCTCGTCCGCTCAGCATGGTGGGCGGCGTGGTCCGGGCCGGCGGAGGACGGTGCGGGGGGCAGCCGTTCTCCGACGACGCGGACAGTCAGCCCTGTCAATCTGAACGAGCGGCCTAGCCCAAACCTTGGGGAAAGCTTGAATGCGCTGGTGAACGGCTCTGCGCATAGTGCAGTGCCGATGTCGACCGGGCCGGGTGCACCGGTCAGGGCAGCTGGGTGAGCGCCGCCCGCACCCGGTCGGCTTCCGGATGGCGAAGCTGTTCGAGGATTTCCAGGGCCCGGCGCCAGGCGTCACGGGCCGCCGCGTGGTCGCCATCGGCCTGGCATGCCTCGGCTAGGCCACGCAGCGCGTCCGCCTCGCTGTACCGGTCGCCGAGTTCCCTGCACAGCGCCACCGCGCGCCGGTAGCAGGCGGTGGCCCGCCGGTACTCACCCCGGCGGTGGTGGACGAATCCCAGGGTGTCCCACGCGGCCGCCTCGGGATGCCGATGCGAGTCCTGGCCGAGCAGGTCCAGCGCCTCCTGGCAGTGGTCCAGCGCCTGCTGGTGGTCGCCGCTGTGCGCGCACACCCAGGCGGCGTTGTTCAACGCCATGGCCTGGCCGACCTTGTCGCCGGCCTGCCGGTACAGATCGAGGGCCCGCTGGTTGTGCGCGACCGCGTCCGCCCGCCGGCCGCGCCGCTCGCACAGCCCGCCCAGGCCGCGCCGGGCGTGCGCCTCGCCGACCGCGTCGCCAAGCGCGGCGAAAATGGCGATGGCCTGCCGGTAGAGGGCGTCCGCGTCGTCGTACCGCCGCAGCCGGGCATGGGCACGCGCGAGGCTGTAGCAGGCGTTGCCCTCCGCGGCCCGGTCGGACAACCGCCGGGCGGCCGTGACCGCCGCGCTCTGCACGGTGGTCAACTCGTCCCAGTGCCCGCCGTCCTCCAGGTGGTATCGCAGGGCGAAGGCGAGCCGGCACAGGTGAGCGTCGAACCCGGCGTCAGCCGCTTGGCGGCACAGCGCGATCAGTACGCCGTGTTCGGCCCGGAACCACGCCACCGCCTGATCGCGGTGCTGAAAGTCTCCCGGCTCGGCGGATCCGTCCGGGTCTCGCGTCCGGTCGGCGGCCTCGGCGAGCCGCGTGTAGTGCTCGAGCAGCCGGCGCAGCGCGGCGTGCCGGTCCGCCGGCGGATGCTCGTGCTGGGCGCGTTCGGCCGCGTACAGGCGTATCAGGTCGTGCAGCCGGTAGCGGTCGGGGCTGTGCTGCTCCACCAGATGCGCGTCGGTGAGCTCACCCAGCACCACCCGGCAGGTGGCCGGCGACAGGTCGGTCAGGCTGGCGATCGCCGGAGCGCTCAGATCCGGACCGGCTGGGACGCCGAGCAACGCGAACGCCCGGTCGGCCGCCGGCGTCAACGCGCGGCACGAGGCGGCGAAGACTGCGCGCAGGCTGGCCGTCAGATCGTCGGCGTGCAGCGAATCCAGCCGGGTGGCATCGTCGCGCAACTGCTGGGCCAGAGCCGCCAGCGGCAGGTGCGGGTGCGTGACCGCATGGGCGGCGACGACGCCGAGCGCCAGTGGCAGCCCGCCGCACTGGGCCAGGATCCCGGAGACGCTGTCCGGCTCGGCCGCGACGCGGCGCCGCCCCATCACGCCGGCCAGCAGGCTCGCGGCCTCCTCGTCGGCGAGCAGGCCCAGCCTGAGCGGAACGGCACCATGGGCGGTGACCAGGCCGGTGAGGTTGCGCCGGCTGGTGACCAGCACCGTGCACGTACCGACACCCGGCAGCAGCGGCACCACTTGGGCGGTGTCGCGGGCGTTGTCCAGCATGATCAGCATCCGTCGCCCCGCGACGAGGCTGCGGTAACGCCCCGCCAGCGCGTCGGCCTCCGCCGGCATCGACGCGGGCGGAACGCCGAAAGCGTCGAGAAAGCCACGCAGCGCCGTCGCGGCCGGCATCGGCTCGGCCACCGGATCAAAGCCGAGCAGGTTGACGTACAGCTGCCCGTCGGGGAACTCGGCAAGGCTGTCGCCGGCCCACCTCAACGCCAGCCAGCTCTTACCGATCCCGCCCGGCCCGCTGATTGTCACGACAGAACCCTGACCGTCCACACCGGCGGGCGGTAGCGCCACGCGCCCTAGCCGTGCGAGCTCACCGACGCGCCCCACGAACTGGGTCGGCGGCGCGGGAAGTTGCCGTGGCCCGGCCAGCCCGGGCTGCGGCGAGGCGGCCACGGAGGGGTCGGCGTTGAGAATGCGCCGGTACAGCTCCCGCAACTCCGGCTGCGGCTCGATGCCCAGCGCTTCGGACAGCTCACCGCTCAACTGGCGGTAGCGCTCCAGCGCCTCGGCTTGCTGGCCGCTGCGGTACAGGACGAGCATGAGCTGGCCGACCAGCCGCTCGTCCAGCGGGTACTCGATGCTCTGGCGGCACAGCTCGGGCAGGATCGCGCCGTGCCGGCCAAGCCGGAGCGCGGCGTCGGCGCGATCGCGCTGCGCCGCCACCCGCTCGCGGTGCAGGCCCTGCCGTTGCAGGTCGAGCCATGGCGTGTCCAGGTGCGCGAACGGCTCGCCCCGCCACAACTCCAGAGCCTCGTCGAACAGGCGTAACGCCTTCTCGTCGTCGTCTGCGGCACCGGCCCGCGCCACGAGGTCACGGAAGCGGTACAGGTCGATCGCGGCCGGGTCGACGGCGAGCAGGTACCCGCCGGACCGCCGCTCCAGGCGCACCTCGGCGGACCCGGCCAGCAGCCGCCGCAGCCGCGACAGGTACGTGTAGAGCCCGTCCCGGGCGCGCTGTGGCCCACGGCCGCCCCACACCCGCTCCAGCAGCTCGTCGGTGCGCACCACGTTGTTCGCATCGACCAGCAGTGCTGTCAGCACGCAGCGCTGGCGGGCGTGCCCCGGATCAATTAGTTGATCATGAAGGCGGATCTCGACGTCACCGAGCAGCCCGAACCGAACCGCCAACCCAGCAGCCTCCCCCGCACCGCCCGAAGCCACGCGCGCACCCTGCGAAAAGGTTCTCACAAGGCTTCGTCGCGGTGTACCCCATCGCATAGAGCGCGGTCTAACTCCACTACTCGTGCCCGCCAAACGGCGCGTCTACCCGCACCGGCGGGATGGCCGCGATGAGCGGGTGGAGTTGGGTGACGTCGTGCCGGTTACGGCCCGGGAGCAAGCTGGCGCTGTACCGGCGCCGTGCCCTTGCCAAGGACGTCGGCGTCGCTCCCGATGGCACCGGATCGCACCGGCTCACGATCGGCGGCGATGCCGGTCCTTTCACCGACCCGGACGGGTTTGCATGGGAGGCCGCATCGCTGGCACCCACGCCCTGATGTGTCACTGCTGCCTGCCCTACTGGCCGCCGATCACGCTACCTCGACCTACTGATCGGCTCCGCTCAGATCTGGGCTCAACGGATCGGTGCCGTCGGCAAAGTCGGCGACGAGCGAGTCCGGGGCACGCATGCGCCACGCGTCGGTGACGAGTTCCTTCAGGCGGTCGACGTTCACCTGCGCCAGCCGCAGCATGACCAGGGGCAGCCCGTCGTACGCGGGCGTGGTGAAGAAAGCCTCGGGCTCGCCGAGGAGTAACGCCTGCTTCTCCGCTTCGTCGCCGACGTACAGCACTGCGATATCGGTCCGGATACGGCGCGACGTACCGGGTCTGCGCTCGGGGTAGGACCAGACGAACCCTTTGTCGGCGACCCGGAAGTCGAAGCCCTCACTGTCGATCTCGACCACATGAGGCAGCGCCAGCGCCAGGTGACGGACATCGTCGGCGTCAGCCATCGCGGTTGCTCCTCGACACCGCCTTCTGCATACGCACAGGCTAACCGCTGCACCGGACCCGATCTCCGCCGGCTCGCAGACCCGACAGCGAGGCGAGGGAGGCTGGTAGCCCCTGGTCCTGCTGATCACGGAACGGTTCACGCTGATCGTCGTCGGGCAGGCATCCCTCCCCTGCGCGTTGTGGTATCGCTTGGGTACATCTGAATCTTCACTGGGCCGAAGTGGTAGTTCTGCCGCAGTTAGACAATCTTGTAGACCATGTCGGCGTGGGTGCCCCTCGGGCTGGCGACACGGCCGGCTGGAGCGGTCCCGCAGACCCGCAAGCCCCACCGATCATGACCGGCGATCGTCCCGGGGAGATCGATGAGGGTGGCGGTGCGGCGTGGCAATGGTCAGCAGGTAGGTGGAGTGAACCACGGTTGGTTCTAGTCGTGGTCGTTGCGCCTGGAGGTGTCCCGCCGTCCGGGCCCAGAATCCGGTGGCGGCGTCCAGCGTGGGGAAGTCGAAGCGTACGGCTGTTGTGGTGGTTGTGACGGTGGTTTGCTCCGGGCCGAACAGCCGGTATCCGGTCACCGGCAGTCCTCCCGCGATGTGGTGTCGGTGCTCGGCTGGAGGCGTTGCCGGGCAAGGTTCGTGGCCGCGGCGGCGGGTGTGACACCGGCCCGCGCCGCGTCGCGCAGGACTCGGGCGAGGGTGTCGCCGATGCGCAGGACGCGGGCGGCGGCTTGTTGGCTGGTTTCGTGGTGCAGTTCGACGGCGGTGGCGTGGATGATGCCCCCCGCGCTGACGACGACGTCCGGCGCCCAGACGATGCCGCGCCGGTGGAGCAGCGCGGCGGTGGCTGGCGCGTCGAGCTGGTTGTTGGCCGGACCGGCGATCGCGGCGCAGCGCAGCCGCGTGACGGTGTCGGGGGTGAAGACGCCGCCGAGTGCGGCCGGCACCAGCACGTCCACGTCGGACGCCAGGGCCTCGTCGGGAGGCAGCCAGGTGGCGCCGAGTTCGTCGGCGACGGATCGCTTGCTGGTGTCGATGTCGGTGACGACGAGTTCGGCTCGGGTGGCGGCAAGGTGCCGGGCGAGGCGGGCGCCGACCCGGCCGAGGCCGAGGATCGCGAAGCGGCGACCGGCCAGTTGCGGCGAGCCGAACACGGATTCGCATACGGCGTGCAGGGCCGCGACGACGCCGGTGGCGGTGTGGGTGGAGGAGTCGCCGCTGCCACCGGCCTCTGGTGGCCGGCAGAAGACGTACTGGGTGCGTTCGTCGATGACGGCCATGTCTTGTGGGCCGGTGCCGACGTCCGGGCCGGTCGCGTAGATGCCGTCCAGTACGGCGATCGTGTCCGCGACATCCAGCAGGACTGCCCGACGGGCGGCCGGGTCGAGGGTGTGCCCGGGTGGGATCGCGACGACGGTCTTGCCGCCGCCGTTCGGCAGGCCGGCGACGGCGCACTTGTCCGTCATCGCCGCGGACAGGCGCAGGGCGTCGCTGAGCGCATCGGTCCAGCGTGAGTAGGTGGTGAGCCGGCAGCCGCCGATCGCCTGCCCGAGGGTGGTGGAGTGTACGGCCACGATGACCGGTAGCCCGGATCGCGGCCCGCGCTGGATGTGGACTTGCTCGTGGTCGAGTGGCGTGGCGCGGTTGGCGAGATGTTGCTGGTTCACGATCGTCCTATCCGAGCAGCGGGAGGCGTTTGGTGAGCGCGGCGATCCTGTTGCGCGGGCCATGAAGGGCCACGGCGAGATACTCCAGGTCGGAGTCGGGAGCCGCGGCGAGGTCGTCGAGATAGGTGGTGTAGTCACGGGCGCGCTGGGCGATCTGCGTGAAGCCGACCGCCGTGATGTCGTCCCGGACTCGTGCCCTTGTATGCAGATCGGCTATCTGGTGCCGGTCGGCGGTGAGGATCGGGACGGGGTGGGTGTTGAGGCCGGCGTGGATGCCGCCGGAGGCGTCTTTGCCGTCGGCGCCGAGCAGGTGCGGCAGCCGGCCGCCGAGGCTCAAACCGAGCACGGCGGCGGCGTTGGTCGCGAGGTTCGGGGCGAGCCCGTCGCGGACCACTATCACGATCTTGGTTTCCAGGCCCATTAGCGATCTCCGTTACACGGTCGGCTGGCGTGCAAGAAGGTAGCCGCTCGCACGGCTAAAGTGATCACAAGCCGAACGATATTCGGCCTGCACGGGAAAGGAGTGGTCGTGGACGAACTTGATTCGGCGATCGTGCGGCACCTTCAGCGGGATGCTCGGCAGACCAACCGAGACCTGGCCAGAACCCTCGGCATCGCCCCTTCCACCTGCCTGGAAAGGGTCCGTGCGCTACGTGATCGCGGGGTGATCACCGGCTACCACGCCGAAATCAGCCTGCCGGCTCTCAACCGGCACGTGCAGGCCCTACTCCACGTCCAGATCCGGCCGCTCAGCCGACAGGTCATCGAAGGCTTCAAGCAGTACGTCACCGGGCTGCCCGAGGTGCTGTCCGTGTTCGTGGTCGCCGGCGGCGACGACTTCCTCGTTCACGTCGCCGTGCCCGGTGTCGACGCCCTGCACGCCTTCCTCATGGACAAGTTCAGCAAGCGGCGGGAGATCGTCGGCTTCCGCAGCTCGATCATCTACCAACACTCCCGCAACCACGTCATCACGCCCCTAACCAGGAGCTAACGTCGGAGAGGGTCGCCCCGAGAACTTGACACGCGTGATTGTCGACAGGAAAGGATGGGCAATGACGTCAGTCCTCTCGACGCCGCCCGCCATCTCCGCCGGCACGCTCGCCGACGGTCCGCAACCCGTGCTCTCCGCCACCGGGGGCCTGCTGCTGCGGCCCTGGGAGGCGACCGACGCCCCAGTTTTCTTCGCCGCCTATCGCGACTCCGAGATTCGGCGTTGGCACACCCGCCAACCCGTATCGGAGGACCAGGTCCGCGGATGGTTCGACCAGTATCGCCAGGACTGGGCACAGGAGAAGGGCGCGCATTGGGCGGTGATCCGCCGCGACGGTGAGGTGCTCGGGCGCATTGCAATGCGCGGAATAGATCTCGATGACGGTGTCGCTAACTGCGCCTACTGGGTACTTCCAGCCGCCCGCGGCGCAGGCGTGGCCTCCCGCGCGCTGACGGCCCTGAGCGTCTGGGCCCTTGGCGAGACTGGTTTCCACCGCCTGGAGTTGGATCACTCGACCCGCAACAAAGCCTCGTGCCGCGTCGCCACCAAGTCCGGCTTCCTGTTGGAGGGCACCAAGCGGAGCGCCGCCATCCATTCCGACGGCCGGCACGACATGCACCTGCACGCCCGCATCCGGGGTAACGAGAGGATGCCGCAGTGACCGACGGACGCCTCGGCAGGGCGCTCGACATGGGCACGCGCGCTTGGTGGTGTCTCGTCGGGCGCCGGGTGGACCTGGAAGGCGACCAGCGATGGCTGGACGCGCCTACCTGTGGTCCTGGACCGGTTGGGGCCTCCTGGCTCACCGCTGAGGCCGACCGGGTCGGCGGTGCCTTGCGCGAGAATGTGGCGGGCGGCGGGCTGTTGTCTTCCATGTCGGTTCTGGACGGTGCAGGGTTTCGCGCTGCCGATCTGGACCGGACGGTCCGTCACTTCTACGAGCACACCGCGTGCTGGCGGATGGAGGTCTGGGCGCAGTGGTCAGCCCTGTTCCAGCCGGGCGGTGAGTTGGTCAGTCGGCTCTTCGGCCGCCGCGTCCAGCAGCTCGCCCTGCCTACCCGTCCGCTCGACGTCGCACATGGCATGGACTCGCGTGTCGTGCACCTGGTCGACGCCAAAGGCGAGCAGCACGCGGCCGGCTGGCTGCGGACCCTGTCTGCCACCGGTGAGTTCGTCTACAGCGGCTGCTACTCGGCCCGGCTGCTGCCCGGCTCGGAGCAGCCCTCGGTGCACGTGGCGTTTCCGTTGGAGTCCGGCAACGTACAGGTCTTCCTGCGTCCCAGCGTCCAGGCCGACGGTTCGTTGGTGCTGTCCTCGCCTTCCGGAGTCTTCGGCGGCGACGGAGCCTATGTCGTGGTGCGGGGCGGCGGTGGCGAAGCCTACGCCGCGCGTGTCCCGATCCACGAGCGCTTCCACGTCTACCGGGATCGCCGAGGCGTGCTGCGCACCGACCACGAGTTGTGGTTCTACCGTGCGCTTGTGCTCCGCCTGCACTACCGGCTGGAACCGGTCTGACCCGTGCCGGAGGAACGGACGCCGGCGGCTCCATTGTGATCGCGGAACGGGAGGGAGACCGAGCGGGCGTCTAGCAGCGAAAACGCCTCTCGACATCTCCCACCACTCCCCCGGCCTTCCGTCGACCTCTTGCGGACCAGATGCGGACTGCGCAAGCCCGAGCGTTCGTGATCGAATACCCGTCTATGGGGTTGGACGAGTGCCTGACGGAGTTGCTGGTTCAGCTCGGGGACCGCCGTTAACGGCCCTGTAACTAGAAGATCGGATGGCTGGTTGGGTGGCTCAGCGGCCCGCGATAGGTTTCACGCTGTGACAGCACCTGAGATCACCGTCGCTACACCGGAAGACCGTGGACGCGTCATCACCTCGCTGGTCGCCGCATTCACCAAGGATCCCGTCCTGGGGTACTTGTTCCCAGACGAGGCGACCTATCCGCAGTGCGCCGCCGCCTTTTTCGGACACCTCTTCGACAAGCGGGTGCATAAGGGAACGATTTGGACGATCGAGCGCGGCGCTTCGGTCGCAATCTGGGATCCTCCCGCGGCCGAGAACGATTGGCCGGACGACATTCTTGTCGCCCAACTTCCCGCCGACGCACTGACCCGCGTCCGCGCCTACGACGAGGCGGTGCACGCCGCGCTGCCGGCTGCCCCTTTCTGGTACCTCGGCGTCCTGGGTACGCACCCTGACAACGCCGGCCGCCGATGGGGCCACGCTGTCATGAGGATGGGATTGCACCGCGCCGCCGCAGACGGCCTGCCGGCGATCCTGGAAACCAGCAATCCGGACAACGTAGAGGTGTACCGTCGCGCTGGCTGGGAGGTGGTGCACGCCCTTACGGAGCCCCTGCCTACCTGGATCATGCAGCAGTCGATTCGCTGACTTCGCGGACCTTGCGATGGCTGCGTTTGCCATCCCATTGCCGTCGGCCTATCCCCTGGTAGGCGGGCTGGCGGATCTCTGAGGAGGGTCGGGGTTCGGGGCGGAGCCCCAAGGTCTTCGTGGTCCTGGTTGTCTCAAGCGTGGCCGGCCAGCCCGGCCGATGCCGGCCGGAGGTCGCCAACAGGCCGGGGCCGGGCCGGCACGGCCCGCTGTGCGCGCCGCCTTGATCTGATAGTGCGCATTCGGCAGTTGAACGCCGTCGACGCTTGTCCTCCGTCGGCTGATGCGCGACAGTCGTCCGCCAACTGATCTGCGACGTCCGCGCGGATCGCGGCATGTGCGGACGTCAGATGTGGATGCCCGCTACCTCCCCAAAGGGAACGGCCTGGCTGCTCAGGCGGTCGGCCGGACCGCCCATGCGAGCACGTCTTCAGGTGAGGCATCGGAGCCGAGGTCGGCTTGCCGCAAGGCGGTGACCTGGTAAATCCGCCAGTCCCCTCCGGCGGCCCTGAGTACGTGTCCGGTGAAGGGACACTCACGGGAAACGAGCATGGCCACCCCTGGGGCCACCGACGCGGCGGTAAGTTCCTGCGGTTGCACGGCTCGGCGGAAGATGCGGGTGGCGGCCACCGGGCAGATGGCGTTGACCAGGATTCCCTGTGACCGGCCCTCGCCTGCGAGGGCGTTCATGAGGCCGAACTGTGATGCCTTGCTGACGCTGTAAGCAGCGACGTCAGCGCCGTCGATGGTTCGTAGCCCGTAGTCCGACGTGGTCAGCACGATCCTGCCGTAGCGTTGTGCCCGCATCAGCGGCCACACCTCCCGGCAGAGCCACCATGCGGCATCCGCATTGATCGCCATGGTCATGTCGTACTCATCCACAGGCGCTTCGCTGATGCCGTGGTAACGCACGATGGCGGCGTTGTGGGCCAGCGCGTCGATGCGTCCGTGTTCGGCGAGGACTTCAGCAATCAGGTCCTCGCAGCCACGGCGGGTCGCCAGGTTCTGCACGTGTACGGAGGCAACACCGCCCGCTTCGGTTATCGCACCAGCCACCGCACGGGCGGGGGCGGGATCATTGCCGCTGCCGTCGCGGTCAACGCCCGCATCATGCACAGCGACGTGCGCACCTCGGGCAGCCAACAGCCGGGCGTAAGACTCACCTAGGCCTCGTCCCGCGCCGGTAACCACGACAACGTGTCCTGCAAGGTCAATCACGCACACAGCGTGCCAGGACCGGCAAGCACCCGATTGCCCCCGGTGATCGGAACGAGAAAGCCTTCGCTCATCGGCGGGACCGGACGTGCCCAGATCTCGACCGTACGAAACAACGGCTTACAGGGAGTGACACGGCACGCCCCCGTCAGCGCGCCGTCGGCGGCATGAGCGGGTGTTCGCGCCGATCGCCGGCCAGCTGCACCAGTCGACTCGCGAAGGTGCCACGTTCGCGGCCAGTCAGTCGAGACAGAACTCGTTGCCCTCGATGTCCTGCATCACGAGGCACGACTCGTTGTTGCCATCGGCAGTCAGTAGTCGCACGCGTACCGCGCCGAGCGCGACCAGTCGTGCGCATTCGGCCTCAAGTGCGGCCAGGCGCTCTTCACCCACGAGCCCGGTGCCGACCCGCACGTCAAGATGCAGCCGATTCTTGACGACCTTGCCTTCGGGAACGCGCTGGAAGAACAGTCGCGGGCCCACACCTGAGGGATCAATGCATGCGAACGCTGAACCCTGATGCTCAGGCGGCAGCGCGCGATCGAAATCGTCCCAAGTAGCAAACCCTTCCGGTGGCGGCGGTACGACGTACCCCAACACCTCGCACCAGAAACGAGCGACGCGCTCAGGTTCTGCGCAGTCGAAGGTGACTTGGATCTGCTTGACCGACGCCATCGGTCCACCATAGAGGCGGGGTCTTTCGTCGTCTCCACGGGCCCGCCCCTGGCTAGTTGTGGCGCATGCGGCCCCTCGAGGGGGCGCCACGATCTTTGACGAGCCGGACCGGGTGGCCGAGGGCGCCCGCCGCTACGCCCGCCGTTACGCG
Organism: Micromonospora deserti; assembly: GCF_003236335.1. Taxonomy (GTDB): domain Bacteria; phylum Actinomycetota; class Actinomycetes; order Mycobacteriales; family Micromonosporaceae; genus Micromonospora; species Micromonospora deserti. The sequence continues at coordinate 22,453 of NZ_POUB01000009.1, forward strand.
GCACCACCGCCCAACCCGCCCGGCCGGGTCGTCGTGGAGATCGCGGTCGACCGGGTGTTGAGCCTCAACCTCTGACCGTTCACCAATCCTTCGGAGACAGACCGCCATGCCGACGCAGCACATCCTCGGCTCGACCATCTTCTACCGGGAGACCGGCACCGGCGTGCCCATCGTCTTCCTGCACGGCAACCCCACCTCCTCCCACCTCTGGCGGCACGTCCTTTCCGCGGTCGGCGACCGCGGACGGCGGCTGGCCCCCGACCTGTTCGGCATGGGGGACTCGGGTAAGCCGGACGTCGCCTACACGTTCGACGACCACGCCCGCTATCTCGACGCCTGGTTCGACGCGCTCGGCCTCGACAACGTCATCCTGGTCGGACACGACTGGGGCGGGGCGCTCGCCTTCGACTGGGCGGCCCGCCACCCGCGCCGGGTACGGGGGATCGCCTTCACCGAAACCATTGTCAAGCCGATGGCCTGGGAGGAGTTTCCCGAGGGCGGCCAGGCCATGTTCCGGGCCATCAAGACCCCCGGTGTGGGCGAGGCGATGATCCTCGACGACAACGCCTTCATCGAGCAGGTACTGCCCGCCACCGTCGCCACGCCCCTGTCGCCGGAAGACCTCGCCGTCTACCGCAGTCCGTACCTGACCCGCGACAGTCGGCGCCCCTTGCTGCAGTGGCCGCGGGCGATGCCGCTGGGCGGCGAGCCCGCCGATGTCGTCGCCCGCGTCGAGCGGTACGACCGGTGGCTGGCGACCAGCCCGGAGGTGCCCAAGCTCCTGATCACGTTCGAGCCGGGACCGGGCACCATGATGACGGATGCCATGCTTGACTGGTGTGTGGCCACTATCTCCGGCCTCGAGGTGGAGAAGTGTGATCTCGCCGCCGGTCACCACACGCCCGAGGACCAGCCCGACGCGGTCGGGGCCGCCATCGCCGCCTGGTTGGACCGGCACCACCTCCGGTGAAGGCGGCGGCCGACCGCACCCCGCCGATCTGGCGATGAGCGGAAACTCGATCATGCCAGCAGCGAAGCGCTTGCCCCTCACGCGGCGTCATGCCACATAGTCGTGGCGTGGAGGAGCACCTAACCGTGGGGCGTGTGGCGGAGTTGGCCGGCGTAAGCGTCCGCACACTGCATCACTATGACGAGATCGGCCTCCTGGAGCCGTCCACACGGACCGCGGCTGGGCACCGGGCCTACTCCGCCGACGACGTGGAGCGACTCCGGGAGGTGCTCGCCTACCGGCGGCTCGGCTTTGGATTGCGGGAGATCGCGGATCTGGTTGACGATCCGGCTACCGACGCAGTCGCGCACCTGTGCCGGCTGCGCGGCCTGCTGATGGACCAGCGCGACCGCGCTGCTGCCATGGTGACGGCCATAGACAGGGAACTGGACGCACGAGCAATGGGAATCAGGACGACGCCAGAGGAGCAACTGAAAGTGTTCGGCGCGCGGTTGTACGATGCCATCGGATCCGCTTACCCAGCGACGCGGCGCACTGAACCACGGATCGCCGCGCGCATCTGGCTTGCGCTGGGGGATGCACAAACGGTACTGAACGTCGGGGCCGGCACCGGCTCCTACGAACCCCCCGACCGCGACGTCACGGCGGTGGAACCTTCGGCGGTCATGCGGGCGCAGCGTCCCCCGGGCGCGGCGCCCTGCGTGGCCGCCGCTGCGGAGAGTCTGCCGTTCGAGGACCAGTCCTTCGACGCCGCGATGGCGGTCAGCACCGTTCATCACTGGCCGGACCCGGTCGCCGGGCTGCGTGAGCTGCGGCGTGTGGCCCGCCGCGTGGTGGTGTTCACGTACGACGCCGATGACACCGGCTGGCGTCAGCGGTTCTGGCTCACCCGCGACTACTTACCTGAGTTCGCAGACCTCCTCGTCGGCTGGCCGTCCCTGGCCGACCTGACCCGCGCGATCGGAGGACGCGCGGAGCCGGTGCTCGTCCCGTGGGACTGCGCTGATGGCTTCTTCGAGGCATACTGGCGCCGGCCTGAGGCGTACCTGGACGAACGTGTACGCCGCGCGGTTTCGGTGTGGACCAGAGTCGGACCGCAGGCTGAGCAACGGGCAGTCAGCACACTCCGCGAAGACCTTTCCTCAGGCCGGTGGGCCGAGCGCAACCGCGACCTCGTCGCCCTCGACACGGCAGAGCTCGGCCTCCGCCTGCTCGTAGCCTGAACCACCGTGCGCGAGAACGCCGCCAGAGAGCTGCACAGCGCAGCCATGGCTGCTAGGCCTGGGCGATTGCTTTTTCCCAGGTCACGACGTATCTAGCCGAGGCGGTTCGGGCACCGCCACATCCGGTTCCACGTTTTCCCAGCTCACGCGCTACAGGTGGACTCAATGTGGCGGAATCCGAACCGCATTTCCGCAGCTCAGGGGCCAGTCGTGACGGTTTCGCCGGTAGCCAGGCGGGTCGTCTGACGGGGGCCGGTTGGCAGGTCCATCAGGAAGATCGGTTTTTGATCTTCGCTGTGGCCAAGGGGGCGTGCCGGGTCGGGCACTGACGAGGTGCTGGTGGGCCGGAGGTACCACCATGCAAACCAGGCTGCGATCATCGTCGGTGAGGCGCTACCACTGAGATCGACCAGTTCAAGGGCCCGAGGTCGATGATCCTCGGAAAGCCGTCGTCAGGGGGCAGCGAGCAGTCGGATCTCGCAGCAGACGCCGCCGGCCTTGGCGAGCCGACCATCACCGGTCACCACCGGAGCGGCCATGATCACCGGAGTCCTGGCGCCGCCAGGCGGATCACCTCGATCTGACCGTCCAGGCGGAGCGGACCGGCGGCGTACGGAACCAGCAGCGTGTCCCCCCGCCGCAGCGACAGGTCGTCCTTCTCGCCGGTCAGTCTGCCCTCGCCTCCTACCACGACCAAGACGCTGAACCCCTGCTCCAGACGGTCGCCGCCGTGAAGTCGGCGGGCGGCGAAGAACTCGTCTGCGGCCTCGGGCAACAGCCGTTCCGCGCCCCGCAGGTGGTCGAGACGCTCCGGTGTCCACCGGCTGCGGTCAACACACTGCAGGGCCAGGTCGTAGCCGAGGCCCAGATGGCCGTCGGCGAGCCCGAAGCTCTCGTACTCGAGCAGCACGGAGAAGTCGGTCGGCTCCTGGACCTCGACCAGCAGGATGCCATCGCCGATCGCGTGTGGCAGGCCGGCGGGGCAGAGGATCGCGTCGCCGGCCGACACCGGGATCTTGTTGGTGGCGTCGAGCATCTGCTCGGTTCTCTGCCCGGTCACCCAGCCGGCCAGTTCGTCGGCGGCCACGTCTCGAGCGAAGCCGAGGTGGACGTACGCATCGGGGCGTGCCGAGACGATCACCCAGGCTTCGGTCTTTCCGTACGGCGCCGCCAGGTGGACGTTCGCGAACCGGCGGTCCGGGTGTACGTGCAGCGGCAGTCGCTGGCCGGCGTCGAGCAGCTTCACGAGCACGCCGGTGTCGGTGCGCCCCGGACCGAGCCACCAGCGCGGGTCGGCGGCGATCGCCTCCGCGAGCACGCGTCCGTCGGAGAGCGTGGACAGCCCGGACGGGCCCAGCCCGAACCGGGTGGTCACCGAGCCCACCCAGTCCTCGGGGCGATCGGGCAGCGCGGGAACGTTGCGGAATCCGGCTATCCGGCCGGCGCCCTGGTAGAACGTCTCCGGCTGGTTCGCGGGCAGCATGTCAACGGTCATCAGCCTTCCGTCCGATCGAGGGGGTGCGTGGCGTGGCTGGACGGGGGGTCCCGTTCCGAGCGAGCGCGGCGAGAAAACCGCCGACGAACGTGTCGCCCAGCCCGACCGTGGTGGGGTTCCTGACGTCGAGCGCGAACCCGGGGACGCAGTGGACCGTGTCGCCCATCCGCGAACCCAGCGCCGCGGCGAAGGCCACAGACTCGGGCCGTCGCGGTTGCCGACGCAGACGGGCGACGTCCTCGTCAGTGAAGTCGTCGCCGTGGCAGTAGCGGGTGGCGGCCATGACGGTGCCGGTGTCGAGGGCGTCGGCGTAGTCGGACGCCCGTGAGCCGAGCGCGATGGCCCAATACTTCGTGTGCAGGACCAGCGTCGGTACGGGGATGAGCGCGTGCAACGCCGTGAGCGCGGCCGCGACCTCCCCCGCCGAGAGCAGGTCGACCGGGTGCCCGAGGTACGACTGCAGCTCGTCCTCGTTGAGCCCGTACACGTCGATCGCGTCGAGCAGCGCGTCCCGGACGCGGCGGCTGAATGCGGGCTCGTGGTATGCCGCGTCCTCGAAGTAGGTCACCGCCCCGGGCGGCAGCTGCCGCATGTGTGCGCGCAGTTCGGCGAGCCGGTAGTCGAGCTGCTCCGCGGAGCGCATGGCGTTGAACCCGGAGATCAGGAACACGCCCGCCTTGCTGAGCCGGTTGCCGAGGTCGCCGCTGAGCAGCATGGCACCGTTGGCCGGGTCGTTGACGTAGATCAGCCGGTTCGGGAACGGCGCGGTGATGTCGAGTTCGCCGGTGCGGATCCGCAGGCCCTGGTCGTACTGGACGATCAGGTGCGGATAAAAGGTGTCCTCGACACCGCTGGAGAAGTAGTCGCCGTCCGGCGGCAACAGCCGGCGCACGGTGTCGTTGACGCTGACCAGGTGCAATGTCGATGGCACGTCCAGCCGGCTCATCAGGATCCCGGCCCGTACCGAAGTGCCACCCAGTGCCACCCGGTGCGGGAACCGGCCGGCGAAGGTCTCCAGCGCCGGGGCCGAGGCGACGAAGTGCTCGCCACCCCTGCCCCGGGCGACGTACCCGAGGATCGACACCACGAGGTCCCGCTCGCTGGTCACCGTCGCTGGCGACGTCAGTTCCGCGGCGGCGATGCCGTAGTTGACGACCAACTGTTCCAGGACGTCGGCGGTCAGCTTCACCTCGTAGTCGACGCAACCGCCGAGGCCGAGGACGACACGGGACGCATTCGCCATGTCAGTAGAGCGAGCCCTTGCCGGTGGCGCCGAACAGCTCGATCTTCTGGGCGGCGACCACCTTCATGGCCTCGATGCACGCGGGCTGGATGGCGTTGGGCTCGCGCGTCTTCGGGTCGTTGCCCAGCACCTCGCGCATCTTGGCGTGGTAGGCGAGCTTGATGTCGGTGGAGATATTGATCTTGTTGATGCCGATCCGCGCGGCCTCGCGGATCTCGTCGTCCGGGTTGCCGGAGCCGCCATGCAGCACCAGCGGGATCTCCACCCGGCTCTTGATCTCCTTGAGCAGGTCGAGCTTCAGCTCCGGCTTGAGGTGAGCCGGGTACATGCCGTGGAACGTGCCGATCGCCACGGCTAGGCTGTCCACGCCGGTCCGCTCAACGAACGTGACCGCGTCGTCGGGGTCGGTGTAGATGATCTCAGCGGCACCCGCCTCGGCGTAGCTGTCGTTCCCACCGATCGTGCCAAGCTCGCCCTCCACCGACACACCGAGAACGTGCGCGGAGTCGGTGACCTTCTTGGTGATCGCGATGTTCTCCTCGAACGGCTTCAGTGAGCCGTCGATCATCACCGAGGTGAAGCCGAACTGGACCGCCTGCAAGATTTGCTCGTAGGTGGCGCCGTGATCCCAGTGGATCGCGATCGGGACGCTCGCGTTGTGCGACCGCTCGATGATGCCAGTGATCATCTCGCGCCCGACGTGCCGAACCTCGTCCGGGTGAATCGCGACGATCAGGGGGGCGTTCGTCTCCTCGCTGATCTCCACGATGCCCTTGAACATCGCCCAGTCGCTGATGTTGAAGGCGGGCACGGCGAAGCTGTGCGCGTTGGCGACGTCGAGAATCGCCTTACCGGTCGTCAACATTTCCGAGTTTCTCCTTATTACTGGGTGTGTCAGGTGTTGCCGGTCAGGCCTTCACAGCGCCAGCGGTGAGCCCGCCGATGAACCGCCGCTGGAAGAAAAGGAAGAGAGCGAGGACGGGAATGGAACCGAGGATGCTCATCGCCATCATCTGGTTCCACTCGTACGAGTGCTGGCCCATGAGCAGCTGGATGCCGATGGGCACCGTGCGCATGTCGTCGGTGCGGGTCAGCGTGAGCGCGAACAGGTACTCGTTCCACGAGATCATGAACGTGTAGACACCGACCGCGATCAGGCCGGGCACCGCGGTCGGCACGAGGATCCGCCACAGCGCGGTCCAGCCGCTGCCGCCATCGACCTTGACAGACTCGTCCAGCTCTCGGGGCAGCGTGTTCAGGTACGCGGTGATCATGATGATCGCGTACGGGAGGGTGAACACCATGTGGGTGAGGATCAGGCCGAGATAGGTGTCGTACAGCCCGAGCGCGACGATGAGCCCGAAGTACGGAATGACGAGCGTGATCGGCGGCACCGCCTGGACGCTGACGATCACGGCGTTGATGGTCTTCTGGAAGGGGAAGGTGAAGCGGCTGAAGGCGTACCCGGCCAGGATGGCCACCAGCAGCGTCAGAATGGTCACCGCGAAGGCGACGATGTAGCTGTTGAGGAAGAACCGCAGCTGGGCACCGTTGCCCAGGATCGCGCGGTAGGCGTCGAGCGAGAAGCCCTCGGTGATGAGCTGCGGTGGGTTTTGGAAGACCTCACCGTTGCTCTTGACCGAGGTGGAGAGCAGCCACAGGATCGGCAGGCCGGCGAACAGTCCGCCGATGACCAGCCCGGTGACGACGCCGGCTTTCGCGAGGGTACGCCGAGTCTTGACGGTGGCCATGATCTACTGCTCCCTTTGTGAGCGTACGTAGAAGAAGGCCAGCACCATCGTGAGCAGCAGGACGATCACGGCGGCGGCGGACGCGGTAGCGAACTCGTACTCGCTGAAGGCCTGCTTGTAGGTGAAGGTGCTGAGCATCTCGGTGGAGTTCAGCGGCCCGCCGCCGGTCGTCATCCAGATCAGCGCGAACTGGTGCGAGGTCCAGATCAGGTCGAGTACCGCCATACTGATGATCACCGGCCGGAGCTGGGGCAGCGTCACGTGGAGGAACCGCTGGAACCAGTTCGTGCCGTCGACCGCGGCGGCCTCGTACAGGTCGGTGGGGATGCCCTGCAACGCGGCGAGCAGGCTGATCATGAAGAACGGATAGCCGGCCCAGATGTTGACGAACGTCACCGCCCAGAGCGCCATACCCGGGTCACTGAACCAGTTCACGCCCTCCTGGATGAGGCCCAGGGTCTGTAGCACGTGGTTGACCACGCCGGCCGGGTCGAGCAGCAGCCGCCAGATGACGGCGATCACCGCGATCGTGAACAGCCAGGGCAGGATGTAGACGATCCGGAAGATGGCCTTCGTGACGCCGCCCAGCAGTGGGGTGTTGAGCATCATCGCGAAGGCGAGGCCAAGGACCAGGTGGGCCATGGTGCTGACCGAGATGAAGACAGCGGTGTTCTTCAGCGCGGCCAGGAAGTTCGCGTCGGTGAGCACCTTGGTGTAGTTGGCGAACCCGGCGAACACCGAGTTCTCCTGGACGATGACGTTGTCTCGGAACGAGTAGCCGATCACCATGACGATGGGGACCACCATCAGGACCACGATCAGCAGCACCGTGGGGGACAGATAGCCGTACGCGACCAAGCGCCGGGCCAGGGTGGAGCGGGACCGCCCGGGGGCGGCCGGTGCGGACCGCGTCGAGGTCTCCGGTGCCGTCAAAGTCATGGCTGTCTCCTTGGTCGGGCGCCGCGCCGGCCCAGCGGCGCGGCGCCCGGGCGGGCTAACCGATTACCGAGGACCAGTTCTCCTGCGACTTGGCGAGGGCGTCGTCGACGCTCGACTTGCCGGTCAGCACGAGCTGCAACTGCTCGGCGAAGCTGCGCATCAGGTCCTCCGACTTGGGCAGGCCGACGAACTCGTTGGCCGGGTAGCCCTGCTGGTAGATGTCGAAGGCGGTCTTGAACAGCGGGTCGCTGTTGTCGAAGTCGGGCTCGGCGTTCTTGTTGCCAGGGAAGCCGTTCGCGATCGTGCTCAACTTCGCGTTCGTCTCCTGGCTCATCAGGTACGACACGAACTTGAACGCCTCGGCCTTGTGCTTGGTGGAGTCGGAGATGCCGATGCCCCACGACGCGTAGGGGATGCCGCGCTCGCCGGTGTAGCCGTCCTCGGCCGGCAGGGCCGCCACCTCGAAGTTCAGGTCCGGCTTGTTCTTCTTGATCAGGTTGATGTGCGCGAGCGAGTCGATCATCATTCCGACCTGGCCGTTGGTGAACTTCTCGACCTTGTCCTGCTCTTTCATGGTGAGCGAGCCGGGCGCGATGACGCCGGCGTCGTTCAGGCTCTTCACGTACTCGACCGTGCTCTTGACCGGCGCGCTGGTCAGGTTCGGCTTGCCGGCGGCCACCATGCTGCCGCCGGAGGCCCAGAGCCAGGACATGACGTCGTTCTGGACGCCGTTGGGCACGGCGGTGTCGAGCGGGAGCACCCAGCCCTTGACGTCGCCGCCGCTCGCGCTGATCTTCTTGGCCGCGTCGAGGAACTCCGTGCGCGTCGTGGGCACGTTCTGGACACCGGCCTTGGTGAGCAGGTCCTTGTTGACGAACAGCGGGTACACGAAGTTGACCACCGGGATCATGTACGTCTTACCCTCGACCTGCACCTGGCTGGCGAGCTGACTCGCGTCGTAGTTCGCATCGGTCATCAGCTTGGACAGGTCGGTGATCGCGCCCTGCTCGGCGAAGTCGTTGACCCAGGCGCCGTCGAGGCCCACCACGTCGGGCAGGGTCTTCGAGGCCGCGCCAGTGAGCAGTTGCTGCTTGGTCGAGGCGTACGGCGCGCTCAGCAACTTGACCTTGATGCCCGGGTTCTGCGCCGTAAAGTCATTGATGATTTTGTCGAACTCCCCGGCCGGCAACTCGGCCCCCCACCACTGGGCAAACTCCAGCGTCACGGTGCCGTCCGAGGTGGCGTCGTCCGAGCCGCACGCCACCAGGGACACGGCCATCGCCGCCACTGTCACCGTCCCCGCCAGTCGCCTCAGCCGGGTAGCACGAAACATCATGGGGAACTCCTTCTACATACAGATCTTTCTATTCTCTGCGAGGTTGGCGTCACGTTAGCAACGTGTTACAGGCAAGGACAAGAGGAGAACAGCAGAAAAACGCGGAGAGCAGCAGGGTGCCGCGTCAGGCAGTGAGCCGAACGTGCTCCTCGCGCGCCTTGTCACTGGCATGGGGAGCAGAAGGCGGGCTTCGTGGCACGCTGCTCGCCGACGCTACTCTGTGCTGTTCCATGCGGTCTACACAAGCGACCGGCGCGGGGTTATGGCATACTGCCGCATTGACAAGGGAGGGAGCATGAGCGTCGACAAGGACGAGCGGCAGCGCCACCTGCCTGCCGGACGCAAGGCTCAGCTGGCCGCGCACGTTGCCGACACCGGCCAGGTCACGGTGAGTGAGCTGGCCGAACGCTTCGGCGTCTCGATCGACACCGTCCGGCGCGACCTCGATCAGCTCAGTGCCGACGGCGTTCTCGTCCGCACGTACGGCGGTGCCGTCAGCCTCTCCACCGTCTTCCGCACCGATCGCGCCGTCGACCAGCGACTCACCCTGCAGGAGCAGGAGAAGGAAAAGATCGCGGCACTGGCCGCGTCACTGGTCCAGGACAGCTCGACAATCATGATCAACGGTGGGACCACCACCCTGGCGGTCGCCCGCAACCTCGGCCAGCACCGGGACCTCACGGTGGCCACGAACAACCTGCTGGTGCCCGGCGCGCTGCCGCCCACGGCGATCCGCGACATCTACGTCTTCGGCGGTGCGGTGCGCACCCTCACGCTCGCCACGATCGGGCCGGTGAGCTTCCGGGCCAACGGCGGCGCCGAACTCGACATCAGCTGCGACCTAGCGCTGATCGGCGTCGGCGCGGTCGCCGCGGACGCCGGTTACACGACGAGCAACCTCGCCGAAGCCGCGATGATGCAGGAGATGATCTCGCGCGCGGCTCGTGTGGCGATCCTCGCCGACTCCTCCAAGTTCGGCCGCCGGCTGTTCGCCCAGGTCTCCGAGCTGAGCAGCGCAGACTACCTGATCACCGACACCGCGCCGCCTGCCGACCTGCGGGAGGCCCTCGCCGCGAACGACGTGAAGGTCATCACCCCGGCGGCCTCACCGCGGCAGCGGGGAGCACGAAACGCCGGGTAGTCCCCTCACGTCCAGGGCAGTTGTGATCGCTCCTGCCAATACCGGGTGCCCGGCACGGCCAGGTCCGCCCATCGAGCAGGGTCGACGGTGAGCGTCTCCGCCCGCAGGTTCGAGGCCAGTTGGTCGCCGGTCGCGGCTCCGGACAGCACAATGGCCGCCCAGGGCTGACGGAGCGCCGCCGCGAGCGCGACCCCGTCGCCCACGCCCCCGCGTACGGCGAGACGGCCGTTGGCGAGCGCCTCCTTCACGAAGACCAGGCACCCCACGTCGTGCGCCTCGGCGAGCGCCGGACCGGCGCTGGGCTCCAGGAGATTCCAGGTGGCCTGCACGCTGCGGAACAACGGCTGACCGTCGACCCGTACGCCGAGCGCGCTGCGGATCACCTCGGCCTGCGCGGGTCCACTGGTGGACAGTCCGACCACGACACCCTGCTCGGCGAGATCGGCGAGCCGGCGGTGCAGGGTCGCGTCGCGCAGAGCCGGGCTGTCCGGGGTGACCGAGTGGATCTGGTAGAGGTCGAGGCGGTCGCCGAGCAGCGCACGGGTCTCGCCGTACTGCCGATCGAAGGTGGCGACGCGGTGATCCTTGACCTCGTGCGTCTCGGCCTCGACCCGCCAGCCGGCCGTGTAGGTGTAGCCCCACTTGCTCCCTACAACGACGTCGTCGATGTCCGGCCGGGCCTGCAACCACTGCGCCAGGAACTCCTCGGCCCGGCCGTACGAGCGAGCGACGTCGAAATACCTAACACCCGCCGCGTACGCCTGGTCGAGAAGTTCGCAAGCGCGGGCGCGCAGCGCCTCGACCGTCCGTTCGACCGGCAGGTCTGCGGCTCGCCCGAGATTGATGTAGCCCGGGCGACCGACGGCCGCCAGTCCCAACCCGATCCGGGAGGCGCCGGCCAGGCGGTCGATGATTGCCATGATCCCATCCAACACCGCGCGTCGCGCGCTGCCGTCGCCACCCCCGCGCAGCCTTGCCGGCCACGAGCTCTACCCGAAGCTGCTGCCAACCAGACGGGCGGAGCGCACACCGCCCGCCGGCGGACGAACTCACCGCGACGATAACCGGCCCTGCTGTCACGGCGCATCATGGCGAACTGGTTCGCACGAAAGATCAAGAGGTGGGGCGGGCGGGACTCGAACCCGCGACCGAGGGATTATGAGTCCCCTGCTCTAACCGGCTGAGCTACCGCCCCGGCACCGCGCGGATCTTAACCCTCGCAGTCTGGGCCGGCCAGGCCCGCGAGCCCCGCCAACCCGCTCCGTCAGGACTTCCGGCGCAGGAAGTTGACGAAGGGCACCGAGAGAATAACAGCGAGCACCCAACCAACCCCGATCAGGATCGACAACCCGGCCGGGTCGTCCACGTCGTCCAGGGCCGCGCCGAGGGTGCACAGGCAGGACAGGCCCGCGACCAGCAGGGCCAGCACGGCGGTGGTGATCACCGTGCCCTTGGCGGACCAGTTGACCGCGGGCGCGGAAGCCGGGCCGGCCGGAGCCGAACCGGCGGCGGCCCCCGGCGCGGCGGCCGGTTGCGGCTGCGGGATCTGCTCCGGGGACCGCGCCGGCAGGTCCACCCGCCGTCCCGCGCCGACGCGGTCGTCAACGAACCGCAGCGCCTCCGGGTGCAGGTCGAACAGGGTCGGTTCGACGCGCATCGAGATGGCGTCGTGCCCGATCAGCTGCCGGGCGCCGTCGGGCCAGGCGAGCAGCACGGCGCACTCGGCGTACCGGACGGTGAGCGGGCCGCCGGGGCCGACGTAGCTCACCCCGTCCGCGCCGATCCGCAGCTCGCCGTCGCCGTCCCTCTCCCGGTACGCGGTGCCGGTCACCGTGCCGGCGGAGCGGGTCGGCGCCTCGACGAAACCGGCCCAGTCGGCCGGGTGGCCCTCCGGCGCCATCAGCAGCGCGGTGGACATCGCCTCCTGCGCCACCTGGTGCAGGTCGGCGACGGTGACAGCCTTCAGCTCGGCCCGGTGCTCGTCGACGGTGAGGTTGCGCTCCCCGGTGAGCACGTTGCAGGCGTACGACGGAAGCCGCGCGGCGTCCACCTCGGCGGTGCCCAGGAAGTCCTCCCGCTTGGCGACGCACGCGTCCAGGTCGCCCTGCTCGATGCGCCCCACCCGCAGTTTGGCCAGCACGTCGACGAAGCCGCCGAGCACCGCGTCCTGCTTCTCGGCCGGCGCGTCGGCGAGGGCGCGCAGCGTGGCGTACCCGTCGCCACGCGGGTCGTAGCCGGCGGTGGTGGTGTAGGAGAGCCCGGCCTCCTGGCGCAGCGACCGGAACAACTCGCGCTCCAGCACGTCCGCGAAGACGCTCGCCGCGGTACGCCGCCGCACCACGGCGTCCAGCACCACGGCCCGCGAGCCGTTGAGGAAGTACGCCGGGGTCTGCGGCAGCGCCGACGAGGCGGCCGGGACGGGCTGCCGGACGCCGGTGGGCAGCGGCAGCCGCAGGCCCGCCGGCACCCGGTCACCGGCGATCCAGAGCACCGCGTTCTCCCGGGTGAAGAAGCGGCCGGCCCAGTACCGCAGATCATCCGGGGTGATCATGGATAGGCCGAACTCGGGGTAGCTGCTCAGCCCGTGGTCGCGGGCGCCGTAGCGCCACAGCGCGATCGCGTCGCCCGCCGAGCCGCCCCGGCTGCTCCACTCGGTGCGCAGGATGCCCTTCTCCACCTCCAGCCGGTCCATCGGCAGCCGGTGCAGGTTGCCGCAGACGGCGGTGAGGAACCGCGCGATGTCCTGCTCGGGGCCCTGCGTGTGGAAGGTGGTGAAGACCGGCGCGGTGGCGCCGTTGAAGTGGTAGTCGGACAGGCCGATCGGCGCGAGCGCGAGGTGTTCCAGCAGGTGGGTGATACCGCTGCGGGCGAGCGGCTCGTCGGCGGTGCCGACCCGGAAGGTCAGCCCGGCGCGCATCGGCCCGCCGGTGCGGGCGAGCAGGGTGGGCACGCCGTCCACGTCGAGGTGCTGGATCACGCGCGCCCGCCCTTCGCGTACGCCTGGTCGCGGAACCGCTGGAACTGGCCCACCGCGTCGCCGTCGAGGTAGCCGAACATCGCCTCGTCACCCAGTGGGCCCATCGCCGCGAACTGCTGCGCCGCCGGCCCGTAGTCGTCCATCAGGCAGAACGCCATGGCGAAGGTGCTACGTACCCAGAGCCAGCCCCAGCCGTGCCGGAAGTGCGGGTGCCAGACCGACCGGTGCGCCGCGCCGTGGATCTCCTGGCGCACCCGGGGGTCACGCAGGTACGCCCGGCCCTGCTCGAGGTCGTCGTGGTCGAGCGCCTGCTCCAGGTGCGCCTCCACCACCAGCACCGCGTTGGGTGCGCCGGGCGGCGCGGCGTCGGCGCACTCCCGGGCGAAGCCGTGCGCCCGCTCCCAGGTGCCGCTCCACTTCGGGCAGAACTGCTGCAGCAGCGACGCCTGCGCGGGCAGGTGGTGCGGATGGTGCCGGGCGAGCTGATCGTAGCGGCGGCGCGCCTCGGCCTGGCCGAGTTGCAGCCCCCGGGCGTTGGTGATCCGCTGCGTCCACGCGGCGGCGTCGCCCGGGTGGCGGGCGGTAACGTCGATGAGCACCTGTTCGGCGCGGCGCAGGTGGGCATGGAACTGGGCGAACTGTTCCCGGCTCACGTGCTGCGCCCGCTTCGCCGAGCGGATCCGCCAGCCGGCGCGGATCAGGTACGCCCCGAGCAGACTGCCGGCGAGCCGGTCGTGCGGCCGCTGCGCCAGCACCCCGTGGAGAAACTCCTCGATGCCCTCGGTCTCACCGACCTGGCCGACCAGGAACGTGCGCCCGTGCGGGTCCTGGCCGTCGACGACCGCGTGCAGGGCCGGCCAGTCCCGCGCCGCGAGGGCCGCGCGCACCTGACCGACCTGGGGGTACGCCGCCGCGGGGTCGAAGGTGGGTGCCGGGAGGGGTGCGGGCATGGCACAGGATCATAAGTGATCAACTACCGTGCCCGTGCCCCCCGTTCAGCCGGCACGTAGCTCCGCGAGGACCGCTCCGGCGGCGCGCCAGCCGCTGGCGAGCGCGCCCTGGATGGAGGGGCTGTCCCGGTGGTCGCCGGCCACGAAGAGGCCGTCGCCGACCGCGACCGGCTTGCGCAGCCGCCCCTGCGGCGGTGGTGCGGCGGGCAGCGCGTCGGGGATCGACACGGTGGTCAGGTGGGTCCAGTCGGCGGTGGACCGGCCGTAGAGCCGGGCCAGTTCCCGCCGGATGGTCGGCTCGGGTGGGGCCGCCGGGCCGACCACCGAGGTGGCCACCAGATGCCACCCGGCGGGTGCGTACGTCGGCGCCGCCCGGCTGACCACCACCGTGTTGGCCACGATCTCCCGCCGGTCACCGTCGACCAGCAGGATCGGCTCGTCCAGCGGCGCCTCCTCGGCGCTGTGATAGTAGGTCGTGTAGGCGTGGCTGCGTACGGCCGGCAGGGTCGGCAGCAGGGTGGCTGCCGCCGGCGGGTCGACGGCGACCACGACGGCGCGGCAGCGGATGTCGCCGGCCTGGGTGCGGACCCGGCCGGGCGCCACCTCGGCGACGGGGGTGTCCAGGTCGATCAGGTCGGCCGGCAGCGGGTCGGCGATCGCGCGGGGCAGCGCCGCCATCCCCTCGGTGGGCAGCCCGATCCGGCCGCGGGCGAAGGACCGCAGCACCATCGCCAGCACGTGGCTGGAGGTCTCCAGCTCCCGGTCCGCGAGGACGCCGGAGAGGAACGGCCGGATCAGCTCCTCGATGATCGCGGCGGAGAGGCCGGCCCGGCGCAGCGCCGCCTCGGTGGTGGTCTCCGGCGCGGCGAGCAGCCGCCCCACCGGCAGGGTGGCGCAGCCGGCGGCGAGCGTCGCGAGCCGGAGCCGGTCGACCAGCGAGCCGACGCCGGCCAGCGCGGCACCGGGCGCGCCGGCCGGCTCGCGCACCGGGTTGACCAGGCGGGCCAGCCGGTCGCCCTTGCGTACCAGAACGCCGGAGGTGAACCAGCCGAGCCGGAGCCGGTCGACGTCGAGCAGCGTTCCGAGCCGGGGGTAGGCGGTGTTGAGCACCTGGAAGCCCCGGTCCAGCAGGAAGCCGTCGACCGCGTCGGTGGCGACCCGGCCGCCGAGCCGGCCGGTGGCCTCCAGCAGCCGCCACGGCACCCCGGCTCGGTGCAGCCGTCGGGCCGCGGCCAGGCCGGCCAGGCCCCCACCGACGATCACCACGTCGGTCTCAGCGAGCATCGCGCGCCTCCCGCTCGCCGTTGATCCGGGACAGCCGGCCCGGCCACCAGATGGTCGGCCCGATGTCGTACGCGAGCGCGGGCACCAGCAGCGACCGGACCACGACGGTGTCGATCAGCACCCCGAGCGCGACGGCGACACCCAGCTCGACCAGCACCACCAGCGGGAGTACGGCCAGCGCGCTGAAAGTCGCGGCGAGCACGATGCCGGCGGAGGTGATGACGCCGCCGGTGACCGCGAGGCCGGCCAGCACGCCGGCCCGGCTGCCGCGTCGGACGGACTCCTCGCGCACCCGGCTCATCAGGAAGATGTTGTAGTCGATGCCGAGGGCGACCAGGAAGACGAAGGCGAACAGTGGGAACGAGGCATCCACCCCGGGGAAGCCGAAGATGTACTTGAAGAGCAGCGCGCAGAGGCCGAGCGTGGCGGCGAAGCTGAGCAGCACGGTCGCGATCAGCAGGACCGGCGTGAGGATCGCCCGCAGCAGCAGGGCCAGAATGATTGCGATGACCACCAGCACCACCGGGATGATCACGTTCTGGTCCCGGCGGGACGCGTCCGCGGTGTCCACGTTGATCGCGGTGAAGCCACCCACCACCGAGTCGGAGCCGGGCACCTGGTGCACCGCCGCCCGCAGGTCGCGGATGGTCCGCTCGGCGCCGTCGGAGTCCGGCGGGTCGGCGAGGGTCGCCTCCAGCTGCACCCTGCCGTCGACCACCCTGGGCGGCGCGTCGGGGTCGGGTGGGCCCGTCCGCTTCCCGTTGACCGGGCGGACCGCGGCGACCCCGGGGACACCCCGGGCCACTTCGGCGACCTGCCCGGCGGTCTGCCGGCTGGTGAAGATGGTGGCCGGGCTGCCGGTGCCGGCCGGGTAGTGCCGGGCCATCGCCTGCTGGCCGGCGACCGAATCGGTCCGCTGCGTGAACAGGTCGGTCTGGCCGAGGGTGGTCGCGCCGAGCTGGGTCAGGCCGACCGCGAACGCGGCCAGCACGAGCGCGGTGACCAGCCAGACCCGCCGGGCCCGCCGGGCGACGAAGCCGGCCACCCGACGCCAGATGCCGTTTTCGGTTCGCGGGTCGGCCTGGTCCCGCCGGGGCCGGCGCGGCCAGAACGCCCACCGGCCGCCGAGCACCAGCAGCGCGGGCAGGAAGGTGAGCATCACCAGCAGGGTGGCGGCGATGCCGATAGCGCCGACCGGGCCGAGCGCCCGGTTCGAGTTCACGTTCGACAGCAGCAGGCAGAGCAGGCTCAGGATGACCGTCCCGCCGGAGGCGATGATCGCCGGGGCGGCGCCCTTCCAGGCGGTGCGCATCGCGTCCCAGGGCCGCTCGTGCCGGTGCAGTTCCTCCCGGTGACGGGCCACCAGCAGCAGTGCGTAGTCGGTGCCGGCGCCGAAGACGAGCACCGTGAGGATGCCCTGCGCCTGGCCGTTCAGCGTGATCACGTCGGCGTCGGCGAGCCGGTGGACGAGGACCGCGGCGAGCGCGAACGACATCCCGGCGGAGAGCAGCGGGAAGGTCCAGAGGATCGGGCTGCGGTAGACGACCAGCAGGATGACCAGCACCACGCAGAGGGTGACGATCAGCAGGGTGCCGTCGATGGCGGAGAAGACCTCGATCAGGTCGGCGAGCAGCCCGGCCGGCCCGGCCACGTTGACGGTCAGCCCGTCCCGGTCGCCGCTGGTGATGTCGCGCAACTCCTCGACGACCGTGCCGATCCGCTCCCCCTCGGCGTCGTCGACGGGCACCACCACCTGTAGTGCCTGCCCGTCCTCGCTGGGGATCGGCGGCGGCACCGGGCCGACCACCCCGGGGACCTCGGCGAACCGGGCGGCGTCGGTGGCGACGCGCTGCCGGTCCGCGTCGGTGATGCCCGAGGTGCGCTCGTAGACCACCAGGGCCGGGGTGGTCTGCCGGTCGACGAACCCGCCGGCCAACTCCCGGGCGCGGGTCGCCTCGGCGTCGGCGGGCAGGAACGCGGCGTTGTCGTTGGTGGCGACCTCGCCGAGCCGCCCCGCGTACGGCCCGGCCAGCGCGCCGACGACCAGCCACCCGAGTACGACCGCGAGAGCGGCCAGCGCCGGGCCGCGGCCATCTCTACCGGACATCCGCCCCCATCCAGGGATCAACGCACCAATCGACGCAGCGGGAGTTCACGTGGACATCGCCCATCCTGCCGGGCGAGCAGCGCCCGGGTAGCCGAAACCGCCCCGACACCGGCGCCGCCCCGGCAGGCCCCTCGGGCGGCGGTAGGACCAGGCACGGCCCGGAGGGCTGGTCGGGGACGGCGAACCCGGTCGGCGCGGACCGGTCGGGGGTTGGCGGGCCTCGTCGCGCGGACCGGTCGGGGGTTGGCGACGCGCGGACCGGTCGGGAGACGGCGAACGCCCGCCGGCGGGCCGACGGGCGTCAGGAGTAAAGCTCCCCCGTTTGGACTCGAACCAAAAACCTGCCGGTTAACAGCCGGCTGCTCTGCCAATTGAGCTACGGGGGACCGCTGTAGCGCCGACGCGGATCACTCCTCGCCGTGCGACGGGGACAAGAGTACAGGACTGCGGGGGGTGGTGGTCCAGGGGGTTGGCCCATCGGTCGCACCCCGCCGGCAGCCGAATAAACCAGACAAATCGTCATCGGGGTACAAGGAGGCATGTGCGGAGAGGAGGATGGGTAGTTAGCTGCGGACAGAGGACACAGGCGCGAGTTGGTCACCTCCGGCGGGGTATGCCGCCGGGCGACGGCGCGTCAGGTACGGAAGGAGCCGCCATGCGCGGAAAGATCATGTTTCTTGGCGGGCTGGCTGCGGGATTCGTCCTGGGCGCCCGTGCCGGCCGGGAGAAGTACGAGGAGCTGGTGATCCGGGGCCGCAAGGTGCTCGACCACCCGACCGTCCAGGAGGCGGCGGGCGTCGCGCAGGCCCAGGCGTCCCGGCTCTACAGCGAGGGCAAGGACAAGCTCGGCCAGTCGAAGCTGGGCGAGAAGCTGAGCGGCAACGGCAACCGGCCGGGGCTGACCGCGGCGGACGACGCGTTCGCCGGCACACCGGCCACGGCCGGCGCGAAGTCGGGCTCCGGCTCGTCGAGCACGGGTTCGACCGGGTCAACCACCACCACGCCCCGCAGCAAGCAGTCCAGCTCGGGCACCATCACCCCCTGAGCTCACCCGTCCCGCGGGAGCCGGTCGCCTCACGGCGACCGGCTCGCTCGCGTCTGGGCACGTCAGGCGCCTCCACCGTCCGGCCGTCGCCACTTTCGCCGGTATGAAGCGAAAGTTCGCACGATCCGTTGGAAACTTCCGCCCTGGACCTCTTCTCTTTAGTCCCGAGCGCAAATATCGTCCTGCGTAGAACCTGGCCAGGCTCTTGGTACTCCCCCGCGACCTCCTCAGCGTTCTCCCAGCGCTGAGGCGGACCCGCCCGACCAGAGCGAGGTTCGATGCGCAGACCGATCGGCCGAAGGGCCGCCACCTACCTCAGTCTCCTCACCCTCGTCGGCGCGACGCTCGTCGCGACCGCCCAGCAGCAACCGGCGCCGGCACTCGCCGCGCCGGCACCGACCAGCAATGGCATCCAGTACAAGGTGCTGGTGTTCACCGGCTCCGCCGGCGGCACCGCCGCCACCGCCGCCGGGGTCGCCGCGATCCGGCAGCTCGGCAACGACCGCCGGTTCACCGTCGAGGTGACCGGCGACCCGCGCAAGTTCGACGAGTCGCACCTCAAGCAGTTCCGCGCGGTGGTCTTCCTCAACACCGCCGGCGACGTGCTCACCGACGGCCAGCAGGCCGCCTTCGAGCGGTACTACCGCGACGGCGGCGGGTTCGTCGGCGTGCACTCCGCGATCGAGGCCGAGCCCGGCTGGTCCTTCCTGGACAACGTGCTCGGCGCCCGGGCGACGGGCGCTGCCGCGCCGGCGGGCCCGGCAGCCGTCACCGTCGCCGACCGGGTGCACCCGGCCTCCGCGTCGCTGCCGGAGCGCTGGACGCACACCGACCGGTGGTACAACTTCACCACCAACGTCCGGGGCGTCTCGCACGTCCTGGCCACCGTGGACGAGAAGACGTACGCCGGTGGCACGATGGGCATCGACCACCCGATCACCTGGTGCAAGGACTACCAGGGCGGCCGGTCGTTCTACACCGGGCTCGGCGCCACCCCGGAAAGCTACGGCAGCACGGACCTGCGCGCGCACCTCGGCGGGGCGATCCAGTGGGCCGCCGGCGTGACCGACGGCGACTGCGGCGCCACCGTGCTGGCCAACTACCAGATGACGGTGATCGGGGCGCAACCCAACGTCAACGAGCCGATCGGCTTCGACGTGCTCCCCGACGGCCGGGTCATCCAGACCGACCGCCGTGGCGGCGTCCGGCTGCACGACCCGGAAGGCAACGAGACCACGGTGCTGGCCCAGATCCCGGTCTACACGCACAGCGAGGACGGGATGTACGGCCCGGCGATCGACAACGACTTCGCCACCAACCGCTGGGTCTACCTCTTCTACGCGCCCCCGCTGGACACCCCCGCCGGAGGCGCGCCGACCACCAGCACCGACCCGGCGGCGTGGGACCGGTGGAAGGGCTACTTCCAGCTGTCCCGGTTCAGGTTCGTCGACGGTGACACACCCTCGCTCGACCTGGCCACCGAGCAGAAGATCCTGCAGGTGCCGGTGGACCGGGGCGCCTGCTGCCACGTGGCCGGCGACATCGCCTTCGACTCGAAGAACAACCTCTGGCTGGTCACCGGCGACGACACCCCCGCCGGTGGCGGCGGCTCCGGCGGCTTCTCGCCGCACAACGACTCGGTGAGCGCCACCGGCGTGTACCAGGCGCCTTTCGTGGACGCCCGGCGCAGCTCCGCCAACACCAACGACCTGCGGGGCAAGATCCTGCGCGTCACTGTGCAGCCGGACGGCAGCTACACCGTGCCGGAGGGGAACATGTTCCCCGAGGCGCAGGACCCGGGCGACAAGACCCGGCCGGAGATCTACGCGATGGGCTTCCGGAACCCGTTCCGGATCACCCTCGACGCCAACGACGTCGCCTATGTCACCGACTACTCCCCGGACTCCCGCGACCCGGTTGTGGGGCGGGGCCCGGCCGGCACCGGTCGGATGATGGTGGTCGACAAGCCGGCGAACTACGGCTGGCCGATGTGCGTGCAGCCGGACCTGCCGTACATCGAGATGAACTGGACCACCAGCCCGATCTCCCCGGTCGCGCCGTTCGACTGCGCGGCGCCGCGCAACACCTCGCGGCACAACACCGGCCTGACCGACCTACCGGCGGTGGAGAAGTCGGAGCTGTGGTACTCGTTCAACGCGCCCACCCCGTGCCCGGAGTCCTATCTGTCGACACCGACGCGGACCTGCCCGGTACTCTTCCCGGAACTCGGCACCGGCGGTGTCGGGCCGCACGGCGCGGCGAGGTACGACTTCGACCCGGAGCTGAGGTCGGAGACGAAGTTCCCCGCGTACTTCGACGGCGCGATCTTCTTCGGTGAGTTCACCCGCGACACCCTCAAGGAGATCCGGCTCGACGGCCAGGGCGACATCCTGAAGATCAACAACGTGTTGAACTGCGGGGCGGGCCCGACCACGGCGGCCAAGCCGTTCCTCTGCGACAACCCGATGGACATGAAGTGGGGCGCCGACGGCAACTTCTACCTGCTGACGTACGGCGACGGGTTCTTCAACATCAACCCGGACGCGGCGATGCTCAGGTTCAGCTACGTCAAGGGCCTGCGGGCACCGAACGCCGTGCTGACGGCGACCCCGACCAACGGGACGGCGCCGCTGACCGTCGCCTTTTCCAGCGAGGGCTCCACGGACCCGGACCCCGCCGACTCCATCTCCTTCGCCTGGGACCTCGACGGCAACGGCACCACCGACTCGGTCGACCCGAACCCGAGGCACACCTACACCGCCAACGGGGTCTACACCGCACGGCTGACGGTGACCGACTCCAGCGGCAAGTCCTCGTCGGCGAACACCACCATCACGGTCGGCAACACCGCGCCCACGGTGACCGTGAACACCCCGCTGGAAGGCGGCTTCTTCAGCTGGGGTGACGGCATCCCGTGGTCGGTGACGGTCACCGACCCGGAGGACGGGCCGGTCGACTGCGCCAAGGTCGAGGTGACCTTCGTCCTCGGCCACGACGAGCACGGGCACGGCGAGGCCAACCAGTTCGGCTGCTCGGGCGTGCTGCCCACGCTGGCCGACGACGCCGCCCACGGCGGCTACATCTACGGCGTGGTCAGCGCGTCCTACACCGACGGCGGGGCCAACGGGCAGCCCGCGTTGACCACGGTCGACCAGCAGATCATCCAGGACAAGCGGCAGCAGGTGGAGTTCGCCCGGGACGAGTCCGGGACCACCGTCGGCGCCAGCGCCGACACCGGTGGCGGGCAACAACGGGGCAGCCTGGACCCGGGCGACTGGATCGCGATCAACAACACGGTCAACCTGCACGACATGGAATCGGTCACGCTGCGTACCTCCGGCGGCAGCGCCGCGACCGCCGGGCAGCCGCGCTTCGGCGTCGAGTTCCGGCTCGACTCGCCGACCGGGCCGGTGCTGGCCACCGCCACGGTCAACGCGACCACCGGGAACAACGCCTTCACCAGCACCACCGTGCCGATCACCGACCCGGGCGGCACGCACCGGCTCTACCTCGTCTTCACCACCGTCCCCGGCGGCCCGGCCGGCGGTTTCGGCAACCTCAACTGGGTCGGGTTCACCGGCCGGGGCATCGGCGTCACGCCGTGACGCCGCCGGGGCCGGGCCGCCGGTGGTGGCCCGGCCCCAATCCACTCCGCGCGCCGGGGTCACCACCGGCGACCCCGGCACCGGGCCCACTCCAGCACCGAGAAAGGCAGCAGCAGATGAATGACAGTCAGCACGGGATGAGCCGTCGCCGGATGCTCGGCGCCCTCGCCGGCGTCGCCGGCGCGGCCGCCGTGGGCGCCACCGGCTGGGCCCCGGCCGCCGCCGCCAACGGCAACGGCCTACTCGTCCCCACCGGCAAGCGCGGGATCATCCTCTACAGCGTCCGGGACCGCATCAGCGCCGTCCCCGACACCAGCGGGGTGCCGTACGGCTTCGAGCGGGTGCTCGCCCGGCTCGCCGAAATCGGCTACCGGGAGGTCGAGTTCGCCGGCTACAACCAGCACACCTCGATCCTGGGTCGGCAGATCACCGCCGCCGAGCTTCGCAAGATCCTGGACGACAACGGCCTGCGTGCCAACGGCGCCCACGCCTCCATCCCGAGCACCATCAACCCGACCACCCTGGCGGCGTTCGAGCAGCAGCTCGACATCGCCGAGACGCTGGGCATGTCGCACGTCGGTACCGGCAGCGACCCGACCGGCAGCAACTACAAGGCCGACTGGGACACCGCCGCGGAGCGCTGGAACACCCTCGGCGAGCTGGCCGCCGCCCGGGGCCTGAAGCTGTACACGCACAACCACGACGCGGCGTACAACTTCCTGCTCGACAGCGGCCCGCTGGACGCGCTGGGCCGGCCGACCCGGTCCTCCGGCGTCCGGAAGCTGGAGTACTTCATCGCCAACACCAACCCGGAGTACGTCTGGTTCGAGATGGACATCTACTGGGCGCACGTGGCTCAGCACCGCTTCCGGACCTACACCGACCCGGACGGGGTGACGCGGACCAGCATCTTCGACCCGCTGGCCGTCGTGGCGGCCCAGCCGATCCGGTTCCCGCTGTTCCACGCCAAGGACGGCGCGTTCAACCCGGCCAACAGCGCCGGCTACGACATGGTGCCGCTCGGCCAGGGCGACATCGACTACGGCAACTTCTTCGCCAACATGGGCGCCAAGGGCTACCACAACCCGATGTGGGAGCAGGACAACGCGCCCGGCGGCGCCGCCGACCCGGGCCGTTCCCTGCGGTACGCCCAGGTCAGCTACCAGCACATGTCGGGTCTGCGGGGCTGACGGACCCGAGGTGTCGAGGCGAGGGCCGGGTCCGGGTTTCACCGGGCCCGGCCCCTCGCGCCACAGGGTGGTAACACGGAGGTGGAAGACTCCGGGCCGGAGGTGGTGCAGATGATCCCCGTCCGGCCGGAGAACCGGCACCAGGCCCGGCTGCTCCGGCTGCTCCGCGACGACGGCTCCCGGTCCCGGGTCGAGCTGGGCGACGCGGTGGGGCTGTCGAGGTCGCGGCTGGCCGCGGAGGTGGAGCGTCTCGTCGAGCTGGGGCTGGTCGAGACCGCCGGCCCGGCCGCCTCCCGCGGCGGGCGCCGCTCCTCCCTGCTGCGGGTGGCCAGCACCGTCCGCTTCGCCGGCATCGTCATCGGTACGGAGCAGATCTGCGTCAGCGTCACCGACGGCGAGCTGGGCGTGCTGGCCGAGATCCGGGAGCCCAGCGACCTCCGGCTCGGTCCGGAGCCGGTGGTCGGCCGGGCCGTAGAACTCGTCGGGAAGCTCCGGGCCGAGCTGGGCCTGGCCCAGCTCGCCGGGGCCGGCGTCGGCCTGCCCGGGCCGGTCGCCGTCGGCGGCGGCGCCCCGGCCGCGCCCGCGGCGGTGCCCGGCTGGCAGGGGTTCCCGGTGCGCGACACGGTCGGCGCCGAGCTGGGCTGCCCGACGCTGGTCGACAACGACGCCAACGTGAGGGCGCTCGGCGAGCAGCACGCCGGGATCGGCCGTACCTTCGACGACTTCCTGTACGTCAAGCTCGGCACCGCGATCGGCTGCGGCCTGGTGCTCGGCGGTGACCTGCATCGGGGCGCCACCAGCAGCGCCGGCGACATCGCCCACCTGCGGCTCGGCGACGACGGCCCGACCTGCGGCTGCGGCGAGGTGGGGTGCCTGGAGGCCTACTGCGGCGACAGCGGGCTGGTCCGCGTGGCGCTCGCCGCCGCCCGCTCGGGCCGCTCGCCGGCGCTGGCCGAACGGCTGGCCGCGGCCGGCGCGCTGACCGTGGCCGACGTGGCCGCCGCGGCGGCCGCCGGCGACCCGGTGATCCAGGCGGCGGTCCGGGACGGCGGTCGCCGCCTGGGCCAGGCGCTGGTCGGGCTGGTGAGCTTCGTCAACCCCGGCATCGTGATCATCGGCGGGGCGCCGGACGGTCTCGGGCACACGCTGCTCGCCGAGGTCCGGGCGGTGGTGTACCGCCGGTCGGCCCCGCAGGCCACCGGCACGATGCCGATCGTCCTGTCCGACCTGGGCGACCGGGCGGCGGTGGTCGGCGCGGCCCGGCTGATCAGCGACCGGGTCTTCGCGCCGGACTGACCGGGGAGCCGAGGCTCCCCGGTCGGCAGGCGGTCAGTCCTTGCTGCTGAAGGCGGCGTCGAAGGCCGCCGCGGGGGCGTCGAAGGCGAGCCGGCGGACGAACTGGAGCGCCTCGGGCGCGCCGACCAGGCGGTCCATCCCGGCGTCCTCCCATTCGATCGAGATCGGCCCGTCGTAGCCGACCGCGTTCAGCGCCCGGAAGCAGTCCTCCCAGGGCACGTCGCCGTGGCCGGTGGAGACGAAGTCCCAGCCGCGCCGCATGTCCGCCCAGGGCAGGTGCGAGGCGAGCCGGCCGCGCCGGCCGTCACCGGTGCGTACCTTCGCGTCCTTGCAGTCGACGTGGTAGATCCGGTCGGCGAAGTCGAAGATGAAGTTCACCGGGTCCAACTCCTGCCACACGAAGTGGGACGGGTCCCAGTTCAGCCCGAACGCGGGCCGGTGCCCGACCGCCTCCAGCGCCCGCTTCGTCGTCCAGTAGTCGTAGGCGATCTCGCTCGGGTGCACCTCGTGCGCGAAGCGCACCCCCACCTCGTCGAAGACGTCGAGGATCGGGTTCCACCGGTCGGCGAAGTCCTGGTAGCCGCGCTCAATCATCGCCGGCGGCACCGGCGGGAACATCGCCAGGGTGTGCCAGATGGACGAGCCGGTGAAGCCGACCACGGTCGTCACCCCGAGCTTCGCCGCCGCCCGGGCGGTGTCCTTCAGCTCCTCGGCGGCCCGTCGGCGTACCCCCTCGGGCTCGCCGTCGCCCCAAATCCGCGCCGGCAGGATGCCCTGGTGCCGCTCGTCGATGGGGTGGTCGCAGACGGCCTGGCCGACCAGGTGATTGGAGATCGCGAACACCTGGAGGTTGTGCTTGGCCAGCGTGTCCCGCTTCCGGTCGACGTACGAGGCGTCCGCGAGGGCCTTGTCGACCTCGAAGTGGTCGCCCCAGCAGGCGACCTCCAGCCCGTCGTAGCCCCACTCGGAGGCGAGCCGGCAGACCTCGTCGAACGGAAGATCGGCCCACTGGCCGGTGAAGAGCGTGATGGGTCGCGCCATTGTCCTTCTCCCCTGTGGTGATGGGGATTCCTGTGCGGGACCGGGGCGAGGGTGACCGGGGCGGGCCGGTGCGCCGGCGGACCGGGCACGCGGACCGGTGGGCGCGGAGTACGCGCCTGGGCCCGACGGGTTGCGCCTCCCGCCGGGTCACCGGCCACCTGCACGGTCGCCGTCCTCACTCTAGGGCCGCGGGGACCGGCACGGAAGGGCCGGTCCCCGCGACGATCCGACCGTCAGGGCAGGGTCCACTTCTGGTTGGCGCCGCTGTGGCAGGTCCACAGGTGCACCGCCGTACCGTCGGCCGAGTTGTTGCCCGACACGTCCAGGCACTTGCCCGACTGCGGGTTCCGCACGGTCCCGTCGGCCTGCGCAGACCAGTTCTGCGCCCCCGTGCCGTTACACGTCCACAACTGGATCTTCGTACCGTCCGCCGAACCACCAGCGGAGACGTCCAGACACTTGCCCAACGCCCGGACCGTCGAGTTCGGCGTCACCGACCAGGTCTGCGCCGCCGAGCCGTTGCAGGTGTAGATCTGGATCTGGGTGCCGTCGCCGGTGCCGGCGTTGCGCACATCCAGACACTTCCCGCCGAGCCCCACGATCGGCCCGGCGCCGCCGCTCCCCTTCATCAGGGTGAAGTCGTCCACGTCGAACAGCCCGGAGCCCGAACCGGTGAAGGTCAGGTAGAGGGTCTGCGGGCCAGACGGGACGCCCGCGAGGGCGGTGGTGACGTCGGCGAAGCTGGTCCAGCTGCCGGTGTTCGGCACCGCCACCGAGCCGAGCACGGTGCCGGTGGTGGAGCCGGTACGCACCTGGATGGTGCCACCCGGGCCGCCGGAGACGATCCGCGCCCGGAACGAGGTGACCCCGGTCAGGTCGACCCCCTGGTAGGCGGCCCAGTCACCCGGGTCGATGTAGCCGAGGGTCTGGCCGCCGTTCGCGCCGGTCTTGGTGAACGGGGTGACCCCGCTGGCCGCGCTGAACGCCTCGGCCTGGACGGTGGTGTTCCCGGTCGGCGGCGGGGTGCCCAACTCCTTGATCCGGATGTTGCGGAACGACGCGTCGTCGCCGGTGCCGTGGTTCTGGATGCCGATGTGGCCGGCGAGCGAGCGGGCCGGGTCGGTGTTGGTGAAGTCGTTGATCTTCACCCCGTTCAGGAACACCTGGAGGCGCTCCCCCTCGACCAGCAGCTCGTAGGTGTTCCACTCGCCGGGCGGGTTGAGCGCCGCGTCCCGGGCGGCGATGTCGGCGGACTTGAAGGTGTAGACCGCGCCGGTGGTGCGGTCCGCCGCGTCGGTGGCGTCGATCTGGATCTCGTACCCGTTGTTCACCGCCGACCACGGGTCGCTCGACGGTGGGAAGCCGATGAAGACCCCGGAGTTGTCGTCCCCGGCGAGCCGCCAGTCCAGCTTCAGCGAGTAGTCGGTGAACTGCTTCCCGCTGTACCAGTAGAGCCCCATCCCGCCGACCGAGGTGAGGGTGGCGTCGGCGTTGCTGAAGCTGCCCGGCCCGGCCTGGGACCAGCCGCTGGTGGAGCCGTTGTAGAGGGTGGTGTAGCCGGTCTCCGGCCGGCAGTCGGCCTTGGCGCGGCCGGCCGCGTACCGGATGCCGCCGAGCAGGTGGGCCCGGAACGCCGGCTCGGCGTACGACGCCTGGGTGTGCCCACCGCCGGTGTAGAAGGCCCGGCCGCCGTTGTAGGTCTTGCACCAGGAGTGCGGGTGGTCGGCGCCCATCGAGCCGCCGGAGTAGGACGACTCGTCGAGGGTGGCCAGCACCCGGGCGGTGGAGCGGGCGTTGGTCTGGTAGTTGTACCACTCGTCGGTGCGGGTCCAGGTCTGCGGCAGGTGCGCGGTGGCGGCGTGCGCCCGGTTCTCCACCCTGACGGTGGCCTGCTGGATGTGCGGGTGCGAGGCGAAGTACGCCCCGACCAGGTTGCCGTAGAAGGACCAGCCGTACTCGGTGTCGGCGGCTGCGTGCACGCCGACGAAGCCGCCGCCGGAGCCGATGTACGACTCGAAGACGCTCTGCTGGCTGGCGTTGAGCACGTCACCGGTGGTGTTGAGGAAGACCACCGCCTCGTACTGGGCGAGGTTGCCGGTGGTGAACGCGGCGGCGTCCTCGGTAGCGGTGACGGTGAAGTTGTTCGCCGCGCCCAGGTCGCGGATGGCCTGGGTGCCGGCCGCGATGGAGTCGTGCCGGAAGCCGGCGGTCTTCGAGAAGACCAGCACGTCGTAGGCGGCGTCGGCGGCGCTGACGGGAGCGGCCTGGCTGGTGCAGGCGAGGACGGCGAGGGCGGCGGTGGCCACGCCGAGTGCGGGTCGCAGGAAACTGCGCATGTGGCTTCTCCTCAGGGAGGTCGGGAGGGACCGCCGTCACCGACGGTACGCCGGGACCGGCCCCTCCGCTCGACTCAGGGCAGGGTCCACTTCTGGTTGGCGCCGCTGTGGCAGGTCCACAGGTGCACCGCCGTACCGTCGGCCGAGTTGTTGCCCGACACGTCCAGGCACTTGCCCGACTGCGGGTTCCGCACGGTCCCGTCGGCCTGCGCAGACCAGTTCTGCGCCCCCGTGCCGTTACACGTCCACAACTGGATCTTCGTACCGTCCGCCGAACCACCAGCGGAGACGTCCAGACACTTGCCCAACGCCCGGACCGTCGAGTTCGGCGTCACCGACCAGGTCTGCGCCGCCGAGCCGTTGCAGGTGTAGATCTGGATCTGGGTGCCGTCGCCGGTGCCGGCGTTGCGCACATCCAGACACTTCCCGCCGAGCCCCACGATCGGCCCGGCGCCGCCGCTGACGGGATCGGGGTTGAAGGTGAACGAGTCCACGTCGTAGAGGGCGCCGATGCCGGACCCGGCGAAGGTCAGGTAGAGCGTGGTGGTGCCCGCCGGCGGGTTGCTGACGCTGCCGGTGACCGTGGTGAAGGCGTCCCACGCGCCGGTGACCGGGACGGTGGCGGAGCCGAGCACGGTGCCGGTCGCCGAGCCGGCCCGCACCTGGAGGGTGCCGCCGGAGCCGGCCGAGGAGACCCGGGCGCTGAACGACGTCACGTCGGTGAGCCGGTACGGCTCGAACGCGATCCAGTCCCCGTTGTTGATGTTGCCGACGGTCCGGCCGCCCTCGGCCGTCGCCTTGTCGAAGGTGGCGATGCCGGCGGAGGTCGTGAAGTGTTCCGCCTGCCGCTTCCTGGGCTGGAGGATGTGCTGCTGGTGTGTGGTCAGGCCGCCGGCGTCGGTGTACTCGGCGTCGAAGACGGCGAAGATGTTCGCCGCGTCGTCGTGCTCGCCGTCGACCGGGATGGTGATCGAGCCGGAGCAGCCGGTCGTCGAGGTGATCTGGTGGCCGTGGCTGTCGTGGCCCAGCACGTAGGTCATCTTGACCTTGGTGCAGTCGACCGCGCCGTCCTCCGGGTCGGTGACGCTGATGCTGAACGGCACGGTGTCGCCGTAGCTGAACAGCTGGCCGTGGGCGGGGCTGGTGATGGTGACCGTCGGGGCGGTGTTGCCGACCCCGATCCGGACGTTGGCGGTGCCGGTGGCGCCCTGCGGGTCGCGGACGGTCAGCGTGACCGGGTAGCTGCCGTTGGCGGTGTAGGTCTTGCTCGGGTTGGCCGCGGTCGAGCTGGTGCCGTCGCCGAAGTCCCACGAGTACGTCAGCGCGCCGCCCTCCGGGTCCGACGACCCGGCCGAGGAGAAGTTCACGGTCAACGGTGCGGTGCCGGAGGTCCTGTCGGCCGTGGCGACCGCGGTCGGCGCGCGGTTGCCGCCGGCGGTGTAGTCGTAGCGGTAGAGCGCGGAGTTGGCGTCGCCGTTGAAGTACCCGGTGCCGTAGTCGAGCACGTAGAGCGCGCCGTCGGGCCCGAACGCCATGTCCATGACCTGTTTGCCGTTCCACGGGAAGGTGTCGATGGTGCCCGGTGAGCCGTCGGCGTTGAGGTGGATCGGCTTGACCCAGCCGCGCCCCAGTTCGCCGGCGAAGAACTGCCCGTCGAAGGACTGCGGGAACTTCGTGGTGGAGGTCGACGACGCCTGGTAGCGGTAGACCGGGCCGGCCATCGGCGACTCGGAGCCGCCGCCGAACTCGGGCGGGCTGCCGGCGTCGCCGGCGTACCGGATCCAGGCCGGCTTCGCCGCCGGGAGGGTGGGCAGGCCGGTGTTGCGGAACGAGTTGTTGGCCGGCCCGCCGGCGCAGCTGAACTTCGGCCCGGCGGTGCCGGTGGCGAAGTCCCACTCCGCGTACGTCTCGGTGGTGGTGTTCGTGCCGGTGCAGTACGGCCAGCCGTAGTTGCCCGGCCCGGTGACCCGGTTGAACTCGACCTGCCCGCTCGGGCCCCGGCTGGTGGTGAAGCCGGCGTCCGGCCCGTAGTCGCCGACGTAGACGATGCCGGTGGCCTTGTCGACGCTCATCCGGAACGGGTTGCGGAAGCCCATCGCGTAGATCTCGGGCCGGGTCCGCGGGTCGGAGTCGACGAACATGTTGCCCGCCGGGACCGAGTACGACCCGTCCGCGTTGACCTTGATCCGCAGGATCTTGCCGCGCAGGTCGTTGGTGTTGGCCGCCGATCGTTGCGCGTCGTACGCCGGGTTGCGGTTGGTGCGCTCGTCGATGGGCGCGTAGCCGAAGGAGTCGAACGGGTTGGTGTCGTCGCCGGTGGAGAGGTAGAGGTTGCCGGCGGCGTCGAAGTCGATGTCGCCGCCGACGTGGCAGCACATGCCCCGGTCGGCCGGCACGTCGAGGATGTCGGCCTTACTGCCGGTGTTGATGGTGAAGTCGGCGTTCAGGGTGAACCGGGAGAGCCGGTTGACCCCCTGCCAGGCGGAGAAGTCGCTGCCGGTCGCCGGGGCGTCGCCGGTGGGGGTGGACAGCGGCGGCGCGTAGTAGAGGTAGATGTGCCGGTTGCTGGCGAAGTTCGGGTCCACCCCGATGCCTTGCAGGCCCTCCTCGTCGTGGGTGTAGACGGGGAGCGTGCCGATCACGGCGGTGGTGCCGGCGGAGTCGGTGCGGCGGACCGTGCCGTTGCGGGCGGTGTGCAGGACCGACCGGTCCGGCAGCACCGCGATGGTCATCGGCTCGCCGACCTCGGCCACGCCCTTGGCGAGGGTGACCTGCTGGAAGTCGGTGGCGGTGATGGGGTGGGCCTGGGCCGGCGCCGGGCCGCCGAGTGCGGTCGGGCCGGCGCCGAGGGCGACCGTGCCGGCGGCGACCAGGAGCAGTGCCGAGCCGGCGGAGAACCATCGTCGGGGTGTGCGGATGAAGCTGTCCGTGGTGGACATCGTTGTGCTGTCCCTTCCTGACGTGTGACTGCCAGGGCGGGGCGCGCGCCGTCGCGCCGGATGCCGTAGCGGGGATGCGATCGGCCCGCCGGGTGCCGTGCCCGGCCGGCCGTGACCACCGAGGGTTGGCGTGCCACGTGCTCGGAGGCCACCAGTCGATGGGTTCCCGCGCCGCCGGTTCACCTCGACGAAACAGCTGTGTGATGGCCACGACATTAAACGGCTGACATCGATGTGTCCATACCTTCTGCCGATCCATCGTGGACTTTTGTCCATCCCGCCAAAAGCCCGCCGGTCACACCGACGCCGGGCACGCCGCTCCTGTCACACCGACCCCGGCCCGCCGCGCCCGGACCGACAGCGGAGCGCGGGACGGGGCCACCACGCGGGCCGGTCAGAGGCGGCGGTCGACCACCTGGGCGGCGAGCCCGGTGAGGGCGGCGCGCGTCTCCCGGTCCAACGGGGCGTCCGCCAGGGCGGTCAGCGCGGCATCGGCGCGTACCCGGATCATCTGCTCGATCTTCTCCCGCGCGCCGGTACTCTCGATGATCTTCCGCAGCTCGGCGGCGCCGTCGGCGTCGAGCGCCGCGTTGCCGAACAGCTCGCGCAGCCGGACGGTCTGCGCCCGGTCGGCGGCGTCGCGGGCCAACGCCATCATCACCGTCGGCTTGCCCTCGCGCAGGTCGTCCAGGACCGACTTGCCAGTCACCGCCGGGTCGCCGAACACCCCGAGCACGTCGTCGCGGAGCTGGAACGCGTCCCCCAGCGGGTCACCGAACTCGGCCAGCGCGGCGGACAGCTCCGGCTCCGCCCCGGCCAGCGCCGCCCCGATCTGCAACGGCCGGGTCACCGTGTAGCGGGCCGCCTTCATCCGGATCACGGTCAGCGCGCTGGCCACCGAGCCGTCGCCCACCCCGGAGACCAGGTCCAGGTACTCCCCCGCGATCACCTCGGTACGCATCAGCGCGAAGACCCCGTACCCCCGGTGCACCTGCTCGGTGCTGAGCCCGCACTCGTGGAACATCTGGTCCGACCAGGCGGCGCAGAGGTCCCCGCAGAGCAGCGCGGTGTTGCGCCCGTACGCCTCCGGGTCGCCCCGCCAGGACGAGCGGGTGTGCAGGTCGGCGAAGAGCCGGTGCACCGATGGCTCGCCCCGGCGGCGGTCGCTGCCGTCGAGGATGTCGTCGTGGATCAGCGCGAACGCGTGGAACAGCTCCAGCGCGGCTGCGGCGACCACGATCGGGGCACCGTCCGGGCCGCCGGCGCCGCGCCAGCCCCAGTAGCAGAAGAGCGGGCGCAGCCGCTTCCCGCCGGCCAGCACGAACCGGTGCAGGGCGGTGAAGACCCCGCGGGGCGCCCCGTCCGGCCACTCCGGGCCCTGCCGGTCGAGGAAGGCCGCCAGTTCGGCGTCGAACCGGGCACGCAGCCCGGCCGTGTCGGTCGGCGCGACGGTCACGGTCATCGCGCCTCCAGCCCGGCCAGCTCCAGCAGCAGGCCCTTCACCTCGGTCGCCGCGACCCGGCTCCGGGCCGCGGTCGGGTCGGAGCAGAGCAGCACCGGACCGTCCGCCGGGTCGGCCGGCAGCCGCCCGTGCGAGCCGCGCACCGCCCGGGCCCCGGCGTCCAGCCCGACCACGCTCATCAGGTAGCGCATCCCGAGCTTCTTGCGGGCCAGCGCCACCGCGGCCCGACGCTTGGCCGCGCCTGGGGCGGCCGGATCGAAGAACAGCTCCGCCGGGTCGTAGCCGGGTTTGCGGTGGATCTCGACCAGGCGGGCGAAGTCCGGCGCGCGGGCGTCGTCGAGCCAGTAGTAGTAGGTGAACCAGGCGTCCGGCTCGGCCACCAGCACCAGCTCGCCGGCGCGCGGGTGGTCCAGCCCGTGCGCGGCCTTGCCGTCGGCGTCGAGCACCTCGGCCACCCCGGGCAGCCCGGCACAGAGCTTCGCCACCGCCGGCACGTCCGCCGGGTCCCGGACGTAGACGTGCGCGACCTGGTGGTCGGCGACCGCGAACGCCCGGGACGTCCACGGGTCGAGGTACTCCATCCCGGCCTGGGTGTGCACCCGCAGCAACCCTTCGGCGCGCAGCAGCCGGTTGACGTCGACCGGCCGGGACACGTCGGTGATGCCGTACTCCGAGAGCACCACCACAGTCGCGTCCCGGGCCCGGGCGGCGTCCAGCAGCGGGCCGAGCACCCCGTCCAGTTCGGCCGCCGCCGCGGCGGCCCGGGGCGAGGAGGCACCAAAGCGTTGCAGGTCGTAGTCCAGGTGCGGGACGTAGACCAGGGTCAGGTCGGGCGACTGCTCGGCGAGGATCTGCTCGGCGGCCCGGCAGATCCACCGCGACGAGGGCATCCCGGCGCCCGGCCCCCAGTAGGTGAACAGCGGGAAGGTGCCCAGCCGGTCGGTGAGCGCGTCGTGCAGCTCCGGCGGGTCGGTGTAGCAGTCCGGTTCCTTGCGCCCGTCGGCGTGGTAGACCGGCCGGGGGGTGACCGTCCAGTTCACGTCCGCGCCCATCGCGTACCACCAGCAGACGTTGGCCACCGTCCAGCCGGGCTCGGCGCGGCGGGCCGCCTGCCAGAGCTTCTCGCCGCCGACCAGGGCGTTGTGCTGCCGCCAGAGCAGCACCTCGCCGAGGTCCCGGAAGTACCACCCGTTGCCGACGATGCCGTGCCCGGCGGGGAGCGCTCCGGTGAGGAAGGTGGACTGCACCGAGCAGGTCACCGCGGGCAGCACCGTGCCGAGCTCGGCGGAGAATCCGGCGTCGGCCACCGCGCGCAGCCGGGGCATGTGCGCCAGCAGCCGTGGGGTCAGCCCGACCACGTCCAGCACCACGAGTCGCCGGCTCATCGCCGTACCTCCGCCCGGGCCGGGGTGGGGCGGTCCGCCGGCGCCAGGCCGAGCGCGACCAGCTCGTCGCGGGCGAAGGCCAGCTCGGCGGCGATCCCGGTGGCCAGCTCCCCGGCGGAACGCGGTCGCCGCGCCGCCGGCAGCACCCCCCAGGTGTACGTCTCGACGTCGAGGTGGTCGCAGCCGGCCTCCGGGCCGGAATAGAGCGCGGCGAGGGCGGCGCGCAGCACCGGCAGGGTCGAGTCCAGCGGTGGTTCCGGCGGGGCGTGCAGCGGCACGTGGTAGTGCACCCGCCACGGCCCGGGCAGCCGGGCGTCCAGTGCGGCGTCCAGGTCGTCGGCGGCGTGCGCCGGGTCGGCCGGGTCCGGCGCGCTCGCGCAGCCGGCGGCGCGGGTCTGGTGCAGGAAGCGCGGCTCCACCCACCGGCGCAGCGCGTCGGCGGAGCCGGCCGGGTCGGCGGCCTCGACGGCGGCGGAGACCTGCACCTTCACCACCGGCAGGCCGGCGGCGCGCAGCCGGCCCAACGCCTCCGCCGGTTCCTCCCAGGCGCAGGCGAGGTGCGCCAGGTCGAGACAGACCCCGAGCCGCTCGGTGTCCATACCGGACAGCATCGCGGCCTGTGCGGTGCTCTCCACCACACAGCCCGGTTCCGGCTCGAAGCCGACCCTGATCCGCCGGCCGGTATCCCGCTCGACGGCGGCGAGCCCGGCCGCGAGCTGGTCCAGCCGGCGGCGGGCTCCCGCCGCGCGGCCGGCGTCCCAGGGCTGCCGCCAGGCCAGCGGCAGGGTGGAGACCGAGCCGCGGGCGGCGTCGTCCGGCAGCAGGTCGGCCAGCACCCGGGCCAGGTCGAGGGTGTACGCGAGCCGCCGTCCGGTGGTCCAGTCCGGGTGATACACGTCGCCCTTGACCACGGGGGCCTGGAACGCCGCGTACGGGAAGCCGTTGAGCGTCACCACCTCCAGCCCTCGGGCGGTCAGCTCGGCGCGCAGCCGCCGACGGGCCCCGGGGTCGGCGGCGAGTTCGGCCGCGACCGGCGCGGCCAGCCAGAGCCCGAGGCCGAGCAGGTCGCCGCCGAGGGCCGCGCGGACGGGCACGGCGTAGGTGTCCAACTGGGTGAGGATGCCGGCGAGGTCCTCGGCCGGGTGCACGTTGGTGCAGTAGCCGAGGTGGACGGTGGTGCCGCCGGCGTGCCGCAGCCGCATCAGCTACCCCCGCGCAGGATGGAGTTGCCGGCGAAGGTGTCCCTCGGCCGGTCCACGCCGGCGAGGTCCAGGTCGGTCAGGTCGAGCCGCCCGGACTGGCCGTAGAACTCCACCGGGTTGCGCCACAGCACCCGGTCG
Source organism: Micromonospora deserti (assembly GCF_003236335.1). Classification (GTDB taxonomy): domain Bacteria; phylum Actinomycetota; class Actinomycetes; order Mycobacteriales; family Micromonosporaceae; genus Micromonospora; species Micromonospora deserti. Next base: position 57,508 of record NZ_POUB01000009.1, read on the forward strand.
ACGTCGTCCTCGGTGAACCCGGCGACCAGCATCGCCTCCCCGGTGGCCCGGGTCAGCAGCGGGTCGGAGCGTCCCCAGTCGGCCGCCGAGTTGACCAGCATCCGCTCGGTGCCGTGCTCGCGCAGGATCTCCACCATCCGCGGCGGCGACATCTTCGTGTCGGGGTAGATCGAGAAGCCGAGCCAGCAGCCGGTGTCCCGGGCCAGCTTCACGGTCACCTCGTTGAGGTGGTCGAGCACCACCCGGCCCGGCTCGATGCCGGACTCGGCGACCACCGCGAGGCTGCGCTCCACGCCCCGGGCCTTGTCCCGGTGCGGGGTGTGTACCAGTGCCGGCAGGTCGTGCGCGACGGCCAGGGCGAGCTGGGCGGCGAACGCCTCGTCCTCCTCCGGGGTCATCGAGTCGTACCCGATCTCGCCGACCGCCACCACGGTGTCCTTGTCCAAATAGCGCGGAAGCAGGTCGAGCACCGGGCGGCAGCGCGGGTCGTTGGCCTCCTTCGGGTTCAGCGCCACGGTGGCGTGGTGCCGCACCCCGAACTGGCCGGCCCGGAACGGCTCCCAGCCGACCAACGAGTCGAAGTAGTCGGCGAACGAGCCGGGGTTGGTGCGGGGTTGGCCCAGCCAGAACGCCGGTTCCACCACCGCCCGGACGCCGGCCGCGGCCATCCGCTCGTAGTCGTCGGTGGTCCGCGAGGTCATGTGGATGTGCGGGTCGAAGATGCGCATCACGCCTCCCTGGTGCTGAGCCGGTCTGATCCGCCGGCCCGGCCGGCGGCGGTGCTGGCCCGGTCGGCGCTGAGCCGGTCGAGCAGGTCGGTGGCGTCGGCCGGCAGGGTGCGGCCGGCGGCCTGCCGCTCGGCGGCGAGCGCGGCGAGCATCGCGGCCAGCTCGCCGTCGGCCCGGGCGTCGAGGTCGGCCACCACGGCCAGCGGCACGCCGGTGAAGACGCACTTGAGCACGGCCTGCCGCCACGCCGCCGGGGCGAGGTGCCGGGCGTACGGGCCGAGGGCGGCGGCGACCAGCCGGGTGTCGTTGGTGCGGATCGCGTCGTGCAGCAGCGGCACCCCGGCGGCGCCGACCGGCAGCAGCGGCAACGCCTTCAGCACCGCCCGCCGCTCGGCGGCGTCGCCGTGTCGGTAGAGGGCCTCGGCGTACCGGGCGTGGTCGGTGGGCAGCGCGGTCAGCAGCAGCGCCCGGGCGGCCTCGTCGGCGGTCCACCCGGGCAGGTCGGGCAGCTCGTGGCGGCCGCAGCGCCGGCCGGCGGCCGGGAAGAACCGCTCGATCGTCGCCGGCTCCGCCGCCACCTGGTGCAGCGCCGCCGCCAGCCAGTCGGGATCGGGTACGCCCCGCAGGGCCGCCCGGAGCTGGTCCGGTGTCATCGACATCTCCTCCCTCGTGCTGGTCCGCAGCTACCGGTGCCGCTCCCCTGGCTCTGCCTCCTTCGCCGCGTGGCGCAGGAAGTCGATCGAGCGGGCGGCGATGGTCGGAGCGGCGTGCGAGTGCCGGGGTAGCTCGACGGCGACCAGGCCCCGGTAGCCGGCGTCGGCGAGGGCCGCCAGCACCGGCGGGAAGTCGATCTCGCCGGCGCCGAACTCCAGGTGCTCGTGCACGCCCCGGCGCATATCGTCGATCTGCACGTTGACCAGGTGGGCGGCCACCTCGCGCACGCACTCGGGGACCGGTCGCGGCTCCAGGCAGCGGCAGTGCCCGATGTCGAGGGTGATGCCGAAGCCGGCCGGGTCACCGAGCACGGCGCGCAGCCGGCGCCAGCCGGCGATGTCCTCCACCAGCATCCCCGGCTCCGGCTCGAACCCCAACGGCACGCCCGCCGCCTCGGCGGCGTCGACCACCACGGCGCAGCCGGCCACCAGTCGGTCCCAGGCGATCGCCGGCGGGACCTGGTCGGGGCGTACCCCCGCCCAGCAGGAGACCGCCTCCGCGCCGAGGTCGGCGCCGATCCGCACGGCCCGGTGCAGGAACTCGACCCGTCGCGCCGGGTCGTCGTGCAGCAACGTCGGGGCGTGCTTGTGCCACGGGTCGAGCAGGTAGCGCGCGCCCGTCTCGACGACCACCCCGAGGCCGAGCGCCGACAGCCGGCGGGCCACGGCGGCCACCCGCCGGGCCAGTCCCGGCGCGAACGGGTCGAGGTGGTCGTGGTCCAGGGTGAGCGCGACGCCGGCGTAGCCGAGATCGGCGATGACCGCGAGCGCGTCGTCGAGCCGGTGGTTCGCGAACCCGTTGGTGCCGTAGCCGAACCGCAGCCCGGTGGGGCGGGACCCGGCCGTCGGGTCGGGTGCGGGCGGCACGCCGGATTCGACCGCGCGGCGACCTGGGGCGGTCATGTCGGGGAAACCATCCGGGCGAGCCGGCGGCCCACCGGCGCCGCCGCCGCGACCGCCAGCCCGAGCAGCCCGGCGCCGGCGCGCGCGGTCAGCGCGCCCTGCAACGCGGGCAGCCCGGTGATCCCGGCGCCGACGGCGGCCCGCACCCGCCCGGCGGACGGCTCGGCCACCACCCGGGCCTGGGCCGCCCCGTAGCGGGCGGCGTACCACCCGGCCAACGCCACCGGCAGGGCGCCGGCGACGGTGTTCCGGCGGCGGGCGGCGACGGGCAGGTCCACGGCGTCGCCCCCGATGGTGCGGGACCCGGCGGCGCAGCGCCGGCCGGTGCGAGCCCGGGCGGTGGCGGCGCTGGCCGCGACCAGGGCGGTGCCGGCGAGGGTACCCAGCGGCAGCGCCGGGTCGGCGCCGGTGACCTCGCGGCGGGAGAGCGCGGTGACCGTCCACGTGTGCGCGGCCACGGTGAGCGCCGCCGGCAGCGCCCGCAGCACCCGCCCGCCGGCCGCGCCGAGCAGCACGTCCAGGCCACGGCAGGCGGCCATCACGGCCGGCCCGGCGGCGGTGTTCTTCGCCGCCAGGTCGTAGCCCCAGACGGCGGCGGCGAGCGGGACGGCGACGGCCGCGGCCCGCCGGCCCCCGGCGGCGGCGGCCAGCCCGACCCCGGCGGCGGTAAGCCCGGCGGCGAGACCGAGCGCGGTGCCGGGGCGGACCCGGCCGCTCGGAATCGGCCGCTCCGGGCGTTCGACGGCGTCCAGCCCGCGGTCGGCCCAGTCGTTGGCCGCCATGCCGGCCCAGTAGAGCAACACCGACGCGCCGGCCAGGGCGGGGGTACGCCGGTCGAGCACCCCGGCCGCCGCCGCCCCGGCGACGACGTCCCCCGGCACCGAGAGGGCGGCCGGCGCCCGGACCAGTTCGGCGAGATCAGCCGCGGTCGGCATGGCCACCTCCCGAGTGCAGCCGGCGGGTGAACTCGCGCAGCCGCTGCCACTGCTCGGCCAGCGAGTGGGTGGGCGCGCCGAGCGGGTCCTTGAAGAAGAAGGCCAGGTCGGCCAGCGGGCCGGCCAGTCCGGCGGCGTGCGCGGCGGCGGTGAGCCGGGCCAGGTCGAGCACCAGCGGCGCGGCCAGCGCCGAGTCGCAGCCGTGCCAGGTGAACTCCATCCGCATCCTGGTGCCCAGGAAGCCGGCGAAGGTGACCAGGTCCCACGCGGTCTTGAAGTCGCCGAGCTCCTCGACGTACTCGATCCGGGTGCCGCCCTGCGGCTCGTAGCCGAGGGTCTCGCCGAGCACCCGTTGCTTGCTCTCGACCTTCGCCGCGTTCGCGGCCGGGTCGGCGAGGGTGGCGCCGTCACCGCCGCCGAGCAGGTTGACCCCGGACCAGGAGCGCACCGCCAGGTGGCGCATCGCGAACATCGGGGCGAGCACCGACTTGACCAGGGTCTCCCCGGTCTTGCCGTCGTGCCCGGCGTACGGCAGGCCGCGCTCGGCGGCCAACGCGCCCAGCGCCGGCAGCCGCAATCCGGTTGACGGGGTGAAGTCGACGTACGGGCAGCCCGCCGTCACCGCGGCGTACGCGTAGAGCGAGCTGGGCGGCAGCACCTCGTCCGGCCCGGCGAGCGCGGCGTGCAGCGCGGCCGGATCGGCGTGGGCCGGGTGTGGCCGGGCGGCCGGCTCCGTGGCCGAGACGTTGACCACCACCACCCGGTCCAGGCCGTGGCGGTGCCGGAAGTCGGAGAGGTCGCGGACGATGGCGGCGGCCCGGTCGGCCTGGGTGCCGGCGGTGGGGGCCGGACGCAGCTCGTGTTCCACCGCGGCCAGCTCCTCGGGGAGGGCGGCGACCAGCCGGCCGGGCAGCACCCCGGCGGCGGCCAGCGCCTCGGCGCGCTTGGCCAGTGGCGTGCTGACCACGTCGTGCCCGCCGAAGACCAGATCGGTGAAGGCTGGCAGGGCGGGACCGCGCAGCTCCGGCAGTTCGGTGACGCAGCCGGTCGGCCCGGCCAGCCCGGCCCGGAGGGCGAGGGCCCCGACGATGCTGGTGGTCGCGACCGATCCGCGCGCCCCCACCAGCCAGACACCCGTGCGCATGGTCGCTCCTTCCCGATCACGACGACCGGCAGTGCATTGAATTACATGGATATCACAGGTTTGTTCGGAAAGATATGGATCTGTACGGATGGGCCCCGTCCGCCGCCCGCCCCGGGGTGGAGCACACCGGACGGCGTCGACGTCGGCGGCGCCGACGCCGGACCGGTCCCGGTGCGGGTGCGGACGGGGCTGGCAGGCAGGGTCGGTCGGCGTCTCGGCCCTGCCTCCCCCGCATCCGCCGGTCGGGACGGCAGCGCGCCCCGGCCGGACGTCCTCAGACGCGCAGTACTCCGGGCCACCGGGGGTGGGCGGTGACGGTGGCGGGAGAGACGGACGGTGCCATGCGGGGGCCTCCTGATCGCCGGGTGTGTGGCGGTCCTCCGGTGCGGCCGGGGAATCCCGGTCCGGCCGCACCGGACGACCGTCCTGCTCGTGCGCCACCGGGCCGTTCGGGCCCGGCCGCACGCCCTCCGGGGACGACCTCGTACCCGCCGCGGGGCGCAACCGCGGCCGGTCCCTCGCCGGTCGGCCCGGAAAGCCGGTCGGGCGACGCCGGCCGGGAGGCCGGCACCGCGGGGTGGATGGGACGTCCGGCCCGGCCGGTGGGCACCGGCCGGGCCGGTGGCTCAGGCGGCGACCGTGGCCAGCGCCGGTTCCACCTCGGTCCAGGAGGAGCCGAGCTCCGCCGACCGGGTCACCGCGTCCAGCACGAGCTGGACCTGTAACGCGTCGGCGAAGGAGGGAGCCGGGTCGGCGCCGGTGGCGACCGCCTCGATGAAGTCCCGCATCTGGTGGGTGAAGGAGTGCTCGTAGCCGATGATGTGGCCGGGCGGCCACCAGGCGGACATGTACGGGTGCCCGCCCTCGGTCACCAGGATCCGGGTGAAGCCCTGCTCGGCGGCGGGCCGCGTCGCGTCGTAGAACTCCAGTTCGTTGAGGCGTTCCAGGTCGAAGACCACCGAGCCGAGGGACCCGTTGATCTCCACCCGGAGAGCGTTCTTGCGGCCGGTGGCGAACCGGCTCGCCTCGTACGTGGCCAGCGCGCCGCCGTCGAGCCGGGCCACGAAGACGGCCGCGTCGTCGACGGTGACCGTCCCGGTGGCCGGCCCGTGGCCGCCGGCGGACCCGGTCCCGTCGGCCGGCTCGGCGCCGTCCACCGTGGCGGCCAGGCCACTCGACCCGGCCGGCAACGGCCGTTCCTTGACGAAGGTCTCGGTGACCGCGCTGACCCCGGTGATCAGCTGGCCGGTGACGTACTGGGTCAGGTCGATGATGTGCGCGCCGATGTCGCCGAGCGCACCGGATCCCGCCCTGTCCTTCTGCAACCGCCAGACCAGGGGGAACTGTGGGTCCACGATCCAGTCCTGCAGGTACGTCGCCCGGACGTGCCGGATCACCCCGAGCCGCCCGTCGGCGACCAGTTGCCGCATCATCGTGGCCGCGGGCACCCGGCGGTAGTTGAACCCGCACATCGACCGCACCCCGGCGGCCTCGGCGGTGGCCGCCGCGGCGGCCATCGCCCGGGCCTCGGCGACCGTGTTGGCCAGCGGCTTCTCGCACAGTACGTGCTTGCCGGCGGCCAGCGCGGCGAGGGTGATCTCGGCATGGCTGTCGCCCGGCGTGCAGACATCGACCACGTCGATGTCGTCGCGGGTGACCAGCTCACGCCAGTCCGTGGTGTACGCGTCCCAGCCGAGCCGGTCGGCGGCGTCGGCCACCTTCCCGGCGTCCCGGCCGCAGATCAGCGCCATCCGGGCCCGCGCCGGCAGGTCGTACACCCGGTTCACGGTGCGCCACGCCTGCGAGTGCGCGGCGCCCATGAACGCGTAGCCGACCATGCCGACCCGCAGTTGTCTGTCTGTCGTGGACAAGGTGGGTCTCCCCCCGTGTGTCAGAACCCGAGCTTCAGGTAGTTGCTCGCGTTCTCCTTGGTGATCGTCTCCGAGGCGAGGATGATCTCCTTCGGCACCTGGAGTTCCACCAGATCGGACATGCCCCGGCCCTGGGCGATCAGCCGGGCCAGGGAGATCGCGGAGGAGGCCATCGACGGGCTGTACGTGACGGTGGCCTTCAGCACGGTGTTGTCCGCCTGGATGTCCTCCATCGCCTTCTTGGAGCCGGCGCCCCCGACCATGAAGAACTCGGTGCGGTTGGCCTGGCTGATCGCGGCCAGCACGCCGATGCCCTGGTCGTCGTCGTGGTTCCAGACCGCGTCGATCTTTGGCAGGGCCTGGAGCAGCTGCGACGCCTCCTGCTGACCGGAGTCGGCGGTGAACCGGGCGGCCCGGCGGTTGGCGATCCGGAAGCCATTCGCCGTCAGAGTGTCGGCGAAGCCCTTCGACCGCTCCTGGGTCAGCTCCAGTTCGTCCATGCCGGCGATCTCGGCGACGACCGGGTTGCTGATCCCCTTGGCCTTGAACTGCTCGACCATGTACGTGGCGGCGGCCACGCCCATGCCGTAGTTGTCGCCCTTGATCTGCAGGCGGTAGGCCCGCGCGTCGGGGAAGGCCCGGTCCAGGTTGACCACCGGGATGCCGGTCTTCATCGCCTCCAGGCCGAAGGCGTTGAGCTCCTTGCCGTCGTGCGGCAGCAGCACGATCACGTCCGGCCGCTGCGAGATGAGCGTGGACAGCGCCGCGCGCTGGGCCGCGGCGTCCGCGCCGGCCTCGACCGTCTTGAACTCCACGTCGGAGTACGCCGCGGCCTGCGCCTTGGCGTTGTTGGTGATGGCGGCGATCCAGCCGTGGTCGGCGGCCGGCGCGGAGAAGCCGACCGTCACCCGTTTGCCGGGCTCGTTGTTGCCGCCGGGGGCGCTCGCCGCTTTGGTCTGCGCCTCGGTCGGCTGCTCGTTGCTGGTGCAGCCGGCGAGCAGTACGCCGGCGCCGACGGCGGCCCCGCCGAAGAGCAGTCGGCGGCGTGACAGGTCGCGACTGTGCTGGGTCATGACGACCTCCTGTTTCGCGGTGGTGGCGGAAAGGGTGTGCGCGGTCCGGCCGCCGTCGAAAGCTCGGGTGGCCCGGGTGGTGCGTGGGTCAGGCGGAGGG